>NZ_JAVIIY010000010.1:0-261998 GCF_033977345.1 Mesorhizobium dulcispinae
CGTCATGCGAAAGATCGTCGTCACCCTAAATGCCAGGCTCCGGGACGCCATGATTCCTCAGAGTTGATGACGAAGACGATAGGCGGCGCTCCTAAGCCTCTGTTCTACCGGACACCTCCCTCGCAGGGGTCCCCAAAGTGGGGAGATTGGGCAGTTGCTCCGCCCCAGCCTCCCTCACAATTCCTTCTCCGCCAGCTCCCTGAACGCATCCGGCACCGAGCGCGCGGCTTCCAGCGCCACGGTGCCGTAGCCGACGGCCTCCTTGCCGAAGCGCCGGCGGATCTTGTCGATCGCGCGGTCGGCGCCGAAGCGGGCGAGGCCTTTGCGGCTGCCGGGCTTCAGCTTCTCATCCGCCAAGCCGAGCGGCAGCTCGAGCTGCAGTTCGGCATGCTCTTCCAGATGCGAGACCGAGATCGCCAGCAGCGAGATTTCCCTTTCCCCCGGATGGGGTGGCGAGCACGCCGCGCACCAGCTCTTCCGCGATCTCGGCGAGCATCGTCGTGGCCTGGATTGGCTGTTCCAGCGTCACCGAGCGGGTGACAGCGCGCATGTCGGCGAAGCGTACGCGCACCGTCACGGTGCGGCCGGGCCGGTCCTTGGCGCGCAGGCGGCTGGCGACGCGGTCGGCGAGATGCAGGAGCGTCGGCACGAAGACGCTGGGCAGCGCCGGCTTGCGGCCGAGCGCCGATTGCGCGCCGGCGGAATGGGCGCGGCGATGCGTCTCCAGCCGGCGCGGGTCGCGGTTCCAGGCGAGCGCCGCGAGCTTCTGGCCGGCGGCGTGGCCGATCAGCCGCTCCAGCGCGCCGCTATGCGTGCGCGCCAACTGCCCGATGGTCTCGACGCCGATCTCGGCGAGCCTGGCCTTGGTCGCCGGACCGACGCCCCACATCAGCGAGACCGGTAAATCGTGCAGGAAGGACAGCTCGGTGCCGGGCTCGACCACCACCAGCCCGTCGGGTTTGGCCACCTGCGAGGCGATCTTGGCGAGATGCTTCGTCCGCGCCATGCCGATCGAGATCGGCAAGCCGAGCTCGGCCTTCACGCGGCTGCGGATTTTCCTGGCGATCTCCTCCGGCGGTCCGAACAGATGCGTGCAGCCGGCGACATCGGCGAAGGCCTCGTCGATCGAGATGCGCTCGACCAGCGGCGTGAAATCGTCGAGCACCTTGATCGCGGCGTCGCCGAGACGCTGGTATTCGCTGAAGCGCCCGCCGACGAAGATGAGCTGCGGGCAAAGCTCGCGCGCCTTGCGGCCGGGCATGCCGCCGCGCACGCCAAAGACCTTCGCCTCATAGGAGGCGGCGAGCACCACGCCGCCGCCGACCGCGATCGGCTTGCCGCGCAGCGACGGGTCGAGCAACTGCTCGACCGAGGCGTAGAAGGCGTCGAGATCGGCATGCAGGATGGTGGCGGATGACGCGGCGTTCATGGCGGGCATCGCGCGCTCCCATCTCCGGCCGATACCGCGCCGCAGCATTAGTAAGAACTTTTGTATGAGGTGTTTGCTGGAACATAAAGAGAACAAAACCAGTCTCTTGTCAAGCCGCCGCGCTGGACATGAGAACGTTTACAACCTCGTGCAACCGAGGCGTTCGGAGGTGGTTGCGCGGATAATCCCCGTCGAGGGGAGATCGGCGGTTGCTATGCCGGTTTGGCGTATTGCTCGGCGCTGAGCACTTCGATGCACTGGAACGGCTGATTGCCTTCCACCCAAGCGTCATGGCCGGGCGGAATTGTGTAGGACGTGCCGGCCTCGAAGGTCTTCTGCGTCCCGTCGTTCATGCGCACGGTGATGGTCCCGGACACGACGTAGCCGACATGCGAGACCTGGCAGCTTTCGGTCTTGACCACTGGCTTCACGCATTCGGACCATTTCCAGCCCGGCTCCATGTTGAGCCGCCCGATCGTGTAGCCCGGCAGCCGCACCACTTCGACGCGCGTCTTGGCGGGCGAGCGGACCTCGTCGGGATCGTTGTGCGACTTGGATTCGAGTTTGGTGACGTTCATTGGCGCTTCGGCCATGGCATCCTCCCATCTTCCAAGCGGAGCCTGACGCGCGGTCGTCGGTGACCGCCGTCTGTTTCATACGCCTTTTATTGAGTGACTGCTAATTTAATTGCCGGGCGCGGCAGGAAATCGATTTTGCCACGCAACGGCTATTGCAGGCACGACATGCCGGTGATTTGCTGTTCCAAGCGTTGGCACGACGATGGTTGAGGGACCATCCGTTCTCGCCCCAAAAGGGAGAATTCGATGAATCCTCGGCAACCTGTCCGGACGATCTCGTCGCCGCCGTCGCGATCCCCAACCCGGACAATTTCGAGCTCGCTCAAATGCGCGCCGCATGCTCGGCGGGCGAAGCCGTGGCGGGGACAGCTAGGCCGGAGGCAATCAAACTAAAAAAGGGAGGAAACCGATGCTTCATCAGGCTGTCAAAACGGAAACCCGTCCGCCGCTCGCGTCAGGGCGCCGCACCCCGCCGGCGCTTCGCCAGTGTTGCGACAACTATATCTGTCCGGTCTGCGAGCAAGTCGTCGAACTGACGGATTTTCGCCAGGTCGTCTGGCATCAAAGGCCGGGCCATCAGCCAATGGAAATGGACGACTGAGCGGCCCCCGGCGCGAAAAAAGGGCCCGCGTCTTCCAAAGGAGTGCGCGGGCCGAAGCTGGAGTAGCCATTCGACGAACGCGCTGCCGGGCAACTGGTTGCGCCTGGTCGAAACGATCGACCGCCGCCGGCGGGCAGAGCCAAGCGAGCGGTTCGGGCTACGGTCCAGGCGCGGTGGGACTGAAGTCTTACCTTGCAACGCAGAGGCCCGAGCGGCCGGATTTCTGGAAACAAGTGCGCCGGCCATTCATTGCTTCACAGGCCGTCGAGCAAAGTCCCTTCATCGGCGGCTGACAACGGAGGGCCCGCCATCTCCTGCGATGTGGCGGGCACCTCTATCAGCAATTCCAGGAAAAGTGCGCGGCGCCGGCGTCTTCCTCGCCTTCGGCAGACCGCTCTGGCCGGAACGCCGGGCCGAGATCGTGGTCCCATTCACGGTCGATGCGACCACGACCGGCTCCGAGCGCGGCGCCTGCTTCGAGCCTTGCCTGCCGCTCCGCTTCGATCTCAAGCGCGCGCCGCCCAGGCCGTCGTCGAAATCGTGACCGCAACGACTCCAAGCGGAACCCGCCGCCCGCCACGCCGTTGATTCCCACGAAGGGATGCTGCGGGCGGAGGCCGCCATGGACAGCTTCGAACTCATCGATCTTATCTGCGTCGTCGATGCCTGCGCGAGCGACCGCGCGGCCGGGCGCCTCGTCTCGATGTCGAGAGCCGTCGAGGAACTGCGTGTCTTGACCGGCGACTTCGTCTCGTCGGACGAAGACGCTGCGAATGCCTTGAGCCAGGTGGCGCTGGAGCGCGGGTGCGCGGTGCTCTTCGACGAACAGGCGGGTGCCGATATCGTCGGCGAACTGTGATCTACGCCTCGTCGCCAAAGGCGGCAGAGGGGGTCGCCTCGAAGTGAGACGACCCCCTCTGGCCATCTCCCCTCAACGGGGAGAGTGGCGCCCCCGCCATCTCACTTCACCAGCGTGATCATCCTGCCGGCATACATCTCGCGGTTGCCGAGCTCGGCCGCGCAGTCCGACTTCACCGCCGAGTTCCCGGTCATTTCGACAGTTTTGCCGACCAGCCGCAGGCAACTGCCTTGCGCGTTCATATCGGAATTGCCGGCGTAGGAAATCGGCCCGTCAGGCGCGTAGATGAAGCCGCTCACCAGCGAGCCGGCCCCGCCGTTCAGCGTCAGCGCTTGTATGTTGCCGTGATCCTGGAAGATGGTGATGCCGGCATAAGGACCGCTGGTCGGCGGGGAGAGATTCACCTGTTCATTGGCGTTGATGTAGATCTGCGAGCCTTCCATCAGGAAGATCGTCACGTCCTGGCCGGTGAGGCTGCCATTGCCGCCGGGCTTTATGGTGACGTTGCGCAGGATGTAGGTGCCCGGGCTGAGCGTGATCTTTCCCGACCAGGTCTTGTCGCAATAGGTGCCGGGCGACAGCGTGATCGTCTTGCCATTGGGCATCGACTGGCAAAGCCCGTAGGGAGGCGGGGTGACGTTGGCCAGCGGATCGAAGGACGCGTATTGGTTTTCGAGCGGCGCGCCGCACGAAAGTGTGGCGTTGGGCGGCGTCATTCCCGAGGTCGAGCCGACCGTCGAGACGCATGCGGCGCTGACGATCGCAGAGCCGCCGCGGTTGACGGCGGCAGCCGCGTCCGAGTTGGCGGCGATCACGCAGCCGTTCATCGCGACATTGGTCGAGCCCTGCAGGTTGACGGCAGAGCCCACATGCGGATCGAGCGCGAGCACGCACGCCTGCGCTCCGGGCTTGACCTTCACGGAGGCGGAGCGGATCGCTTGCCAGGCGGGCGCGCCGCTGACGAAAGCCGGGCGGTTGATGCTGGACGACAGCGAGATGGTGTAGGCGCTGGGATCGCCGCTGGCCGTTGCCTGAAAGGCGTCGAGGCTGCCCGAATATTCCCCGGCGTCGGCGGCGCTCATATTGGCCGCGAAGAAAGTCAGGCCGAGCTGCCGCACATCGCCGGACGACATGCTCGGCTGGTACTTCGTGCCCACCGCGAGTCCTGCCGCGTCCAGCGAGTTCTGCAGTTGCGCGGCGTCGTCGCTTGTGCCCACCACGTCGACGGCGCCGGCCACGACGAGCATCAGCGGCACCATGGCGATCGCGGTCGCCAGCGCGAAATTGCCGCGCGTCGAAGCCCAGAACCGTCTAATCATGGCAGCGCCCTCGCCGGAAACCACGAAGAAATACCCCAGCCGCCTCTACGACCGATTTCCGAAAAAGATAAAATGCAGCAAATGCTAAAATCGCTGATTTATCCGTATCTTGACCTTAGGTCTTACGTGGATTGGGACCTAAGTCTGAGTGACTGCGGCGCAGGGCGGTAAATACGCGCTCAGGGGTCTGAAAATCGCAAGTCGAGGAAAAAAATTAGCCATTCGTTTATTGCCGGGTGCTGAACGTGATGGCTGGGATAGCTTGGGCGCGCTCGGCCATGGCCTCATTCGGTCTAATCTTCAGGTATTTCGTTTGCCGTCGCCTGCGAAGCGGCGAGGGCGGCAATGTCGCCATCATCTTCGCGCTCACCTTGCCCATTGTCGTCGGCGGGGCGGGGCTCGGCGTCGAGACCTCCTACTGGTACTATTCGAGCCTGAAGCTGCAGGCGACGGCTGACGCCTCCGCCTATGCCGGCGCGCTGGAGAAGATCGCGGGATCCGACACCGCGGCGATCACGACGGCCGCCACCCAGTCGGCGACCGATAACGGGCTGGGTACCGGCACCATAGTTGTCCACACCCCGCCCACCTCGGGACCGAACACGGCCAACAAGGCGGTCGAGGTGATCCTCAACCAGAACCTGGACCGGGTGTTCACCTCCATCTTCAGTCAGAGCAAGGTGCCGGAGCAGGCGAGGGCGGTGGCGCTGATCACCGATGGCGCCTATGGCTGCATGGAGGCGCTCAATCCGTCGGCCTCGCAGGCGGTGCTCTTCTCCGGCAGCACCACCGTCAAGCTCAGCGGCTGCGTCATCGCGTCGAATTCTATCGCCGACGATGCCATCAAGACCCAGGGCTCGGCGTCGCTCAAAGCCGACTGCCTGGTTTCGGTCGGCGGCATGGTGCTCAACAATCCAGTCACCACGGTCTGTAAGTCTCCGATTACCAAGTCCTTGCCTGTGGCCGATCCGTTCTCCAGCCTGCCGACGCCCGCGGCCTCGAGCCAGTGCTCGAAAGTCAACGGCAGCAAAACGTCGCAAACACTCCAGGCCGGCACCTACTGCAACGGCATGGACCTCAAGGGCAATGTCGCGCTTTCTTCCGGTACCTATGTCGTGCAGGGCGATTTCAAGATCAACGCCGGTGCGGTCGTCACCTGCGCCACACCCTGCACCGGCGTGACCATCTACATGGCCGGCAGCAACACTGTCAGCATGAACGGCAACGCCACGGTGACGCTGAGCGCGCCGACCTCGGGCACCTATTCCGGCGTGCTGTTCTACGGCGACAGAACGGGGACCACGGCGCAGAGCACCTTCAACGGCACCGCGGACTCGCTTTTGACCGGGGCCATCTACTTCCCCAGGCAGCAGGTCAACTATCTTGGCAATTTCTCCGGCGTCAACGGCTGCACGCAGGTCGTTGCCGACACGATCCAGTGGTCGGGCAATTCGACCATCAATCAGGACTGCACCAGCCTCGGGATGAAGAACCTCCCGGCGGCCCCGTCGATTGCGATCGTCGAGTAGCGGCATGGGACCATTCGCGATCCGCTTCCGCAAGAACCGCTCCGGCGCCGCCGCTGTGGAATTCGCGCTGGTGCTGCCGGTGCTGTGCACCGCGCTCTTCGGCATCGCCGATGGCTGGTCCTATGTCACCAGCTCGATGGCGATGCGCGCCGGCGTGAAGACGGCGGCAAACCTGCTGCTGGCCGGCGCGAGCGACGATACTGCCGTCCAGGCCGCCGCGCTCGCGAGCTGGGAGAAGAAACCTGCCGATGCCGCGATCGCGGTGACCCGCACCTACAAGTGCGGTACGACCGTGGTCACTTCGACCACCATCTGCACGGGCCAGAAGTTGCCCTCGGTCTTCGTCCAGATCCAGGCGTCGGGCACCTGGGTTCCGCCTTTCACCTTCGGCCCCTTCCCAAACAACACCGCGCTCGGCCATCAGCAGGTGATCCGTGTCCGCTAGACAGAGAGTGAAGGCGTTTGCCGGCAATGCCTCCGGCGGAGCCGCGATTGAATTCGCGCTGATCGTACCTTTCCTGATCATGCTCCTGTTCGGCATCTTCGCCTTCGGCTGGTCGATGAACAGCGAGTCCAGCGTGCGCTACGCGCTGGAGGCCTCCGCGCGCTCGCTGCAGCTCGACAACACGATGACCCAGGCCCAGATCCAGGCAATCGCGACAAAGAGGCTGCAGGCGCTCGGCCTGAAGGACGTCAATGTCACGATCACCACCGATCCGCCGAGCGGCGGCTTCAAGATGGCGCATGTCAACGCCAGCTACGCCTTTGTCATCAGCTTCCCGTATTTCAGCGATTTTCCGATCAACTACTCCACCACCGTTAACGTGCCGCTGATCGGCAGCTAGAGCAGTTCCAGCAAAAGTGTGAGCGGCTTTCCACCCGGAATCGCACGAAGCAAAGAGCAGGTTCGGGGAAGATATAGATTAGTATATAACGGCGGCCGTCCCTGGATTGCGCGAAGACAACCGTTTGCGCGCCCGCGCGCTCTGGCGCCAGCGCCTCTCCTGTCCGTCGCTCGAAACCGGCGCGGCCCTTATTGCGAAAACCAATGCATAAACAAGGATCTCGCCTTGCTTGACCGACGCAGGCTGCAGTGCGTTGGGCCCATGGTCCGATGGGGCATGGGCCTTCATTGTTTCGTAGGGTGTACTTAGCACCAGTCCTTTTTTTTACGTAACAATTTCAACAGGTTAATGTAGAGTCTCGGTCGATGCCGGGATTGTTTCCCTGGTTTGCTCCCTTGTCGCGACGGTATTTGTCTAAAAGTTACTCCAAGCCGTTAGGGAATTCTCATATGAGGCAGCCTAGCGGTTGGGCAGTGGTGGCGATTCACCTGCGGAGAAACACGATGACGATCCGAAAGACACTTCTGGCTTCACTGGCCATTCTGGCGCTCGCGGCTGCTCCGGCGCTTGCCGGGGCCGGTGGCAACGGTGGCGGCCATGGCGGCGGCAATCATGGCGGCGGCAACGGCAATGGCGGCGGTAACGGTGGTGGCAACGGCGGCGGCAAGGGCAACAGCAGCGCCTCGCACGGCAAGGCATCGGCTCCGGGCCAGGTGGCGAAGTCGCAGGACGACACGACCGACGACATCACGGATGAAACGGCCGCGACGCCCAAGGAAAAGAACATCCATGCCAAGCTTGGCCGGCTGAACTCGCTCCAGCGCAACATCAACGCCTACATGAATTCCAAGAGCAAGAAGTTCGCAGGCGTCCAGGCTTATGTGACGCAGGCGGCTGCGGCCAAGAACGCGCAGGCCAAGCTCGACGCGGCGAACGCCAAGCTGGCCGCCGACCAGGCCACGCTTGACGGGCTCAATCAGCAGCTCGCCGACCTGAATGCGACTGACACAACCGGCTTCACGCCCGAACAGCAGGCGGCTCTCGACGCGCAGATCGCCGACGTGCAGGCGCAGATCGACGCGCAGAACACGGCAATCGCCGATGACACCCAAGCGGTCGCGGATGCACAGGCCGCGGTTGACAATACACCTGCCCCCGATGATGCCTCGCTCGACGCCGCCCTGCAGGACATGGCCAACAAGCCGGTCGACCAGGAGGTGACGGACTGGGCCAAGGGCGTGCTGGCCGGCAAGATCGACCAGGCCGCCGCGGCGACATCCACGCCGTAAGGCGATCGTAACCTCCCAGAAGGTGAACTGCCATGCCGCCGGGCCTTAGCCCGGCGGCATTTTCGTTGGTGACATCGATCTCCCCTTGTAGGCCTGGGATCGGCGGTCCGCCGCCTCACGCCGATTTCAGCCGAATTTCAGCCGGGCATCACGCCGGCAGACGGGGCTTCGGGCAGCATGGCCGAAAAGGAAGGAGCACATCATGGCGGACATGCAAGGCGCGCAGCACTGGAACGAGAACAATTCCCGCAGTTTTCTCGACTATGGGCGCTATTTCGTTCCCGAACGCGAACGCCAGATCGACATGATCGCCGACCTTATCCCTGCCGCGCCGGGCGGGCTGCTGGTCGAGTTTTGCTCCGGCGAGGGCTTGCTCAGCCGTACCTTGTGGGGGAGATGCCCGCCAGGGCACAAGGGGGGCGCTGTTCCGCCGGCGTTGAATGGTTCATCCACACCAAAACCCGCCTTCGCCCTCAGTGCGTCGTGGCTAATATGCCTTGCGGCGTGTAGACTTCGGGGGTGAGGGTTTCACTGGGCATTGGGAGGACAGCAACATGCCACGGGTTTCCGAACTTTTCTTCAAGACGGCCATCGTCTTTCTCATTCTGGGCATAGCTGCCGGGCTGCAGATGGCGATTTCGGGCGATCACGGCGCCTTCCCGGCGCATGCCCACATCAACCTTCTCGGCTGGGTCACCAGCGCGATCTTCGGCGGTTACTACGCGCTCAATCCGGCCAAGGCCGAGCGCCGCATCGCCATGATCCATTACGGCCTCTATACGGTCGGCATCGTGATCATGCTGCCGGCGCTCTACTGGATGCTGGCGGCGGGCCGTCCGGAGATCGAGCCGGTCGTGGCGATAGGCTCGTTGATCGTCGCCGCCGCGGTGCTGGTCTTTGGCTTCGTCGTCTTCTCGTCAACGGAGACGGTGCGCTCGGCCACGGCCGCCCCAGCGCGCTGACCAGCATAGCGCCGCGCCGGCAAGCGCGTCGTCCGAACTCGTTTCGGCACGACGCGCTTTCGGTTCGGGTGCACCTATCCGCCGTTGCTTCGGTAGAGCCGCCACGACGTCTGGAGTTAAGCGTGGCATCCGGCCGTCGTCATCCGAGGCGGAGCAGGAGCGAAGCTCCGTCGCGGACACCCTCCATGCCGTTACCTTAGCCGAAGAGCGCCGCGGCGCAGAATTCTGCACCGTAGCCGCATTCTGATGTAAGGGTCTGGGGTCTGCGCCGCGTCGCTTCGCTCCAGGATGACGAAGCGATGGCGTTTCGGCCGAACTCTGAGGCGGACGATCGCTACGGCAGCAGCTTCGGGAACAGCCGCGAGATCAGCGCGTAGACGATGCCGTCCCGCTCGAACGGGCCTGGCAGCTTGGCGGGGGCGCCGGCGTCGGTCGCCTTGCTCTCGTCCGTCACCCGGCTTTCTATTTGCACAAGCCACAGCACGGCCACGAAGTAGCCTGCCTGCAGCACCACGCCTGCCAGGAACGTCCAGCCCAGCGACTCCCAGACCGACCCGGTGGACGCGTAGGTCCATCCGAGGACCACCAGGAGCGTTGCCGTCATTCCCACAAGAAACTGCGGAAAATACATTTGCCCAACCGAGCGCCGTGACCGCATCCGGTCCCGACGATCTCGCCCATTTCTCTACCCGTCCCGACCCTTGCACTTTTTCCGGGTGGATCGCAAGACTTCAGGGAGCCTCCCGGCCATAGGTCTTAGTGCCGTCGGGACCTGCGGTCCGGGACCTCCGACACAGGAACCAAGCCGAGGCCGATCCGTTCCCTTCCATCACGTTAATCAGGAGGAACTGATGGACCGCAGCGTCTATGAGGCGCGGTGGCTTCTCGCGCCTGTTTTCGGCCTCTGCATCGTCTTCGCGGCTGCCGGAATCCTGCTCGGCTAATGTCGCCCAAAAGTGCGCAGCGGTTTTGTGAGAACGACATGCATCAAAACAAAGCCTTAAAGCGCGTCGCCTGAATTCGCTTCAGCGCGACGCGCCTAGAGTCTCAACCATCCCGCAATCCCCGCACGACCGCCGAGAACGTCCCTTCATCGGCGGGAGGCCAACCCCCGCTGCTTTCTTGCGAAGGCGGTGGGGTTTGGATCTATGAAGCCTGTTCCATTGCGAATTCCGCGCCGCGAAAAATGACCCGCCATGCCTTGCGGCGCGGCGGGCCTCCTCCTGGCGGAAATGCTGTCCGGATCAGGCCTCCAGGATCGCCACGATCTCGTAGGTGTCCGGATCGACGATGATGATGCGTCCGTCGGCCAGCACGAAGTAGTCGAAGTCCTCATAGGCCGGGACGATCTTGACGATGCGGGCCGGCACTCGATGCAGGCGGATCTTATGCCGCGGAATCTCCACGCCGACCGAGATGTCGAAGTCGACCCTCGCAACCGGCTGGACGTGGGTCTCGTGGATGATCTGCGTGATCTGCGTCTTCTGCTCGACCGTCACATTGGCGATCGATGCCGTCTTGTTCTGATCGGTCTGGACGTTGGTACCCTGAGCGTTCTGCTCGGTGGTGGTACCGGTCTTGCCCTGGGCTTTCTGCTGGGTCTGCATCTTGGTCGTGCCCTGGGCGTTTTGCTCGGTGGCTGTACCGGTCTTGCTCTGGGCATTCTGCTCGGTGGTCGTGCCGGTCTTGCCCTGAGCATTCTGCTCAGTGGTCTTCATCTTGGTCTTGCCCTGGGCCTGTTCCTTTGTGCCCTTCGGGCAGTTAGCCATGCCGGTCTTGCACTTGGCCGTACCCTGAGCCTGCTCTTCGGTGTTGGTGCCGGCCTGGCCCTGGGCCTGCTCTTCGGTCTTCATCTTGGTCTTGCCCTGAGCCTGCTCATTGGTCTGCACCTTGGCCTTGCCTTGAGCCTGTTCCTCGCTGTTGGCGCCAGCCTTGCCCTGGGCATTCTGCTCGGTCTTCATCTTCATCTTGCCCTGGGCCTGCTCGCCAGCCTTGCCACCCTTCTGACAGTCGGCCTGGCCGGCGACACAGTTGTTGTCGCCGCTCGGCTGTGCGGACTCAGTCTGCGCCATCGCGGCGCCGCAACCGACGCCGAGCGCGATCATGCTCGTGATAAGCAGATACTTCATTGGATTCCTCCTCGGAAAGCCGGTCCCTTCACTCGGATAACCCGGGCTGAAAAGCATTGTTCCGAAATGTTTTGCGAAGCCGCGATGACGTTATGGGAGAGCGCGCCCGAAATTTTTGCAGGAACAAGGCGCGGTCACCGGCGTTTGGCCAGAGCCGACCGGCTGTGAAAAATCGCAGGCGCAGCGGAGGAGGCGACTTATCCGCAAAAGGAGACGATCATGAAAATGCACCTGACCACAGCCGCCGCGGGTCTACTGCTTCTCGCCGGTGTGGGCGCCGCGGCCGCCCAGGACGTCATCATCCAGCCTGAGCAGGAGACGGTGATCCGCGAATATGTGCACAAGCAGCCGCTGGCCTCGATAAAGGTTCCGGGCGTCGAGCTGAGCGTCGGCAGCACCCTTCCGGACACGGTCGAGCTACATGAAGTGCCGAGCGTCAAATATCGCTACGTCGTCGTCGATAACCAGACGGTCATTGTCGACCCCGGCACCCGCAGAATCGTCGAGGTGCTTCAGTAAAAACGGCCGCTAATGTCGGCCGGCAAACCGAAATGACCCGTCGCGCGCGTTGCGACCGGCGGGTCATAACCCAGTATTATTTTGTTACCATACGCTAACGGAACCTTCCGTCCGGGTGCGCGTTGCCGCCTCTGGGTCCGCGTTGCCTCATAAGCAACATAAGCCATTGGCATGATGCAGATGCGGATTCGGGCGGCGGCAAACAGGCATGGGCTGGGGGAGGAGGACTGACCAACATGTCGAAACGAGAAATCGGAACATCCCGCTCGCTCGGGATGCGCGTAGCCGATCTCAGGGCCAGGATGCGGGACGCCCGGATCACCGAACACGAAATGAAGACCTTTCAAAAGGTCGCGGCCATCATGGGGGGCGGCGAGGGCTCCCTACGCATCGATGCGGACGACCTGATTGCCGCATCCTTCGTCACCGAGGCACTCAGCGAATCGTCGCCTAACCGACAGTAGCCTTCCCCCGCCATCCGATGTCGGCCGGCTGCCGTCCAGCGCGTGGGCGGCAGTAAGCGGCGATGCGCGGGCGCCGCACCAGTGCCGGCAAAGCCTTTGGTCGGACGCCCGCCGATCGAACAGCGCCGGGTTGCCGCGCACAACCAAACCGAGCGGCCTCCTCGATCGATCGAAAGCCAGATCGCGCTCAAGGTGATGAGCCTTTCGGACAGGGCATAATCGACGCTCATGAGCTATCGATAGAGCTTGAAAGGGTAGGCTGCCGTAAAACTGGCCTTGCTGGGTAGTGCGGCTTGCAATCCTGTGTCGCCTAGAAAGCAAGCCGGGCTATTCAGCCTCTATCGCGCGCTTTTGCAGGGACCGCGCACGGCAGGCTTTCCGGTTTCCCTAACGGGCGCAATGATATCTGCGATCTTCCAAAGCTCGTCCGTCACGCCAGCGGCCATTGCCGACGCGACTGCTGCTGACCTGCGCGCCTGATCCTGCCGCGCCTGATCTTGGCCTCGCGCAGCGCCGTCACCGGGTCGACGCCGGTCCACAGGATGCCGGCCTTCTCCGCGAAGGCGAGGAAGGCCTGCCGTGCTGCCCCTAGTTTTATCCCTCCAGCCCATGCCGCCTCGCAGGCCTGCATCGCCGCGGCATGACAGTCGCCCCGCATCGCCTCCGGCCATTCCTTGAGGAAATTCTGCATCGCCCCCAGGGAGGCGATCTCGCGCTTGAACCCAGCCCCGACTGCGATCGCCACCGGCGTGCGCAGTGGCATGTCGCTTGTGACGTGAACTTCATTCATGGCGGGCCTTCCGCTTGTCGAATTGTTCAATTCAAACAATGCGAAGTCGCCCCGGCGGTTCCCGCCGAGAAAAATCAATTAGCCGCCGCGGAGGGAACAACAGCCTTCCGCAGGCGTTTGCCCCGCGAGCTCCTATGTTCGATCTGCCGATGTTTCCGCTCAGGCGGAGGCGGTGCGGAGCTCGCCAACGCAACAGGAGACTTATGATGAAAACCACCCTCATTCCTGCTGTCGCCGGCCTGGCTCTGATGGCCGGTATCGGCTTTGCGGCTGCGGACGAGGTGATCGTCACCCCTGAGCAGCAGACCGTTGTGAAGGAATATGTCCACAAGCATCCTGTGGCCTCGGTCAATATTCTAGGCCTCGAGCTCGGCATAGGCTCCACGGTGCCGGATACGGTTGAATTGCAGACGGTGCCGGACGTTCAGTACAGGTACACTGTCGTCAACGACCATACGGTTCTTGTCGACCCTGGCACACGCAGAGTGATACAGGTTATCGAGTAATCTTTGTGCTTACGAGCCCCGATCCTCCCGCCATAGGCGGGGGGATGCCGGCTCCTAGAAAGGAGTCGCAGCTATGCACCATCCCCATGTCGAATCACCTGACATCGCCAAAAACGTTGACAAGCTTCTCGCCGAGCATTGCACCGGCCTGCTGTCGATGAAGGATGCGATCGCCATTCTGCGCGAGCGCACCGGGACCGAGCGCTCTGATGCCGATTTGGCCGGATTGATCACAAAAAAGGCAGCGCATCTGGGCGTCGCCGTTATCGCCGTCGAGCACTGAAGAAATCGCTGCCCGAAGTTCAGGCCTTCATGCGTCGATGCGCAAGACGCCACCGGAAAATTCGGCTAATGTTTCCGTCGGGGAACGGCCCCATTTAAAGGAGGCGACAGTGACGGACGACAGGCAGGAACGCATTCGCCGGCGGGCGCATGAGATTTGGGAACGGGCAGGCCGGCCGGAAGGCGCGCATATGGAGCACTGGGACCAGGCGACCGCCGAGATCGATGGAGCCGCGAAGCCAAAGGCCAAGGCCGCGCCGAAAAAGGCGGCCGCCGCCAAGGCCGCCAAGCCAAAGGCGGCGAAGGCGGAAAAGCCCGCCAAGGCCCCGGCCAAGGCAAAGGCTCCCGCCAAGCCGAAAGCCAAGGCCTGATTTCAGGCGGCCCACGCGCCGCCGGCCCGCTGTCATCCATGACGAGAGGTCCCTTGCGCGCGGACGCACGCCATGCGTTCGCGGCGTAGTACTTGGCGGAGCGTATCCAATCTTTAATTAGAGACTATTAATAGACATGGCGCCCACGAACGCTTCGATCTCGGCCGCCCTTGCAGAACCGGATCTCGTCCAGGGCGAGCATTTCGGCCTGCGCGTCAACTAGGGCAATGCCGGCGAACGCCGAACCTTCGGCGTCACCGGCGCTGCGGTGCTGAGCTTCGCCCACGGCGGCAGGCTGACCGCCACGCTCGGCATTGCCTTTTCCGGCAGCGTCGTCGGCGGCAATGCGGGGCAGCAGTTCGCCTGTAGGTGTACGCCACCTTCTCCCCTTGCGGGAGAAGGTGGATCGGCGCGAAGCGCCGAGACGGATGAGGGCTATTCCAGCTTGGCGATATGCTTGAAAATGCCAGCCTCATTCCCTCCAACACTCGCATCCGGCCGAGCTTCGCGAGGCGTGCCTTCTACCAAAAAGGGGGAGAAGGGAGGGGCGCCGAACGGCTACCGCGCGCCTTGCTTCCTGGCATACTGGGCAACCGCGCAGAGGAATGCCATCGCTGCCGTATCGCAGGCAGCCCGCGATGGCGACGGACCCTTCGCAAAAAGCACCGCGTCCGCGACCGGGATCGTCAGGCCATGCTTCCTGGCAAATGAGGTGACTTCGTAAGGCTGATCGTCGGGTAGTATGCCGATGTCGATTTGCTGGTCCATCAAACGAGTTCCTCCCTGGTACGCGACTATGTCCTCCTTCGCCCGAGAGGAATTAAACGCCCGGCCGCTCGCAGGCGTCCACCAATTGGCAATTGTGTGAAACGATGCATTTCCGAAGGCGCAGAGCCGAAGGTTGCAGAGGGCATGATTGTTCGCGTTTTTGGGGCGGCGCCGGCGTTCTTTTCCCTACTCCCGTTGTAAGGGGGACAAGGGGGAGAATGCTCACTCCCAGGCATCGCTCGCCTTTGCAAAGGGCACGCTGGCCGCAATCATCGCGCTTTCGCATTCGCTGATGAGCCTGAGGTTCCTCAGATACCGCGCCACAGTCTCCGGCAGCCAGGCGGCGCAGGCCTCGACATAGGCGCGGCCGTGCACCAGCGTGCCGGTGGAAAGTCGCTGGTCCCTTCGGCGATCACCTTGAGGTATTGCCGGATGAAGCGGATGTCGTCGGCGATGTCCTGGCTGGCCATGCGCCAGGCGCCGGCCAGGCGCTCGCGCTCCTTGAGCGGCAGTGGCGACAGAATTGGGCGGGAGAGATCGGCGAAAGCGGCATGGTTCGCGGTGTTCAAGCAAGTTCCCCTCAAAGGAAGGGAATTATCGTACTTAATGTACGAAAAGTAGTCAAGCGAGCTTCGTACAATTTGAACGATAGTTCACTTGGGCCGCGTCGTGAAACCTTCGAGGTCGATTTGCGCTTCGTCGAGCGTTTTGCCTAGGATCAGGTCCACCATCTCGCGCCTGTCCGGCTGAAGCAATTGCAGGCCTTTGCGCAGCGCCTCACGCCAGGCATCGCCCCGTTCCCACGCTTCCGCGAAGGCATGGGCGAGATCGTTCCGCCGACGCGTGACGTCGAGCGCCTCGACCAGCAGGCCCGCTTGATGCAGGTCCTTTTCCCGCTTCGCGGCAGCGCTTCGTTCGCGACGTGCCGCGACGATCAGCTTGGACGGCGAAGCGCTCAGGCGGGGGACAAGCACCGGCACACCGGAACGATGCAATAGCACTGTCCTGACCGGCTCGCGGATCAGGAAATCGAGGAAGCACAAGGGTTGCGCCGAGGCGCCACCGAGCGGCGGCATCGGGCTTGCGTGGTCGGCATGGTCGTCGCTGCCGCGGTTCGGGGTGAGGAATTCGATCCGGTAACGAGAGGCGTTCTCGAACTGCGTCGTGCGCGCGGCATCGGCCCGGTGCGGGATCTGCCTGAATGTCGGGTCGATCGCTTTCAGCACCTCGATAATCGGCGGCATGCTGTCGTCGACCTCGGCCGAGACGGAGTGGAACTGGGCGAAGTCGGCATCTCCGGTCTGCAGCGCGGCTCCAGGCAGCTTGACGCCTAGATACCCGGCATAGGTTTGGAAGGCGACGGTGCCGATGAGAACCGCGCGCAACCGGAAGAGCCCGGCCTTCTCCAACGCCTCGACGACATCGCCGGTGAACGGATCGGGCGCCGCCAGGCCGGTGTCGCGCGTAAGGGTGGAGATCAGCTTGCGGCGGCTCCTCAGATCGTCCTTGATCTGCCTGAAGGCTGCGACCCGCTTGGCGATCTCTGGATTCTCGGCCGGGCCGACATAGCGCCTGGACTTTTCCGGTCGCGTCTCCTCGAAATACCAGTAGTCACGGCCTTTCACAGGCACGCGCACGAAATTGCCGGCCGTCGAGAAATCGGTCTCGAAGGAGGCGTCGAGGCCGCGTTGCACAAGCTCGGCGTATAGGGTGCGATAGGCGAGATCGATGCTCTTCATTGGCCGCATAGGGCAGGACAGACCGGGGCGCGAAGGAACGCCACGTCTCGTCAAGACATGCCAGGCACACCGCCTAATTCTTCGCAATGGCGTAGAGCATGGCGGTTTTGATGTGCCGTCCGGGCTCGCCCGGCAGCGACAGGGCGGCCGCGTAGAATTTGGCGACGGCGGGGCACAGGCCCGCGAAATCCTGGTTGGCGCTTGCTATAGCGTCCATCTCTGCCGGCGTGCCGCCGCTTTTGGTGAAAGCGTCAGCGACCAGCGACCAATCCTGATCTCCGGGCACAGCTGCCGGCAAGCCGCTCTTCTTGGCGGCGCCAAAGGCGTGGAACAGCGTCGCGCCGATCCTGTCCAGGTCCACCAGAAAATCATTGTCGGGCGCGCTGACCGCGTCCGGCCCGATGCGCAAGTAATTGTTACAGGTGGCTGGCGTTTGACGCTCCATCAGATGATTGAGCATGGCGAGCTGGGCGGAAAGTGCTTGCGCGGCTTCGCTGTCCGGGGCTGAGGGTAAAAGCGACGCATATTTGCGCCGCAGCTCGGCGACCCCAACCCTGCTCGCAGCGCGAACCTCCTGCTCGCTTCCCGATCTGGCCGCGACCGTGATCTTGTCGATCAAGGCACTGTAGTCGTCCGGGAATTCCTGAGCGATCGCCTTGAAGATCTGCAAGTCCTGCTTCTCGACCTCGGCGTTTATGTCGGCGCTGGTCAATGCCTTGGGCGCGGACGATCCCGCGAGCGTCTGATAGAGATATTTGCCGCCGGCAAAGCCGAGCGCCCACGGCAGCACCTTCACCGCGACGAAAGCCAAAGCGCCGACCGCCGCTACGCCCAACCCTTTCCAACGCGACATCCGCCGGCCTTTCAGATACCTGTTCAATTTCCCCCGAGGCTCAACGCCTTCTTGCGGTCGGCCTCGGCACGCTTGCGGTTACCCTTGGCTTCCCATGCTTTGCTTCGCGCCTCATATAGCCGGGCGAAGTTCGGATTGAGCTCGATGCCTTTGCTGAGGTCGGCAATGGCTCCGTCATAGTCCCCCCTGGTTTTCCGGATCACGCCTCGGCCATAGTAGCCGGACACGTTTTTGGGATCGAGACCGAGCGCCTTTTGGAAGTCGCTGTATGCGCCATCGCTGTCATGCCGGCTCATCCGCACTAAACCGCGATCCGCATAAATCTTCGCTTCGGTGGGGGCAAGGCTGATGGCTTTGTCGTAATCGGCAAGAGCCTGCTCAAAGTTACGTTTCAAGGTAAGGCTCTGAGCACGGCAATAATAGGCTGCGGCATTGTTCGGATCGAGGTCGATCGCCTGGTCGAATTCTGCGATGGCGCGGGCATAGTCGCCCTTTTCTTGCAGGGCGCGGCCCATGTTGAAGAACACCATCGCGCTTGCCTGCTTGAGGCCCTGGGAGAGGGTGTCCCCGTCGAGCATCCCCTTGGTAAGCTTGCCGGGCGCTTTCGAGCGAGATGCTTTCTCCTTCGCAGCCATTGCCAATTTTCGACCCTGGCGAGCCATGTCGGATTTAGGATCGATCTCGAGCGCCCGGTCGAGATCGGCGGTAGCGCGCTCGAAGTCGCCCATATAGTACCAGGCACTGCCGCGCCCGAAGTAATACGGGGCATAGTCCGGCTTCATTTCGATCGCGCGGTCGAAATCGGCGATGGCCTTTTCCGGCTCGCGCTTCTTCATCAGCGTGAGGGCGCGGCCGTGATAGGCTGCGATGTAGGATGGATCGATCTCAAGCTCGGTCGAGGTCGGCCAGGGCCCCGTCATAGTCGCCCTTTTGCAGGCGCGCCCTGGCGCGCGCCGAACAGGTCGACGGTTCATTTGGTGCGAGCGCCACGGCGCGGCTGTACTCAGCGATGGCGCGATCGTATTTGCGTTTCGCATAGAAGGCGTCGCCGCGCTCCAACAGTGCCATGACAGCCCGCAGATCCGCGCTGGCCGCAGCGTCGGCCTCATCGCTTTGCCCTTTCGTCGCCACAGCTGCCTTGCGGGCGACGGCGTAATCGGCATTGCCGGAGTCGAGCTTGAGCGCCTGGTCGAAATCGGCAATGGCGCCGTCATAGTCCTTGCGGTCGGCCCGGGCCATGCCGCGCGCATAGTAGCTGGCGTCGTCTCTCGCATCGATGCCGATCGCCACCGAATAGGCCGCGATGGCGCGCCCGGCGTCGCCCTTGGCGTGCCAGGCCATGCCCTTGCAATAAAAGGCGTCGCGCGCCTTCGGGTCGAGCTTGGCGGCCCGGTCGCAGTCGGCGAGAGCGCCGTCGACATCGCTGGACGTCACCTTGGCGAGGCCCCGGCGAGAATACGCCGCGGCGAAATTGGGGGCGAGCTGGATGACCCGGTTGAAATCGGCGATCGCCTGGCCGTAGTCGCGCGTGGCGGCCCTGGCCTTACCGCGGCCGAAATAGCCGAAGCGGTTGTCGGGGTCGAGAACGATCACCTGGTCATAGGCGCCGATCGCCTTGTCGTATTTGCCCATGTCCAGCCAGGCATCGCCGCCGAGGATCAGTTCCAGGGCCTTCGGGTCTTTTGTTTCCAGCGACTTTGCAGCTAGGGTGTCGTCCGTGGCCGTCAAATTAGGACGGACGGTTTGCGGCTTTGCAGCGGCGGTCGCCGGCTTCGACTGCTCCAAGTCCGGTACCGTCGCAGGGTTGCCCTCATCGCCAGCAAGCTGTTCGCTGCAGCTTCCCGTCCGTTTCAGGTCGAGTTCGATGGCGTGCCGGCAATCGGCTGCCGCGCCAGCCCGGTCGCCCTTAAGCATCCTGGCACGGCTGCGGCCGAAATAGGCGTCGGCATTTTTGGGATCGAGGCTGATGGCCTTGTCGAAATCGAGCAATGCGCCGTCCACGCCATATTTCGACAGCCGCATCTGGGCGCGCTCGAGCAGAGTTCTGGCGGTCGCCGGATCCCTGCTTGGTTGCGCGACGGCCGGCTTGCCGTGTTCGCCAGGCAGGTATTCCCAGCACGTGCCGGTTCGCTTCGGATCGAGCTCGACGGCCCGGCGGCAGTCGCCGACCGCGAGATCGAAATTGCCAAGCAAGGCCTCGGCGATCGATCGGTTGTAATAGGCATCGGCATTGTAGGGGTCGAGGTGAATGACAAAACTGAAGGTGTCTATCGCGCCCTTGGGATCGACCTGCATCTCTTGCAACCCCGATTTGAGGTTCCAGGCGATGGCGGCGGAATTATCCTTTGTGGCGTATGGTTGCGGCGGCTCGTACACGGGAGGCGTGGTAGGCTTGGCCGCCGCTTGCGGCTCAGCGGGGGACTGGGACCGGGGCCTGACCGGTCGCCGCGCTGGGCGCCTGCCGCAGTTTCGTCCCGCGCTTGCCAATCTGGACACTCAGCCTTTCCTTCCGGTAGTCGGCGTTGGCCGGATCGAGCGCGATCGCCTTGTCCAGGTCCGCGATTGCTTTGTCGGGATCACTCGCCTCCCAGACAAGTGCCCTCTCGAAATACGATTTTGGATCATCGGGACTGATGGAAATCGCTTTGTCGAGATCGGCGAGCGCCTCCCTTGAATTACCGACCTGGGCCATGGTCATGCCGCGCACGCGGTAAGCCTGGGCGTTGGCCGGGTCGCGGCGAACGGCTTCATCCAGATCGGCGATAGCGCGGGCATAATTCTTCTTTAAGCCCCAGCTCTTGGCGCGGTTGAAGTAGAAAGCGGAACTTGCTGGATTGAGCCGGATCGCCTCGTCGAATGCGGCAATGGCGCGGGTATGGTCGCCCTTTTCCTGCCACTCCACTCCAATCGCATTTTGAGCAGAAGCGGGGTTTGGGCCGGTCTCGCCGTCGCGCGGTTCGCCGAAAGCCTCGGCGATCAGGCGCGCGCAATCGCGCCCCTTGTCCGCATCGACGCCGGCAATGTGCCTGCAATCAGCTTTGGCGCGCTTGCGATCGCGCTTGGCGATCCACGAGCGAATGCGATCGTTGTAAGGCGTGACGGGGTCCGCACGGACGCTCTCCGCTTTGTCGTAGTCGGCCTGCGCCCGCACCGCGTCGCCCTTGTCGTCCCACACAACGCCGCGCACCCCATAGGCCATTTCATTGGCGGGATCGATGTCGATCGCCTTGTCACAGTCGACAATGGCGCGATCATGCTCGCCTTTCTTGTTGAGTGCCCTGGCGCGGTCGGCATAGAGGTTGGCATCGTCCGGCGTGAGCGCGATCGCGCGAGTGTAGTCCGCGACGGCTCGCTCGAAATCTCCCTTGCTCTCCCAGGCAATGGCGCGATTGGTAAATGCGGGCACGTATGTCGGATCGAGCGCGAGCACTTCGGTCATGTCGGTGACGGCGTGGTCGATATCGTTCTTCTGCGCGGAGGCGAGGCCACGCCAGAAATAGGCATTCACGCGAAGATCGGGAATCTCCGCACTGTCCTCGGCGATAGGAGTGCACGCGACAATCTGCTGGTCGGCGGAAACCTTGCCGTCACTGAAGCAGGTGGCGTAGTCCTTGCCCGCAGCGAGCGCGGGTGTGGCCAAGGCGCCAAGCATCACCGTCCCCGCCAGCCACAATAGCGGGCCGCGCCAAAGCCAAGCAACGAATGCGCGTGCAAACGCGGTGCGGCATGACATGGTGATGATCCTCCCCCGGAGTTGCCGCCACGGCGGCTGCAATTGCCTATATAGTTCTGTTTTTGTTCCGAAATGCAAGCAGAAATTGCGGGAGCTGCATTCCTGCGCTTCTAAGGTTAACGTCAGCGGGACAGAGGCGGCCCTCTCGGCCTGTCCACGCCAACCCTCACATATCGATCATCGACCGCTTCACCCGCCCGATGATCGTGATCGCGCCCTCCAGCTCCGGCGGGGGGATATCCAGATACGACGCCGGCTGGAAGGGCGGGATGTCGTTGGGGCGGTAGCGCTTGTAGGTGGCGCGGCCGGTCTCGTCGGCGATCACGTAGCAGCCATTGGTCACCAGCCGCTTGTCGCGCAGGTTGACGAAGATGATCGAATCCGGCGGCGAGATCTTGTTCATCGACGGCCCGTCGACGCGCAGCGCAATCCACTCGCCTTCCTCGAGGTCGGTGGTGGGGATGGTCGGATAGTCGGAGAGGTTGACGACGCCCTCCTGGCTGCCGAGCTCCCCGGCGCTGATCCATGACACGATCGGCACGTCGATGGTGACGGGCGAGGGGACAAGGTGGACCGGCGCTGCCTCGGCGCCGTCACCCCCCAAACCACCATCGAACAGGAGCCAGCCGGGGTCGACGTTGAACAGCCGGCCATATTTCTCCGCCGCCTTGCGCGACAGCGGCCGGTTGCCGTTCTCGTGGCTGATGAGGGTGTTCTTGTTGATGTCGCGCAACGCCCGTGCCGCATCGCTGGGCGAGGCATAGCCTGCCCGGGCGCGCGCCTGCTGCAATCTGTGCCGAGAATCCATCATCGTACAAAATGCCTGAAAATTATCGTCCAAAGTGTACGATTTCGCTTGCGCGTCGTTCGTACATAACGTACGCTTAGCGCATGATTGAGCATCCCGCAAGCATTTCCGCATTGTCCATGAGCTTCGTGAGTCTGCCCCCGACCATCTCGGGGCTTGTCGACCGCTGGCAGGGCATCGGCGCTTTCGCCGATGTCGACTGCTGCTACGAGGCCGCTCGCCGGATGCGCCGTTGCAGCCGCAACGCGTCGCAGCACTGGCCGCATGTGGTGGCCGCGAGCCGCAGGCTGGGCATCGCCGGTGTCGGCCACGAATGGATGGCCGGCCGCGCCGCCGCCGCCATGCAAGTGGAGGCGGCATGAACGTGCGTCCCTCGACTTTCGAATTCCAATCGTCCGGACTGTCCTCCTCCCCGGTCCGGACGCATTCCGGGGCTTTTGCCCCGGATCCGGCTGAACCGCCCGCACTCCGGTTCACCGGAACGGCCGGAGCCGCTCCTCCCCCGGCTCCGGCCCCCAATTCAGGTCCGCCCGTCTCCTGCATCCGCACCGAGGACGGCACCGTCATCCTGTTCGACCGGATCACGGGCCGCGCGGTGTCGGGGCTGACGCGGGCCGCCGCCGAGGCGGCCCTTCTTCAACTGACCGGCGCGGCGCCCGGCGCCGCCTGACCTCAACTCTCTCGCCGACCTCAAGACGCGGCCTCGCGGCCGAACCCTGGCGCTTGGCCGGAAGTCAAGCCCTTCGCAAGCAATGGAATGAGAAGATGGCAGCCGCCTACACCGAAAAGGAAATCGACGAGATCGCCGCCTGGCTGAAGGAGGGGCTTTCGGCCTCGCGCATCGCCGGTCGCTTCAGCGCGCTGCGCGGCAGCCCGGTCTCGCGCAACGCCATCATCGGCATCGTCCACCGCAACGCGGGCTTGCGAGCCATCGGCTTCGCCAATCCCAAAGGCGGCCGCGCCGGCGGCCGGCCGCGGAAGAATGCACGGCCGGATCGTCCGAGCCGACGGGGCAGGGTGGCTGGAGCGGTGACGCTGTCCGAGCCGGCGGCACTTGCCAGTCGAGTTGAGGAAGCCGACGCTGCAATTGCAGATCTCCCCCCAAGTGGAGGAGATGCCCGGTCCACCCTCCGCAGCTGCAGCGCAGCTGCTGCGGAGGACGGGCAGGGCAGAGGGGGGCGCCGTCCCGATGACATGTCCGCTTTTGAGCTCGCCGCGCGAGCGGACCGCGCCATCACTCCCCGCACGCCCAAGCCAAAGACACCCAAAGCCCGCAAACCCGCGCGTACGCTGCCGCCGGCCTGGCTCTCCCCCGGCAGCCGCGAAAAATCCGAAGCCCAGCTCTACACACTGCCGGCGCCGCCGCCTCCGGTAGCGCCGGGCCGACAGCCGCATGTCGCGGCCATGCGTTTCCTCGATTGCCTGTTCGGCCGCTGCCGCGCACCGATCGACCTCGCGTTGCGCGAGGATGCCGAGGACGACCCGCCCGGCGCGCGCCCGGGACCGCACATGCTCTGCTGCGGCCTGCGTACGCCCGGCACGCGCTCCTACTGTGCGCATCATCATGCCAGGTTTCACGGACGTCGCGGAATGTGATCGGAGCGCGATCGCCGGAACGCCAGCCTCTCCAATTTCTCCCAACCTCAAGGAACACCCATGCCCCGCAAGGCCTCCAGAAAACCCCAGCCGCCGAAACTTCCCAAGGGCGAGGCCGAGCAGGTGCGCATCCGCCGCGAGATCGGCCATGACTTCGCGCTGAAGGAGGACCGCTTCGGCCGCCAGCGCCTCACGAATGGCACCGCGGAGGCGCGCCGCGTCTACGAAGTGTCGAACGGCGGCTACACCTCCACCGGCGGCATCGTGCGCCTGCGCAATGTCGATCCGCTCATCGGCATCACCTCGCTCACCCGCCAGCAGCGCGAGGCAGGACAACGCTTCCGCGACGATTTCGAGCGCGCCGCCCGCGAGGGCCTGCAGCCGCAATCCTGGAGCGAGCGCGTCGACGGCGGCCGGGTCGGCGGCGGCATCCCCGACCGCGTGCTCTCAGCCGGCCGAGCCCATGCCCAAGCCGCAGCCGCGCTTGCCCATTGGGAGGTGGCGGAGGTGGTGCGAAAAATCTGCCTCGAAGGCCAGTCGGTAAAGGCCATCGCGGAGCGAAGCGGCGACGGGCGCGACGTGGTGGTCAAGCTGCTGAAGGTCGGGCTCGATTTGTTGGCGGTGCACTACGGGATGATGATGGGACGGAAGGCGGGGTGAGGGGTTCAATCGACGCGGCGAAATCAGGCACTTGCCGCAGCGAGGTGAATCACGATGTGAGGCGGCTGGCATGAACTTGCAAAGGCATGGCGCTGCCCCTCATCCGCCCTTCGGGCACCTTCTCCCCGTAAACGGGGCGAAGGAAGAGGCGCGGCGCCGGCGGCAGCGTCTTTCTCCCCGTCACTATACGGGGAGAAATGCCCGGCAGGGCAATGAGGGGCGGCGCCGACCGAACGCTTCTCAAGCTCCAGTCTTATTTGCCTTCGTTGGCTCCTCGCCGCTCACGGGCGGCCCCTCCCACCCAAACACACTCCGTCCCCCGAGCAGATGCGACTGGTCCATCTCGCCGGCGACGATCTCCTTCAGGCTCGGCCCCGTCACATAGCGCTCCATCCGGCGTGACTCCCCATCCAGCCGCTTGAGCGCCTGCAATTCCTCATCCCGCCCGAGCTTGGCCTTGCTCACCGCCGACTTCAGCACCGAGATCGTCTCGTCGTAGACCTTCAGCGGCACGGGGAAGGGGTGGCGGTCCTTGCCGCCGTGGGCGAGGGAGAAGCGCGCCGGGTCGGAGAAGCGGTAGGGCGCGCCGTGCACCACTTCGGACACCATGGCCAAGGCCCGCACCGTGCGCGGGCCGACGCCGGGTACAAGCAGCAGCTCGGGGAAATCCTTCGGCCCGCTTTCGATCGCGGCCGAAATGTTGCCGTGCAGCCGGCGCATGACGATGTCGCTCTCGCGCACGTCGTGATGCGCGGGCATGACGAGGTTGGGGAGCAGCGGCTGCGCGGCAGGTTCCGGCGCCGGCTTGACAATTCCTGGGGGCTCCAGCACCGCGAGCTCGGCCAGGATCTTCTCCGGGCTCATGGTCTTCAACAGCGCGATCTGACCGCCGCGGGCTTTCTCCGCGCGACGGTCGGTGAGGTTGACGATCTCGCCCTGGCGCTCGCCTTCGATCGCCGCATGCGGCTGGTCGACGAAGCTCGTCAGTCCTTCCGACAGCCAATGGTAGCGGCGGGCCTGGCGGGCGTCGCCGTTCATGCCCTGCTGCACCACCACCCAGCGCCCGTCATCGGTGACGATGAAGCCGTGCAAATAGAGGTCGTAGCCGTCCTGAACGGCGGCGCTGTCCACTTTGGCCACCAGCCGGCTGGCGGTGGCCAAGGCATCGCCGTCGAGGCCAACGCGGTCGCCGATGGCGATGAGCTCGCCCGGCGTCTTGCGCGAATGCGCGCCGCGCCCGCCGCAGACATGGATGCCGAGCTCGCCGGCGAGTGGGTTCAAGCCGCGCTTCAGCGCGCCGATGACGGAAGTGGTGATGCCGGAGGAATGCCAGTCCATGCCCATCACGGCGCCAAAGGACTGGAACCAGAAGGGATGCGCGAGCCGCCTGAGCAGCTCGTCGCGGCCGTAATGGTGGATGATCGCTTCGCACAGCACCGCGCCGAGCTTCGTCATGCGCTCGCCCAGCCATTTCGGGACCCGCCCGCCATGCAGCGGCAGGTCGGCGCTGCCGCTTCGCTGCGTCACGTCTTGGTCTCCATAAATGCCGGCTTTCTAGATGGCATTTTGGTGGGGATTTGCAAGGCGGAGGAGGTGGGCGCGCACAAGCTTCGCGGTCGTCATCCTAGGGCGGAGCAAGGAGCGAAGCGACGCGGCGCAGACCCTAGGATCCATGCCGTGACGTTCGAGCGTTACAACGGTGCAGAATTCTGATGCGTTGCGTTCCTCGGCCAATGTCACGGCATGGATCCTCGGGTCAAGCCCGTGGATGACGAAGGAGAGGCTGGTGAGACAACGCCCCTCCGCCCTGCCGGCCCCATGTCAGCGGCGCAAACCCACCCGGTGGCGGTGACGCCGGTGCTCACCATCTCGCTTCGCCAGCGGCCTGCTACGCGTGCTACCTAGTACCTGTAATAGTACCGATGGTGGTGCCTGTAGTGGTGCCTATGATGGTACCGATGGTGGTGCCTGTAATAGTGGTACCGGTAGTAGTAGCTGTGATACCGGTAGCGCGGATAGGGGACCATGTAGCCGGGATAATAGTCGTCGTAGTAGCGCGGGCCGTAATAGGGGCCGTAGCCGTAGAACGGGCCGCCGTAGAACGGGGCGCCGTAGAACGGGCTGAAGCCGAACGGACCGAAACCAAGGCCGAAGAATCCGTGCGCATCCGCCGGAGCGATCGTGGCTACCGCGGAGGCAGCGGCGATCGCCGAGGCAAGTAGAAGTTTTCTCATGGCAACCTCCTCCTGAAGGTCGATCATCAGACAAACGCGCCGCAAGGAGCCCACGTTCCCGATCGCTGACATTGGCTGCCAACAAAGTGGAGTGCAGTAGTGCCAGTCTGCCGATCGATCGGGGGCTCTCGGTCGCTGCCGCTTCGCCAGCTGTCAATGACAGCGGGCAGGCATCTCAGCCCGGCTCAGTAGCCGCAGACGCGTATTCCCCGCCTGACCCAGTGGTGGTGACTCCGGTGCCTCACCACCTCGATCCGGCAGTCCCGGTCGCGATTGGGCACCGCAAAGCTGCCATAGCCGCGCTTGTAGCCGGGGCCGATATACGTGTCGTAATAGGGGCCGCCGTAATACGGGCCGTAGAAGGGATACTCGCTATAACTGTTGTAGAAGTCGCCGAAGGGGCCGAAACCGAAATAGCCGCTGCCAAGGCCGAAGAACACATGCGCGTCCGCCGGCGCGACAGGGACCGCGGCCGCAGCGAGGGCGATCGCGGAAGCAAAGATAAGCTTTTTCATGGCAACCTCCTCCTGAAGGTTCCTCATGACAACGCGTGCCCAGCCGAAAGGCTTCCAGGCGCGGCTACGCTCGGCGCTGCAGCTTCGCTGCGTCACGTGTTTTGTTGGTTGTGGATGCCGGCCTTTGCAGGCGGCATTTTGCGCGGGATTTGCAAGGCGATTAGCCAATCTCCCCCCAAGGGGAGATTGGCCCGCGCCGCCCGCTTCGCTAATTGCAAACACCACCTGCCGACCCCTCAAGAGGTTTAGCCCATCGCCGGCTCAGTACCTGCAGATGCGAATTGCCTCGTACCTATGGTGGCGGTGCCACACATACTCGATATGGCATCGCCTGTGGTGCCGGAAGTAGTAGTGGTGCCGGTAGTAATAGTGCGGCCTGTAACTGTAATATTCACCATAATACGGGCGATAGTAGCGATGGGCATAATAGTCGCCGTAATAGGGTCCGTAGTCGTCGTAATAGTCATTGTAATAGCCGTCGCCGATGCCGAACTCGAACTCGAGACGGCCGGCATTGGCGGGGCCGATCACGGCTGCCGCCGACGCAATGGCTATAGCAGAGGCGAGCAGGAGCTTTTTCATGGCTACCTCCTCCTGAGGTTTGTCACCCCATAAACGCGCTGGAGGCAGCCTATGTTCCCAAGCGCTAATATTCGCCCGCCCATCGCCGGGATGGGCGGGCGGCCATCTCCCTTCGCGGGGGAAGATCAGCCAGTCGCGGGCACTAGCCGGTCAGCGCTCGCAAATGCGGATTTTTTCGATGACGCGGTGGTGATGGCGCCAGTGCTTCACGATCTTGACCCGGCAATAATCACCATAATACCGGTTATGATAGCGGACCACGTAACGATCACGGTAGGGAGTGTAGTAGTCGTCATCATAGACGTGCCGGTAATAGCGGTGAGGGTAATACCCGCCATAGTAGTCGTCTCCGTAGTATGGGTCATAGGACGGGCCGATACCGATACCGAACTGGACGCTGCCGGCGCTGGCCGGCGCGATCGCAAACGCCGAGGCGATGGCGATCATCGAAGCAAGCAGAAGCTTTTTCATCGCTGCCTCCTTGAGGTTCGATGGATGCCCCTTCGATCGGTAAACGGTTTCAAGACGGGCCGTGTTCCCGAGAAAATTGTGGGGGCGGAGCGAGGAGCGGCGCTGGACCTGCCGATTTCCCCCTTGTGGAGGAGATAAGGCGCCTCCGTCCCAGACCGTCGCGCCATGTCGCGGCGCCGCGCGCGCCATGCGGCGCCATCGGCTATTCAACCGCCAGCCAATCCCGGCAACCGCAGGAGCCCTCCATGAGCAAGCAGACCATTCTCAAATTCGGTGCCGTCGAGCATGCCGAGGCCGGCGACCTGCCGGGCTGGATCGTCGTCGAGGGCACGCCGACCATGCAGACCGCCGTCCAGCACACCAGCGAGGACGGCAAGGTGATGTCGGGCACCTGGCGCGCTTCGCCCGGCACCTACCACGCCACCTACACAGACTACGAATTCGTGCATATGATCGCCGGCCGCATCATCATCACGCCCGATGGAGGCGAGCCGGTCGAGGTCGGCCCGGGCGACGCCTTCGTCGTCGAGGCGGACTTCAAAGGCACCTGGAAGATCCTCGAGCCGGTGACCAAGCATTTTGTCGTAGTGGTGGGGTAAGGGCACAGCGCCGAAGCCGCTGATCTCCCCCCTTGTGGGGGAGATGGCCGGCAGGCCAGAGGGGGCGTGAAGGATCACGGCGCGCCGCCCTGAGCTTGCGACGATCCCACAAGGGGAGATCTGGCGCTCCAGCGCCCCGCCTACCGCCCCACTTTCGAGATCACCCTCTTCTCCACCTCCGGCTCCAGCGATTCCGCAAACGGCGTCGCCAGATGGTGCTGGTCGCGGAAGGCGATCTGGCCGTCGATGAAGACGTGGCAGGTGGTGGCGTTGCAGAAGCGGTCGGTGAGGTCGACGTAAGAGGCGTTGGGCACGCTGGTGACGATCTCGCGTTCGACTGCCGCCATCTTATCGTTGGCCGCATCTGCGCGCGTCTGGTCGCAGAGCGAAGGCGCCTTGTCGCGCCACAACGCGCGCGACACACAGGTGTCGATGTTCTCGTCGTTGAACGGCACGTCGCGGATAAAGGCGATCTTCAGCCCGGCCTTGCTCAAACTCACCAGTGTCGAGCGCAGGCCGGCCCGCCACACGGCGTCAGGCGTGTCCGGCTCGCCCTTGCCGGCCGCCATTTTGCGCGAAGAGGTCAGCGCCAGCTCCGAGATCACCACCAGCGAAGGGTTCGCGGCGATGATCTCCTTGATCGCCTGCTCGCGCCATTGGTCACATTCGCGATAGTCGCGGTTGAGCTTCGTGACGAAATAGGAGAAGCGTGAGGGCCGGCACGAGCTCTTCAGCCAGGTCTCGACGCGGTAGCCGTTCTTCTTTCCCGCCTCGATCAGCGGCGTCGACCAGTGATCGGCGTGGGAATCGCCGAACAGCGCGATCATGCGCCGGCCATTGCCGAACACGCAGGGTTTGGGCGTCACCGTGCCATAGCCCTCGACGCAGGCCTCGGCGCGCGCGGTGGCGGGCACGGCAGCGCTTGCCGCGATCTCGCGCTGCTCGGGATCCTGGTGGCGCACCGCAAGCGCTGCGTTGCCGTAGGCGGCTGCGACGCCGGTGCCGGTCAGGAGGAGGGCCGGCACCAGCGCCCGCGCCGCATTGGCCATAAGCCAGCCGTTGCGACGGATCGGATTCTCGATGAAATGATAGCTCAGCGCCGAGAGCGCCAACGTCAGCCCGAGACAGGCGAGGCGTTGGGCAAGCGTCAGCTCTTCCACCAGCATGCCGGCATAGACGATGACAGGCCAGTGCCACAGGTAAAGCGAATAGGAAAGTTTTCCGATCCACTGCAAGGGCGGCAGCGCCAGGGCGGCATTCACGCCGTCCCTGACGCCGGCCGCTCCCGCCAGCAAGAGAAGGACAGTGCCGGTAACCGGCACCAGCACCAGGAAACCGGGGAAGGGAGCCTCCTCGCTGAAGGTGAGGTAAGCGAAGGCAATCATTGCCAGTCCGGCCAAGCTGAGTGCCGGGGCAAGCCACGGGCGCTTCTGGAGCAGCCATGCCGGCGCCATCGAGGCCAGCCCACCGGCGGCGAATTCCCAGGCGCGCAGCGGCGAGAAGTAGAAGGCCCAGGGCTGCGATACGGTTGTCAGCCACGCGCAGACCGCGAAGGAGACGAGGCCGGCAATGGCGATCATGAGCACGATCGTCCGCTTGCCGGGCTTCAGCCAGGCCGCCAGCATCAACAGCGCCGGCCAGGCGAGGTAGAACTGTTCCTCCACCGACAGCGACCAGTAATGGATGAAGGGGTTGTTGGCGGCGTCATTGGCGAAATAGTCGAACGACCAGCGGATCAGCCACAGGTTGATCACATAGGCCGAGGCCCACATCGCGCCCTTGGAATAGAGCGCCTGCTCCTCCGGCGAGAGGATGATTGCGCCCGCGGCAAGCGTCGCAGCGATGACGAAAAGCGCCGCCGGCAGCAGTCGCCTCGCGCGCCGGGCGTAGAAGCGCAGGAAATCGAGCCGGCCGGTTTCGGAAATCTCGGTGACGAGATGGCGGGTGATCAGGTAGCCGGAGATGACGAAGAAGATGTCGACGCCGGCAAAACCGCCGGGCAGCGCCGTAAGGCCGAAATGGAAGGCGACGACGCCCGCCACGGCCAGCGCACGCAACCCCTCAATGTCTGGCCGGAAGTCCGGCGATGGTGCTGACACGAAGGCGAACCTCGCAACGCTCGTTCGTATCCCGCCTTGGGGCAAGCCTCGCGCCTACGGGTTTATATCGCAATGCAACAAATCTAACGCAGTGCAACATAAGGGAGGGGCGCCATATCTCTCCTCTTGTGGGAGAGAAAGCGATTTCAATATCTTAGCGAAGCTAAGTGTTAGAAATCGCAAGTGAGGGGAAAGCGCCAGCCCAAGAGAAAGTAGCGTCTGAGCCTGCGAGAAAGTTAGGTCTGCGCCTTACCGGCCGGGTCCCCGCTGCTCCGCAGCGTCCCGGCGTTCGCCGGCCTTTCATCGTGCCAGTGGCACGATGAATTCGCCTTCGGCGGACCGGCTGCTCACCCCCTCTCTGGCATTTTCCAAGCACTTGCTCGGGGCAAGCCCGCTCGCAAATGCAGGAAAATGCTTTCTCCCCCACCAGGAGGGAGATTGGGCACGACGCCCGCCCACACTCACGCCTTCTTCAAAAACTCCGTCTTCAGCACCAGGCCCTTCACCTGCTTGGTGTTGCATTCGATCTCGCCGGGATTGCCGTTGAGGCGGATGTTCTTCACCAGCGTGCCGCGCTTGATTGTCTCGGACGTGCCCTTGACCTTGAGGTCCTTGATCAGGGTCACGGAGTCGCCGTCATTGAGCGGGGTGCCGTTGCTGTCTCTTACGATCGCATCTGTCATGGTGGGTCTTTCGTCGATTGAATTGGCGAGCGCCCCGCCTATCGCGCCGGCGATGACCTGGTCAAGCCGCCACTCGCCCCGATATCGATTCAAGGGCGGGGCGGCGACGCCGGCTGCTATAGGCGTAGCGCCCACGATCTCATGCCATTTTAGAATATGCTTGTTTAGAACCTTCTTGCCCTCCCGATAGCCTCGGCGCATCATGGGCGCGTAGCCCAAATGGGGTCATCCTTGGTCGACGCGGTGCAGGTCGAAACGGGCAGCCGTCGTGACGCGCGGCTGGGCGTCGTGCTCGTTCTCGCCGCTGCGCTAGCCTGGAGCACCATGGGCCTGTTCGTGCGCATGTTGCCCGACGTCGACATATGGAATGTCGTTTTTTGGCGCTGCACCTTTGGCGGACCGTCGATTGTCGCTCTCGCCATGATGGAACGGAAGCGTTGGTCACTGGATTGGCCACGAACCGTGATGCCCGCGGGCATCGCAACCACCGCACTCATCGCCACTGGCCTCTTCTGCTCCATCTATTCCATGCAGAACACCACCATCGCGAATGGCGGTGTCATCTACTCCACGGTTCCTTTCATGGCAGCTGTTCTTGCCTGGCTGTGGTTCCGGGAACGGCCCGGCGCCAGTACGATTTTTTGCACATTCGTTGCCGTGGCAGGTGTCGCCGTGACCGTCCGCGGCACCGTCAGCGCGGGTGGCGGTCATCTGAAAGGCGATCTTGCAATGGTCTACGTGGCCTTCGCGATCGCGATGATGACCGTCACCATGCGCCGCTATCGCGACACGCCGATGCTGGAATCCGCGGCTCTCGGCAATATCGTAGCGGCTATTTTTGCATTCTCTTTCGCCGACCCATTCAATATCCCTCTCGGCAAGGTGGCGCTGCTCGGTCTTTTCGGAATCATCACGCAAGGTGTCGCGCTCGGGCTCTACACGATGGGCGCGCGGCGCCTGCCGGCCGCCCAAGCCACCTTGCTCAGCTCGGCGGAGATGCCGATGGGACCGCTATGGGTCTGGTTGTTCTTCAGTGAGATGCCGGCGATGGAAACCTTCGCGGGCGGCGCATTGGTGCTTGCGGCAATCCTGGGGAACATTGCTGCCGAGCTGCGAGACGGTCCAACTGCGGAGGCCGTTTGAGCCGAGACTGTAAGCCTCACTCCACAATCATCACCTCGGCCTCGATCTCGACCGGGAGATCGAAGGGCAGGGCGGCGACGCCGATGGCCGTGCGGGCGTGGCGGCCGATCTCCGGGCCGAAGATTTCGAGGATGAGGTCCGAAAAGCCGTTCATCACCGCCGGTGTCTGGGTGAAGCCCGGCGCCGCATTGACCATGCCGTGCACGCGGCACCAGCCGGTGATCCGGTCGAGGCTGCCGAGATCGCGCCGGAGGCTGGAGAGCATCGACAGCCCGACCTTGCGGGCGGTCGCGCGAGCCTCTTCCAGCGACACGCTCCCTCCGACGGCGCCGAACGGGCCGGCGAGCGCGCCGTCCGGCTCCTGCGGCCCGTGGCCGGAGATGTAGGCGCGGTCGCCGCGCACGTTCACCCACGGAAAAGGCAGCACCATGCCCGGCGGCAGCTTCAGCGGCGGTGGCAGCACAATGCCGAGCGCGGCAAGCTTTTCGTCGGCACCCATAGTATGGCCTCCCTCGTCGCACAGCACCATTGCAGTGCCCTGGCCGCAACCGTGCCGAGCTTTCCGGTTCGCCGTCCTTTCGTCAAGACGGCAAGAACTGGCCGAACTGAGGATTGGCGTGGCCCGCGCGGACCGCAGTTTTGCGATCCGCGCGGACGGGCGCCTGCCCCCGCCGCGGCGGCGCCTAGCCCCCAACCCTCAGGCTGGCCGGGAGGCTGTTTGGTTCGGCCCTTTGCCCGGCCGATTGTTTTTTCCTCGCTGATCCGGACCGGAAACCGCCGTGCGGCCTTCCGGGGAATGGCTCCCTTTTGTCTTACGCAATTCCTGACGGAGAACCCCTGAGCACTTTTCGCGGATTGCTTCTAGAAGTGCAGGTCCAGCGGCGGCGGATAGGCCTGGCCCGGTTCAGCGTCGTTCGCCATCCGGTCGGCCGAAGGCAAAATGCCGCCAGTGGACGTCTGGTCCAGCGCCGGCCGGGTTTTCTCGGTCTGGGTCTTTGTCTCGGTCACCAGAGTTTTCGTTTTGGCTTCAGCGGCTTGCGACAGCGCAAGCGCCACAACAAGCGCGGATAGAACGACTTTCATGACAGCTCCCCTGCACCCACCCTGGCGGCGACCCTAGCGCCGGCTGTCCGGCCGCAAAGACGGTGCGTGCGGAACGCTGTGGAATTCTCTGGATTTCCTGGAATATTAGGCCATGGAAAATTGGCATGGCCGGGGAATGGAGACTGTTTGCCGACGTGCTAAACCGTAGGCAGCTCGGCGATTCCCCTGCCAAACGCCGAAACGCTCTGATGCATGTCGCCCAAAAGTGTGCAGCGGTTTTGGGAGAACGACATGCATCAAAACAGGGACCTAAAGCGGCGAAAAGTATCGAGGGGCTTGTGGCATGGCGCAGCACATCGCGCAAAAACTAAGACTGACGTCGGCCTTGCTGGGAACGGTGACCCGCAAGGACCTGGCGGCGGCGTTCCGAGCCGTCAACCCAAAGACGGCGTTCGATCTCGGCCGCGCCGACAAATGGCTGCAGGGCCGCGCGCGGCCGCGCCAGATGAGCGTTTATGACGACTGGGCAAAGGTGCTCGAGCTGGAGCAGCCCGGCGCCTGGATCGCCGAGAGCGATCTGGCAAGCTTCACCGCCGCGATCGCGGCCCGCCGTGGCATCGACGGCGCCGAGCTGGAGCGCCGCGCCGGCATGCAGTTCGAGGCCTCCGCGCATGACGAGCGCGGCCTCGGCTCCGGGCTTGCCGGGACCTATGCCTGCTATTCGCGCGCGTGGTCGCCCTACTACCGCGGCCAGCTCATCAAGGGCCGCCTGTCGATCGAGGCCGGGCCCGGCGCACATGGGCTTGCCGCGACCTATCGCGAGACCTTGCCGACCGGGCAGCTGCTGCTCAGCGGCCCGGTCAACCCGGCAAAGCGCGGCCTCTACGTGCATCTGAAAGAGGTGGGCGGCGACGCCCAGTTCTTCCTCTGCCTGTTCCCGCAGACGCAGCCGGTCAGTGTGCTCGGCGGCTATATGTGCGGCGCCGCCATCATCGGGCCCGAAGCCCAACCGTCGATCACCAGGATCCTGCTGGTGCGGCTGCGCGATGCAGCATCCGGCGCCGAGACATGGGGCGGGTACCTGCCGCCCGGCGGCTCGGTCGCCGAGGACCTGGCGGGTCTCGGCATCGCCGTGGAGCACCCGGAAACGGTCGACCGGCAGCTCGAGCAATTCTTGGGCGCCGACAGCGGCGGCGGCGCCAACCAGATCCCGCCGACCGATTTCCGTGCCATCGTCAACGTGTTCGACCGCCACTGGCTGCAGCACGCGGGCTGACCTCGGCGTCCACCGCGTATCGCCGAGCCGGCGGCAGCGGGCGATTTCGCCGGGCTTTGCCGCATGGTTGCACTCGTCGAAGCTTGACAGGCTCGGCATGGCGCGTTCACCTGCGCCGATCGTTGACCCTCGCAGGAGCGGACGATGAAGAAGACTTACGAAAAGCCCAGGCTGCAAAAGCGCGAAAGGCTTTCGGCCGCGACCGCCGCCGCCCCATCGTCCGGCTTCACGTTCTGAAGCCGTCGGGCGCCCCAAACCCGACAGGCGCTCCCCGCGGCTCTCATTTTGCCCGGATCGTCTTCAGGGGGATCTCGATGGGGAAGGTCTACAGCAGCCGACGCTCGAAAAGCTTTCGGCTGTAGCGGCTGGCAACGGCTCGTCCATCGCGGTCTAGCGGCAGCCACCCTTCGGAGCCTTGCGCCGCTCCTGGCCAGGAGCGGGCGGTGCACTGCGTAGGTGCCCGCCCGTCCGGCGCCGCCGCCAAGCTGCTGAAACCCCGTCCGTCCCCAACAGCAACGGTCATGGCGTGACCAGTGATTGCGGAGTGCCATTGGCGGGGCTTGCTGTCAACGCCGGGCGGGACGCCGCGTCGAGGGCGTTTTTTGTCGTTGTGCAGGGCCGAAATCGGCCTGCCGCGATCGCGCCATTGCCCCACGGGAAAGCCTGGAAATGGCGGATTTCCGGGCTTTTCGGCCGCCGCGTGGTCAAGTGCGCGCTTATTTGCCTATCCGCTTGAATAAGTTCGTTTTTCGTCGGCTGAGGTATTTTGAGGTCCGGTTCTCAACCTGACTTTTTTTGGGCGCATTTCCGCAGCGCAACATCGGCGCTGAATCTCCCCCTTGTCTCTCGAGGGGGGAGATGCCCAGCAGGGCCAGAGCGCCGGCGCTTCTGGCGTCGGCAAGGCGTTGGCGCTTCACGCACCGCGGCCCCCTCTGTCGCCTTCGGTGGCATCTCCCTCGGGTCCCGTCAACTCCTCTGTGAAAGGCTTCATGATGCGCTCATGCAGACATGCTAGAATGCACTATCCGAGCGGGGAGGGTGCGGTGGGCAGTCGGTTGCTCGAAGTGCTCGCCAGGCGCAAGTCCTGGCTGGACAGGCTGGCGCTTGGATTCCTCATCTTTCTCGCGACGCTGATTGCCGGTCTCATGGGCGGCGCCAGTGCGCAGGAGATGGAAAAGGTGCGCGCCGCCACCTTCAACGCCTATCTGCTCTCGCCGATGAGGACGCCAAGCGCGAGTTCGATCGACGGGGTGCGCGATCCGCTGAAGTGGAATTTCGATGGTGGCCGCAACCGGCTGAACTATGAGATCACGATGCGCAAGAACACGCCGCTGACGGCAGCGCACTGAAGGTGGCAGCACTTGGGTTCCTCGCCCCGCGAAGCGAGGGAGAGGTGTCCGCGAAGCGGACGAAGAGGGGGCCTTTGTAGGGCGTTCCCCCTTTCGTCTCGGATTCGCCGAGCCTCCCCTCCCTTACTTCGAGGGGCGAGGAACCCTGGTCCTGACGCGCCGTGATCCTTCGCGCCCCCTGGCCTGCCCGTCCTCCGCAGCAGTTGCGGAGGTGGACCGCCCATCCTGCCGCAGGGAGGAGATCGGCGGCCTCCCGCACACCTCCCGCACCACCCCCCGGAGCCAGCGGTGCGCGGGGTCAGCGTCGAGGCGAGGGTGCCATAGCAGCGAGATGGTGAGTTCGGCGAGCTTCACCGGCAGGGCGAAGGTGAACAGGCCTTCACGCAGCTTGCCCGTATAGCGCTCCGGCACGGTGGCGATGAGGTCGGAGCCGCGCGCCAGCGCCAGCGCTTCCGAAAAGCCGCCGACCACGGTGGCGATCGTCCGCGTCAGCCCGGCGGGCTCCAGCGCGTCGTCCACCGGCCCGCGGTCGAGGCCGCGGCGCGAGATCAATATATGTCGTCCGGCGGCGAAACGAGCGGCGGTGATCCTGCCTTCGCTCAAAGGGTGGCCTATGCGCACCACGCCGACGAAACGGTCACGGAACAAAGCTTGCGCCCGCACCTCGGGACCGGTCGAGCCGCCGACCACGCCGGTCTCCAGATCGACACTGCCCTCGCGCATCGGCGCGCTGTCCTTGTCGGGCTTCGGCACGAAGCGCAACTGAACGCCCGGCGCCTCCTCGGCGACGCGCGCGATGAGAGCAGGGCCGAAATTCTCGACAAAGCCGTCGCTGTTGCGCAGCGTGAAGCTGCGCGCGAGACGCTTGAGGTCGAGCCGCTCGGCGGGTCTGAGCACGGCTACCGCTTCCTTCACCAGCCGGCCGACATCCGCACCGAGCTCGATGGCGCGCGGCGTCGGCACCAGGCCGCGCCCGGCGCGTACCAGAAGCGGATCGCCGGTCGCCTCGCGCAATCTTGCGAGCGCGCGGCTCATCGCCGAAGGGCTGAGCTTCAGCCGACGTGCAGCCCTGGCGACGCTGCCTTCGGCAAGCAGCACATCCAGCGTGACGAGCAGGTTGAGATCGGGTCGCGACATGGCACGACCATAGCATTGTTGCGTCGCCATGACATGGCATTTCATGCACTGTTCATGTGCAAGTGCTGCGCATTCCGCCATATCAGGCAAGCGCCTATCTTCTCGGCAAGTTTCACCCGAGCCGGAGAAGAGTCATGGTCGAGGTCGCAGATCCACGCATCGCATCAGCAAGCCGCTCGGCAACCGGCGCGCTGGCCAGCCTGTCGCTGGCCATGCTCCTGTCCTCGCTCAGCACCAGCATCGCCAATGTCGCGCTGCCGACGCTTAGCACGGCCTTTTCCGCGTCCTTCCCGGCGGTGCAATGGGTGGTGCTTGCCTATCTGCTTGTCATCACCGCGCTCATCGTCAGCGTCGGGCGGCTCGGCGATCTCGTCGGCAGGCGGCTGCTCATGGTTGCCGGTCTCGCGCTGTTCAGCGCCGCCTCGCTGGCGGCGGCGCTCGCGCCGACCCTGCCGCTGCTGATCGTCGCCCGCGCCGCGCAAGGCCTGGGCGCGGCGGTGATGATGGCGCTGACCATCGCCTTCGTCGGCGAGACGGTGCCGAAGCAGCGCACCGGCAGCGCCATGGGCCTGCTCGGCACCATGTCGGCGATCGGAACGGCACTTGGGCCGTCGCTCGGCGGGGTGCTGATCGCTTCCTTCGGCTGGCGTTCGATCTTCCTCGTCAATGCCGCGCTCGGCGTCACGGCCATGCTTGCCGCACGGCGCTTCCTGCCTGCGGGCGAGTCGAGGGAAAATCAGGGCGCGAAGAGGGGACGCGGCCGCTTCGATATGCTCGGCACGATCCTGCTTGCGCTGACCCTTGCCGCCTACGCGTTGGCGATGACTTTCGGGCGCGGCCGTTTCGGCGGCATGAACGGTGCGCTGCTCGGCGCTGCCGTTTTCGGCGCCGGCCTGTTCCTCTACGCCGAGGGCAAGGTGGCCTCGCCCCTGGTCAAACCGGCACTGTTCCGCGACCCGGTGCTGGCGCCGAGCCTCGCCATGAACGCGCTGGTCTCCACCGTGATGATGGCGACCCTTGTGGTCGGGCCGTTCTTCTTGTCGCGCGCGTTGGGCTTGAGCGAAGCGCTGGTCGGTGCCGTCCTGTCGATCGGCCCGGTCGTCTCGGCGCTGTGCGGCGTGGTCGCCGGCCGCATCGTCGACCGCCTGGGTGCATCCGCGATGGTCGTCGCCGGGCTGGCGCTGATGGTGATCGGCTGCGGTGCCCTGTCGCTGCTGCCGGCGCTGTTCGGGGTCGCCGGCTACGCGGCGGCGATCATGCTTCTGACGCCCGGCTATCAGCTCTTCCAGGCGGCCAACAACACCGCCGTCATGGCCGATATCGACAGCAACGAGCGCGGCGTGGTGTCGGGCATGCTTAGCCTGTCACGCAATCTCGGCCTGATCACCGGCGCGGCGGTGATGGGTGCGCTGTTTGCGTTTGCTGTGGGTGCGGGGGAGATTGCCGAGGCCGCGCCGGAAGCCGTGGCTGGCGGCATGCGCGTCACCTTCGCGGTGGCGGCGGGGTTGGTGGTGATAGCGATGGGGATCGCGGTGGCTGGCAATTGGAGAAGGCGTTGACGCGCTTAATCTCCCCCCTCGTGGGGAGATGTCCGGCAGGACAGAGGGGGGCGCGAAGGAACTCGACCGTTCCGTGATCTTGTGTGGGTGCAAAAAACGGATAGGCCGGCGGGACAGCGCCCCCTCTGCCTTGCCAAGCATCTCCCCCACAAGGTGGGGGATTGGCAGTTTCGGCGACGGCGCCCTTCTCGTCCGGCGCCGCCCGCCAATGTAACCCATCGCACATTCCCCGCTCCCATCTTGCCGTATCGGCTTCCGTAAATTAGCCGATTTTGATATTGCGGTGCGGTCTTCTCCCGCCGCGGGAAGCCAGGGGGTAATGGCAGTGGAAGGGTGCCCGGTCGCATGACTGTCGGTCCGTATAGCGGGCCGCTGAACCTGTGCGTGCTCGGCGATTTTCAGGTGGCACGCGACGGCGCGCTGCTCGACCTGCCGCCGTCGCGCAAGACGAGGGCCTTGCTCGCCTATCTCGCCGTCACCGGCAAGCCGCACCAGCGCGAGCGGCTTTGCGAAATCTTCTGGGACATTCCCGACGATCCGCGCGGCGCGCTGCGCTGGAGTCTGTCCAAGATCCGCCAGGTGCTGGGCGAGGACGAATGCGCTTTGGTCGCCGACCGCAACAGCGTCTCGCTCAAGGTCGCAACGGACTATGCCCGGCTGCTGCCGCTGCTGAAGGGCGATCTTTCCCTGGCGTCGACGGAAGAACTGGAGGCCGTCGCCGGTTCGATCCGCGGCGATTTCCTCGCCGATCTCTCGCTCGAGCGCTGCTTCGAATACGAGGCGTGGCGCGCGGGCCTCGCCAGCGAGGTCGAGATCGCCGAGCTTGGCATATTGCGCGAGCTGGTCGGTCGCCTGGCCGGCGAGCCGCGGCGGGCGCTGCCGCTTGCCCGGCGCCTGCGCCGCCTGCTGCCGGAGGATATAGGCCTGGCGGAAGAGATCGAGGCGCTGGAGGAGAAGGTGAGGGCAGCGGCCGTCCATCCGACGCCACGCTCGCCGCAACCCGGCGTGGCCCAGGCCCAACCGCCTTCGCCTTCCCTCGGAAAGAGCCCGACGGCCACACAGGACCCCGGCCGTGCCGTTCATTTCTGCCGGGCCCGCGACGGCACGAGGCTCGCTTTCGCCAAGACCGGCAGCGGCCCGCCCATTCTTCGCGCCGCGCATTGGATGTCGCATCTGACCTTCGACTGGGACAGCCCGATCTGGCGGCATTGGATGTCGGAACTGTCGCGCGAGAACCAGCTGGTGCGCTACGACGAGCGCTGCAACGGCCTGTCGCAACGCCATGTGGTCGACGTCTCGTTCGACACGATGGTGTCGGATCTCGAATGCGTGGTCGAGGCGGCGGAACTCGATCGCTTCACGCTTCTCGGCCTTTCGCAGAGCTGCGCGGTTTCGATCGCCTATGCCATTCGCCATCCCGAGAAAGTGTCGGGCATGATCCTCTATGGCGGCTACGTCAAAGGCTGGCGGGCGCGCGGCGACGCCGGCGAGATCGCCACACGCGAGGCCGTCGCGACGCTGATGCGTGAGAGCTGGGGCAAGCCGAATCCGATGTTCCGCCAGGCCTTCTGCTCCATGTTCATCCCCGGCGCCACGCACGAACATTTCGCCTGGATGGACGATTTGATGCTTCGCACCGTATCGCCGGACGATGCCTGGCGCCTGCAGAGCGCCTTCTCCGTCATCGACGTGAGTGAGCTCCTGGAAAAGGTGCGGGTACCGACCCTGGTGCTGCACGCGCGCGAAGATAACGTGGCGCCGGTGGAGTCGGGCCGCACCATGGCGGCCGGCATTCCCGGCGCGCGCTTCTTCGAACTGGAAAGCCAGAACCACATCCTGCTCGAGGGCGAGCCCGCCTTCGACGAGTTCATCGGCCACGTCCGGGCCTTCGTCGCCGAGACGGCGGGATCGTAAGACCCGCGGGCGGTTGTCCGGCTGCCCGTCATGGAACCATATCAGCGAGGTTGCGTTTACTTATTGCGTTTATTTCGGATATTGCGGATAATGGTGTAAATGCCATACCGATAAGGACATGACTAATGACCAGGCTGCTCGGACGACCGGTCTTGCCATCGGTGGACGACGCCGAACTCGCCGCTCAGGCCAGTCGGGTGCTTTCGCGCACCAAGCGCGACGATGCAGAATTGAAGGTTCAGGTGGGTAAGGAAACCTTGCGCCTGCCGAAGAGCGTCGGCGACCTGCTTTACCGTCTTCTGACCGAAATGGGCCAGGGAAATGCGGTGACGGTGATCCCGATCCATGCCGAGCTTACGACGCAGGAGGCGGCGGACTACCTCAACGTATCGCGCCCCTATCTCATCCGGCTGCTGGAAGAGGGCAGGTTGCCTTTCAACATGGTCGGAACGCATCGGCGAGTGAAGTTCTCCGATCTGACGGCATACCGAAACAGCAAGGAGGAAGAGCGCAAAAAGGTCATGGAAGAACTGGCCGCTCAAGCCCAGGAACTGGGGATGGGCTATTAAGACCTCTTCCTGTACCGCTGTCCTGGACGCTTGCGTTCTTTATCCAGCCCCGCTGCGCGATCTCCTCGTGGAACTTGCCGCCGGAGGTGGCCTCTATCGCGCCAAGTGGACAGAACAGATCCATGATGAGTGGATGCGCAACCTCTTGCAGGACCGTCCGGATCTCAAGCCGGAGCAGATTTACAGAACACGCGACCTGATGAACCGCGCCGTCCCGGATTGCCTGGTTGATGGCTATCAGGACCTTGCTGCCGAGCCTAGCGCTTCCCGACGAAAATGACCGCCATGTTCTGGCGGCGGCCATCGTCTCGGCTGCCGATGCGATCGTCACTTCAACCTCAGGGATTTTCCCAAGCCCGTTCTCGATAAATACCATCTGGACCTGATCCACCCCGACGATTTCATTTTCCAGCAGTTCGGCATCGACAATGCTGTCGTATTGGTCTCGGTTCAAAGATGTCGCGCGCGGCTGAGGAACCCTCCCAGAAGCCCTGCCGAATACCTCGATACGCTGGAGAGGCAAGGCCTGCCGAAAACGGTTGGCCATCTGCGCGCTTATACTGGAGTGATTTAAGGACCAGCTTGCTGCCCGTCCTCACTTCGGCCTTCAGCCCCGGTGGGCTGAACGGTCCTCCTGAACCGGCGGACATGGTTGATCGGCGTAGGAACAGAACACGCAGCAATCACCCGCGCGAGGCTTCAGGAGCGTTCCGCACCCACGGCATTGATAGAAATGAACGCAGGCGTCCGTGGGCATCGTCTCTTTTTCGCGATGTCCGCACTCGGGGCAGGTGATGGTCGCTTCAAGCATTGCCGCTCCCATGCTTCCGGTAGGCATATATGCCCCAAAGCATGTGGCATCAAATAGATAGGCAATCGGGGACCAGGCGCATTCAGCTCTTGGCCAGCGGCACGGTGAACACCGTCGCGGTGCCGGTGAGACACATCTCACCGGCTTCGTTGCGCACCGATGTCTCGAGCTTTGTGATCGGCTTGTCGGCGCGCACCTCCGTGACCTCGACCCTTCCGGTGATCAGCTCGCCGACGCCGACGGCCTTGACGAACTTCCATGAGACTTCGAGGAACACCGAGCCGGGACCGGGAAGGTCCTCCGCCACCACCGCGTTGAGGATGCCTGAAGTGACGCCGCCCTGGACGATCAGCTTGCCGAACACCGAAGCCTCGGCCAACTGCCTGTCGTAATGCAGCGGGTTGCGGTCGCCGGTCATCTCGGCGAACGCTTCGATATCCTGCGCCTGTGTCCGCCGCGAGCGCTCAGCGGACGCGCCCACCTGCGGGCGGCCGTTGACGACGCCGATCCATCCGTCCTTCATCATATGCGCGGTCATGGTCTCATCCTCATTCGGTTGCGTTGCGTGATCGAGCCGGCTGCTACCGGCGGGCTGGTGTCGTTTGCCGGTGCCCGCCGCGCCGCCGGCCGCCGTCGGGCGGCGGGGAGGGTGTGGCTTGGCATCTCCTCTCCGGCGAGCGCTTGGACTTCCGCCTTCATCACCGCGCTCAAGCGGCGATGACGCTCGCCGATGTCGGCGAGCGTCCAGTCGAAACTTGCGACGGCGTCCGTAGCGTCGAGGATCTGATTGGCGAAGACGTCGCGCCCGCGCTGCCAGGCAGCGAAGGCTGCTTCCGATCCGTCCAGGACCGCCCGTGCCAGGCCCTCGGCATCGCGCAGCGCATCCGAAATGCCGTGCGCGGTGATCGGATCGCGGAAGAAGCCGGCATCGCCGACCAGCGCCCAGCCCGGACCGTAGGCCTGGCGGATATAGCCCGGCACGCCGCGGAACGCCTGCAGGCGGGCATCCTCGGCCGCGCGGCCCGCTTGCACGGCAACGGCGGGTGAGAGTGCTTCCAGCACCTCCATGCGGGCGCGCGCATGGTCGGCGCGGAAGTGCTGGTCGAACAGCCTGGTCGGCACCGAGGCGACAATGCAGGCCAGGCCGTCATTGGTCGGGATCAGCGAGCCGGCAATGCCGTCGCGAAAATACCAGTGGTAGCCCGCGCCGGATTCGACGGGAGCATAGCTATAGACATGGGCGGCAGAGACGCTGCCGGCGCGCAGCACCTGCGCGTCGCAGCATTTCGCCACCAACGAGCCGATGCCGTCGGCGCCGATGACGATGTCGGCACTGACCCGCAAGGATGCAGCGCCCGCGCCGCGGATCTCCACGCCGCGCACGCGACCGCTCGTATCGGCGAACAGGTCGGCGACGGCCATGTCGTGCAGGAACTCGGCACCGGACTTGCGCGCGGCGTCGACGAGAACGCGGTCGAGCACGGTGCGCCTGGGCGCGATCAGGCCGGGCAGGTCCGGTCCGCTGTCGAGCGGGATGGCGATCTCCTCATCGCCATAATGGAAGGTCGTCGTCTCGATCAGTGGTGTGCCGGCCTCGAGCAACGGCGCGAGCAGGCTCCAGCGCGACAATTGCAGCACGGCTGGACGCATCAGCGCGTGCGTCGACAGCGTGTCCGAGCCATAGCGCCTGCGCTCGATGACCAGCACTTTCAGCCCGGCGCGGGCGAGCAGCAGGGCCGTCGAGGCGCCGGCGCAGCGCGCGCCGACGATGATCGCATCGTACTGGACGCGTTTGGGCGTGGGCGTAAGGGAAATCGCAGTCGTTGGCATCATCATTGTCCTCAGGCGGCTTGGCGGCCTTTGCGGTCGAGATAGCGGGAGACCTCGGCGGCGATCGCCTGCGCGTCCGTGCCGGCGCCGCCGATGAAGTTGGAATCGCGCTTGCGCAGGAAGCGGAAGCCGAGCGCGTAGAGGCCCGGAACGCTGGTGACGCCGCCCTGATGCGCGAGCTCGCCGTCCGGTCCCAGCGCCGATGGCTCCAGCCAGTCTAACGATCGGGTATAGCCCGTCGCCCAGATGATCGTGCGGATCGATCCGTCCGTCAGCAAAAGCCGCCGGGGCTGTGCTGAAGGTATCGCCACCGGTTCGCGCCGGCCTGGTCGCGCCGCGCCGGCAAAGCGGTCGATCTCGGCAAGCAGGCGCGCCTGCTTTGCCTCGGCCGCCGCTACGTTCGCCGCGAGATCGTCGGCGAAGGCGATCTCGCGATTGGCCATGCCGCGCACCCGCCCGGTCAGCTCAACGCCCAGCGCCTGCAGCGTGGCGAGATCGACATCGGCCTTGTCCGGCCGCCCGGCGAGCTGCAGCGAGGGCTGCCGCCTGGCGCTCTCGGGGTTGGCGAGCGCGTCGAGCGGCTGCGCCATGAGACCCATCTGGCAGAGCCAGAAGAAGATATCCTTGCCGCGCCACAGCCTAGGCAGGCGCGTGTGCTTGCCGACTGACAGCATCACGCGCCGGCCGGCCCGCGCCAGCTCGTCGGCGATCTGCACGCCGGAGGAGGAGGCGCCGACGATCAGCACGCCGCCGGGCGGCAATTCTCCGGGGGAACGATACTGCGAAGCGTGGAGAGCGAGCGGCCCACCTATGGTTCGTGACACAAAGGGGATCATCGGCCGGTCGCAATGGCCGGTGGCCACCACGACGGCCTTAGCCGACCAGGCGCCGGCGCTGGTGTCGAGCATGAAGCCGTTGCCGGTCCGCCTGCAGGACAGAACCTCTACGCAGCATTCGACCGGCGCCTGCCAGCGTCCCACATAGGCCTCCAGCGTCGTCACGAAGGCGCTTTTGTCCATGAAGCCGTCGGGGTCGCCACCCGCATAGGGCGAGCCGGGCAGGGCGTTCAGCCAGTTGGGCGTCAAGAGCCTCAGCGAACGCCAGCTCTGCGAGCGCCAGCGCTCGCCGATGCGGCCGCGCTCCAGCACGACATGATCGATGCCGGCGCGGCCAAGGCAATGGCTGAGCGCAAGCCCGGCCTGCCCACCGCCGATGATGACGACGTCAGCATGTCTCATGGCGCTGTTCCAAAACCCCGGGAAGAAACGGTCCGGATTTCTCCGGACCGGCTTTTTCAGCCAACGCATGTCGCCCAGAAGTGTGCAGCGGTTCTGGAACAACGACATGCGTCAAAACAAAGATCTAAAGCGCGTCGCCTGAATCCGTTTTCAGCGCGACCCGCTTTAGGTCACTGGATGGTCTTGATGCCGACCGTGACCGGCACGCCCTTGGTCAGCACGTCGAACACGGCCGAGCGTGCGCGGGCCTGCTCGACAAGCTGCTGGAGCTTCTCGGCCGGCGCGTCGCCCTCGATGTCGAATGAGACCTGGATGTTCTGGAAGCCGTTGCGGACCTCGTCCGAGATGCCGAGGATGCCACGCAGGTCGATGTCGCCGTCAACCGAGCACTTGACCTTGGTGAGCTTGATGCCGCGCGCGGCGGCGATGTTGGCGAGCCCCGCCATCAGGCAGCTCGCCAGCCCATGCAGCAGCCATTCGACCGGAGTCGGCGCGTTGTCGGCGCCGCACAGGATCGCCGGATGGTCGCTGTCGGCATAGAAGGGCTTTTCGTGCTTCTGCTCCTGGCCGGCGCCGTGAAAGCCATGCATCACGCTTTTGCTGTGCGTGCCCTCGATCCATTCATTGTGGGCGCGGAACTGGAACTTCGCCAGTTCCGGCTGGCCGGCGACGAAGTTGATCGTCGCCAACAGGTTCGGCGTGTCGACGCCATTGAGCGGAAGTCGTGCAGGTTTGGTGTTGGGTTGCATTTTCCTACTCCGAAGGTTGTTTGCGGCTTGGTTGCCGTGACGCTTTCTTTTGGCGGTCGAGCGTTTGAGCGAGAGTGGGTGCGAGCGTGGAATTTTTGATGCGGGCACCGTGGAAATTGCATCGACTGTTTCATTTGGGACGCGCGCCCGCCGCCGCAATCCAACGTTGGGAGGCCGGTCGCTGCTGGGTCAAACGCGAAAAACCCCGGCAATGCCGGGGTCTTTGGCTGGGCTCATAAGCCGTTCCGGCCGGCGAAGCGGCGATGCTTCAGCGGCCCGTCCCCTCCGTGTCGGAGGGCGCAAGGCGCACGCGGGTGTAGTGCTCGATCTGCGAGCGGCTGATGCCGATATCCTTAAGCATGTGGTCCGGCATGGCCTGCAGCGCGGCGCGTTCGCTGCGCATCTTCATGGCGCGATAGGCCAGCCTGAGCGCGCGGCCGGCAAAGCCGGGCAGGCTGAAGCCCGCCCGGCCGGACGCGCTGATGGTTCGATCCAAAGTCGTCATTGTCATCTCCATAGGTTGCGGGCGCGTTTGTTCGCGCGGTCGACGGAGACGATGCATGAGGCCCGGGGGAGCCAGCGTTGGAGCCGGCGTCGAAATTGCCGTGGAATCGTGGGGGTACTGGTAGTCTCCCCTCGAGGGGAGATTAGCCGCTCCCGCCGCCCTCATTGGACTTCGCCCGGCACAACCCCATATTGAATCCATGGAGCTTTGAGCGTGAAACTCGCGCGGGTGGCCCTTCTGGCAGCGGCCTTCGTGGCCGCCGCGGTTCTTTTCCCCTTCTCCTCGGCCGGAATGGCGGCGGAGAGGATTGCTCTCAGCATCGCGATCGATGGCGCCATTGGTCCGGCAAGCTCGCGCCAGCTCAAGGATGCGCTCAAGGTAGCGTCCGAGCGCAACGCCGCGGTCCTCATCCTTCAGCTCGACACGCCGGGAGGCCTGGTCACCTCGATGCGCGAGATGATCGCCGACATCCTTGCCTCTCCCGTTCCCGTCATCGGTTATGTCGCGCCGGCCGGCGGCCATGCGGCAAGCGCCGGAACCTATATCCTCTATGCCACCCATGTCGCGGCGATGGCGCCCGGCACCAATCTGGGCGCGGCGACGCCGGTCGAGATCGGCGGGCTGCCCTCGCTTCCCGGCGGGGAGAAGGACAAGGGCGGGAAGGACGCCGGCGGGCAGCCGTCCGGCGATCCGATGATGGCCAAGGTGACCAATGACGCGGTGGCGCTGATCCGCTCGCTCGCCGAGCTGCGCGGGCGCAACGGCGACTGGGGCGAGAAGGCCGTGCGCGAGGCGGCGAGCCTCTCGGCAAGTGCCGCGCTGCAGGAACATGTCATCGACTTCGTCGCCCGCGACACGACCGAGCTGTTGCAGATGGCCGACGGCCGCACCGTCGAGGTCGCCGGCAAGAAGGTGGTGCTGGCGACGAAGGGCCTGGCGGTCGAGACGCTGGATCCCGGCTGGTTCATCCGGCTTCTCTCCGTCATCACCGATCCGAACGTCGCCGTCCTGCTGATGCTGATCGGCTTCTACGGCATCGTCTTCGAGGTCACGAGCCCCGGCGCGGTGGCGCCCGGCGTCATCGGCGCCGTCTGCCTCGTGCTCGCCCTCTACGCGCTCGATCTGCTGCCGATCAACTATACCGGGCTCGCACTGATGCTGCTCGGCGTCGGCTTCCTCATCGTCGAGGCTTTCAATCCGACGGTGGTGCTGGGGGTCGGAGGCGCGGCCGCCTTCCTGCTCGGCGCGGCCATGCTGCTCAAGATCGAGGGGCCGGGCTTCGCCATATCCTGGGCGATCATCGGCCCTGCCGCCGCGTTGACGCTGGGGCTGGCACTTTTTGCCGGCAGCTACCTCTGGGCGGCGCGGCGCAATCCGCCGCGTACCGGCGGCGAGGCGATGCGTGGCCTCCCCGTGGAGATCCTCGACTGGCAAGGCGGCGAGGGCCATGTGCTGGCGCTCGGCGAACGGTGGCGGGCGAAGGCCGACGAGCCGATAGCGCCGGGAGATCGTGCGGAGGTGACCGCCGTCAGCGACCTTGTGCTGACGGTGCGGCGGCGTAATGCGGGAAACGACGGAGCAAGACAATGACAGTCGGTTATGTCGCCTATCTGGTCCTTGCGCTGCTGGTGATCATGTTCCTTTCTGCGGCAATCCGCATCCTCAGGGAATATGAGCGCGGCGTGGTCTTCACGCTCGGCCGCTTCACCGGCGTCAAGGGGCCGGGTCTCATCATCCTCGTTCCCTTCATCCAGCAGATGGTGCGGGTGGACCTGCGCGTGGTGGTGCAGGACGTGCCGCCGCAGGACGTCATCTCGCGCGACAACGTCTCGGTGAAGGTCAACGCGGTGCTCTACTTCCGCATCGTCGACGCCGAGCGCGCGATCATCCAGGTCGAGGATTTCATGACTGCCACCAACCAGCTTGCGCAGACCACGCTGCGCTCCGTGCTCGGCAAGCACGAGCTCGACGAGATGCTGGCCGAGCGCGATAGGCTCAACAGCGACATCCAGGAGATACTCGACCAGCGCACCGACGCCTGGGGCATCAAGGTCTCCAATGTCGAGATCAAGCATGTCGACCTGAACGAGAGCATGATCCGCGCCATCGCCAAACAGGCCGAGGCGGAGCGGCTGCGGCGCGCCAAGGTCATCAACGCCGACGGCGAGCAGCAGGCCGCGGCAAAGCTCGTCGAGGCCGGCCGCATGCTTTCGGCCGAGCCGCAGGCCATGCAACTGCGCTACTTCGAGGCCCTGCACGACATCGCCGGCGAGCGCTCCTCTACGGTGGTCTTCCCGCTGCCGGTGGATCTGCTGCGGCAGTTCCTGAAGCAGCCGGGCGGTGAGGGCGGGTAATCTCTTCTCGAAGGTTGTCAATCCGCCTCGCGGTCCGAACCCTTGCCGCACTCGGCGAGCACCGTGCCGATTGCCGCGCTCGATCCGGCCAACGGAAAGCTCACCTCGCCATATTTGTCGGCCGAAACCCTCACTTCACCCTTGCCGCGCAACAGAGCCAGCAGCGGGTCGGCGGGGCCGGAGAGGTCCGTCGTGAAATAATTGTACATCGCCTCGAGAACCAGCTTTTTGGTCACGCTCTTGCCGCCGGCCTTGAAGGTGAAGGATCCTCTGATGCCGGGCTCCAGTTGCCCGCCGGCCGCGCCGAGATCGTAGCTCAGCACCGGCCTGTCGAAGCAGGCCAGCATCAGATTCGCATCGCCCTTCGGCCCGCCACAGACCGAGGCCATCATCACGCTGCCGCCTTCGTCTTCCTCCATCTTGGCGGACCAGGCGCAGGACGCGGCATGGGCAGGCAGGGCGACGAGCAAAGCGGCGGGGAGGAAAAGTGCAAGGACGAGGCCTGCCGGGATGCGCTGCATGATCCTTCTCCGTGTGTTTCCGGATCATACAGGACAAAAGGTCTGGGGACAGCACTTACGACGGCGTATGTGCGCGGCGGCGCACCTTGTCCGCTGTCGAGCAGAATTTCGTCACCGGCTCTGGGCCGGCTGGAACAGTTCCACCAGATTGCCGGAAGGATCGACCAGCAGGATCTGCGAACCGCCCGGACCCGTCACGATTTCATTGCGGAAGCTGAGGCCCGCCGCCCGCAGCCGGGTAACCTCGGCCGCAAGGTCCTCGACGATCAGGTGGATGCGGTTCCAGCCGCCCGGGCCCGGCCGCTCGCCATCGGGCATCGGCCTGCCCGCTGAACTCGTGGGACCACTCAGGAGCAGCCGAAGCGCTCCCCGCGCGACGTCGGCGAAGGCCGGCGCATGGTTCGAAAGCTGCTTGAAGCCCAGGTGCTCCGTGTACCAGGCCACCGCCTCCTCGACGTCATTGACCATGTATCGGACGTTTACAGTCGTGGGCATCGTCTCGCCTCGCTGACCTCGCCGCAAATCCCGGAAAAGTGCGTAGCGGTCTTCCGAGAGATAGAGCGGTTCGCTGTTTCCGTGAAGCGGTGAAATGCGCCGGCCGGCTACCGCCAGGCAGCCTCATTCTTCTGCTCATAGTCCCGAAAGGCCTTGATCAGGCCGCCCAGGACCTCCGCCGACGTTTCGAACATTGCCTTGAACTGGGGCTCATCGACCTTTTCGATGTCTTCCCGCAGGTGAGCTTGAATCTCCTGGAGTGCTTTCTGCATTTTCTGCGTGTGATGCAGCGGATCGCGGTCGGCTACGCTTGCCATGGTCCATCTCCATTCGTGAAGCGCTCGTCAGCAAACGCGGGCGATGGAGGCGGGTTCCGACGCCGGGCATTGCCAGTGGCGGCGGTTGCACCACGTATTGAGCGGATCCGACCGCCTTACGATTGCAAGGAAGCGAACCAATGACCGATGACGAGGCCGCGATCCGGCGGGTGGTCGAGACCTGGATGGCGGCGAGCCGCAAGGGCGACCTGGAGACGGTGCTCGGCCTGATGACGGACGACGTCGTCTTCATGGTTCCCGGCAAGGCGCCATTCGGCAAGGAAGCCTTCGCCGCCGCCTCGAAGGGCATGGGCGAGACAAGGATCGACGGCGACAGCGACATCGTCGAGCTCAACGTTCTCGGCGACTGGGCCTATATCCGCAACCGCATCGACATGACGGTGACGCCGCCGGGTGGCGAGCCGGTGCGGCGCTCCGGCTATACGCTGACGCTGCTGCGCAAGGAAGGCGACGGGCGCTGGCGGCTGGCGAGGGATGCGAATTTGCTGGCGGGGTAGGGACTTGTCGCGAGTTTGCCGCGGTCCTCATCGCCGCCACGGCGGCTCGGGTGAAAATCGCTTACCGATCCAGTCGGCGAAGGCACGGGTCTTGGCGGCTTGGCCTTTGGCCGAGGGCATGACGACATAGACCGCGCCCTCGTCGGCCAGCGTCCAGTCTTCCAGGATCGGCACCAGCCGCCCGTCGGCGAGCTCGCGTCCGACCAGCCAGTCGGTGCTCATCATCAGGCCTGCGCCCTGCACGGCGGCTTCGACCAGCACCTCGGCGTCGTCGCTGACCAGCGGCCCCGAAACCTCGACGCGCACGCGCCGGCCTTCGCGGTCGGTCATCTCCCAGGCCGGGAAGGTCTGGAAGCCGGTGAAGCCGAGACAGGAATGTTCGAGCAGCGCCTGCGGTGTCTGCGGCCGGCCTTTTCGGGCGAGGTAGGAGGGCGCGGCGCAAAGCAGCCGGCGCCGCGTCGCCACCTTGCGCGCCACCAGGCGAGAATCCTCCAGGCTGCCCAGCCGGACAGCGACGTCGAAATTCTCCGCGACGAGATCGGCGAAGCGGTTGGAGAATTCGGCTTCGATGCGCACGTCCGGGAACTCGGCGAGGAACTGCGGCAGGAACGGTGCTATCCACATGCGGCCGAACGTGCCGGGCAGCGCCAGCCTTAGCAGGCCGCGCGGCCCGCCGCCCGCATGTGCGGAGGCGGCGGCTTCGGCCTCGTCGACTGAGGCGAGGATGGCGCGCACGCGCACAAGGAATTCCGCGCCCGCCTCGGTCAGCGATACGCTGCGCGTCGTGCGGTGGAGCAGCCGCACTCCCAGCCGCTCTTCCAGCGACTGCAGCCGACGCGACAGGATGGTCGCGTCGCGCCCGACTTTCGCTGCCGCCCGAGTGAAGGAGCGCGCCTCGGCGACAGCCGCGAAGGCGGCCATTTCGGCAAGGGTGGAGGGTTCATGAGATTGCTGCATGATTTGCAATACTCAAATGCAGAAGCCGACAATTATCAAGGAATAGAGCAGCAGATAGGTTCACTCAACCCTTGATCGGTTACCCACGGAGTGAACCCATGAAAGCCATCGAACTCAGCCAGCCCAGGCTGGACGCCTTCCGCGCCGCCAGCGTCGCCACGCCCGAACCACAACGCGGCGAGGTGCTGATCCGCCAGCGCGCGGCGAGCCTGAATTTCGTCGACGTCGCAGTGGCGAGCGGCAATTATCCTGGACCGGTCTTCCCGCTCATTCCCGTCGCCGACGGCGCCGGCGAGATCGTCGCGCTCGGCGAGGGCGTGACAAGGTTCGCCGTCGGCGACCGCGTCGTCGCCCACGCCAAGCCGCGTTGGATCGGCGGCCGGCCGCGGCCTTACGAGATGACGCAGATGCGCGGCATCTCGCTGCCCGGGTCGCTCGCAGAATATGTGGCGCTGCCGGCCAATTCGGTCGTGCCGGTTCCGGCGCATCTCTCCTTCGAGGCGGCCTCGACGCTCCCCATCGCCGGCACCACCGCCTGGAACGCGCTGCGCGCCGCCGATGTCGGGCCGGGCTCGGTCGTCGTGCTGCTCGGCACCGGCGGCGTTTCGATTTACACGCTGCAGCTTGCCAAAGCGGCCGGCGCCACCGTCATCATCACCTCGTCGTCGGACGAGAAGCTGGAGCGGGCCAAGGCGCTCGGCGCCGATCATCTCATCAACTACCGCACGACGCCGGACTGGGACGGCAAGGTACTGGAATTGACTGATGGCCTCGGCGCCGACCTCGTCGTCGAGACCGGCGGCACCGCCACCTTCGCCCGAGCGGTCAACGCCACCGCGCCCGGCGGCACGCTGTTCACCATCGGCTTCGTCACCGGCGCCGAGGCGACCGTCAATCTGCTGCCGATCATCATCAAGGCGCTGAAGGTGGTAGGCAACAACACCGGATCGGTGTCCGACCTGCGCGACGCCGCCCGCGCCGTCGGCGCTGCCGGGATCGAGCCGTTCGTCGACAAGGTGTTTTCACAAAACGAGGCGACCGAAGCCTACACCCACATGGCCGCCGGCGGACTGCACTTCGGCAAGTTGGTATTCCGCCTGGATTGGTAAGGGATGGCTGACGCTGGAAATTGGCGAAAGCGGGCAGACTGCCGATCTCCTCCCTTGTGGGGGAGATGTCCGGCAGGACAGAGGGGGGCGCTGTCCCGCCGGCGTATCAGCTAATCCGTGGTCGGATACTTTCGTAAGTTACCAATGCACCCAGCGTTGCCGGAGAGGTCTCGTTCCTTCGCGCCCCCCTCTGGCCTGCCGGCCATCTCCCCCACTTGGGGGGAGATCGGCAGCTTCTACGCCGGCGCTAAATCAACTTCTCCAGTGTGATCGGCAGGTCGCGCACCCGCTTCCCCGTCGCATGGAACACTGCGTTGGCTATCGCGGGCGCCACGCCGACGATGCCGAGCTCCCCCACGCCCTTGCCGCCGAGCGCGGAGGAGTGCGGGTCGGGGATGCCGACCGAAATCGTCTGGATGTCGGGGATGTCGGCGTTGGTCGGCAGCATGTAGTCGGCGAGGTTGCCGTTGACGATGCGGCCGTGGCGGCGGTCGACGATGCCTTCTTCGAGAAGCGCCTGGCCGATGCCCATGATGATGCCGCCCTTCCACTGGCTCTCGGCCAGCTTCGGGTTGTAGAGCCGGCCGGAATCCAGCGCCGACACCACGCGCGACACGCGCGCGGTGCCGAAATCCTCGTCGACGCGCACCTCGACGAAATGCGCGCACCAGGAATGGCGCGAATAGTCGCCCTCGGTATGCGGCAGCGCAACGGCGATGGTGGTGTAGTTGTTGTAGCGCTGCTGTGGCGTGAAGCTGGCCGGAACGGTGTCGCCCTTGGCCTCGATCCGCTCGCGGCCAAGCATGCTCATCAGCTCGGGAATCGAAATCTCCGGCCCGTCGCCGCGTGGCGAGGCGATGCGGCCGTCCTTCACGACCAGCGTGTTCGCCTGCAGCCCATGGAAGGGCGAGCGCGGATCGGAGAGCGCCAGCCCGATCAACTCGTCCAGCGCCTGGCCGGCCGCCTTGTAGACGGCACCGGTCATGACGCCGGCGAGGCGCGAGCCGCCGGTGACGCCGGCCCGCGCAAGACGCGAGTCGCCGAGCTTCACCGACACGCGTTCCACCGGCACGCCGAGCGTCTCGGCGGCGGTCTGCGCCAGGATCGTGTAGGTGCCCTGGCCCATGTCGATGGAGGAGCTTTCGACCTCGGCCGAGCCGTCGGCCAGGAGCTTCACCACCGCCTCGCCATAGGCGCGCCGCACCGGATAGGTGCCGGCCGCCACGCCCCAGCCGATAAGCTGGTGGCCGTCGCGCATCGAGCGGGGCGCCGGTGAACGCTTCGCCCAGCCGAAGGCTTCCGCGCCGACGGCAAAGGCTTCGCGCAATTGGCGTGTCGACCACGGCTTCCTCGCATGCGGATCCCGCTCGGCATAGTTGATCAGCCGGATCTCCAGCGGATCCAGTCCAAGCTCATAGGCGAGCTCGTCGATCGCGCATTCGATGCCGAAGGCGCTCGGGTTCTCGCCAGGCGCACGCTTGGCGCCCGGCACCACCGTGTTCACCCGAACCACATTCTGCTTCGAGGAAAAGTTGGAAGTGGCGTACATGATCGAGGTGACCGAACCGAGCGGCTCGACCCACATGCCGTCGACGGCGGTCTCGTTGACGCCGCGATGCACGATCGACTGGATGCGGCCTTCGCGGTCGGCTCCGATCGCCACCGTCTGCCGTGTCGCGGCGCGGCCGCCATAGGAGGTGAAATTCTGCGGGCGGTTGAGCACCAGTTTCACCGGACGGCCGAGCATTTTGGCCGCTGCCGCCGCCACCGCGCTGTGCGCCAAGGCCAGCGCCTTCGAGCCGAAGCCGCCGCCAATATAGGGCGAGACCAGCCGCACATTCTCGAACGGGATCGAAAACCATTCGGCATAGGTGCGCGCCATGCCGTCGAGCCACTGGCTCGGCTCCCAGATGGTGAGCGCGTCGCCTTCCCAGTGCGCGATCAGCCCATGCGGCTCCATCGCCGCCTGGAACTCGCGCGGCGTGTTGTAGGCCGCGCAGACACGCACCGGCGCTTCGGCGAAAGCGGCTTCGGCGTCGCCCCATTCCTTGGTCATGGCATCGATCGGGATACCGTCGGTGCCGTCGCTCAAGTCGACGATGGCCGGCGTCTCGTCATACCAGACCTTGACGAGTGCGGCCGCCGCCACCGCCTGCTCGAAGGTCTCGGCCACCACGGCCGCGACGTGCTGGCCGGAAAAGGTGACCTCGCGGGCAAGGGGACAATAGGTTTGTGTGGCCGGCGGGTTGCCCAGCCAGTCCGAAGCGCCCTTCAGCTCAATGATGGTGTCGGGCGTCAGCACCGCAAGCACGCCCGGCGCAGTTTCCGCCGCGCGAGTGTCGATCGCAGTGACCTTGCCGGCGGCAATCGTCGCGCCGACCATCACGGCATGCGTGAGCCCTTCGAGCTGCTGCTCGAAAGCGTATTTCGCCGCGCCCGTGATCTTGGCCGGGCCGTCGACGCGCGACAGCCTGCCGCCGACCGCTTCGAGGCGCGCGCTGTCGGACGCCGCATGTTTCATGTCATGAACGGTCATGCCGTCTCTCCCAATTTGAGGATGGCGCGCGCGATCACGCGCGGCGCCAATGCGATCTTGTAGTGATTGGCGCCATGGTCGATCGCGCCCTCCATTGCGAGCTCGCTCGCCTCGCGCACGATCTCTTCGTCGAGCGGCTTGCCTTTCAGCGCCTCCTCGACTTCGCGCGCCCGCCACGGTTTCGTGGCGACGCCGCCGAGCGCGACGCGGATGTCGCGGATGGTGCGGCCGTCGCCTTCCAGTTCCAGCCCGACGGCGGCACTTGCCGCCGCGAATTCATAGGACTGGCGATCGCGGATCTTGAGGTAGGTCGAGCGCCGCGCGGCAGCCGAGCCGGGGATCTCTATTCCAATGATCACCTCGCCTGGGCGAATGTCGTGCTCCTGCTCGGCTGTCGCGCCGGGAGCGAGGAAGAAGTCCTCCACCTTCAGCTTGCGCTCGCCCAGATCGACCTCGGCGTCGAAGGCGACGAGCGCGATGGCGAGATCGCCCGGATAGGTGGCGATGCAGGCCTCGCTCACACCGAGCACCGCATGGCCGCGCGTCACACCGCCGATGGCCGAGCAGCCGCTGCCCGGCGCGCGTTTGTTGCAGGCCGGGAAGTTGGCGGGATCGCGGAAATAGGGGCAGCGCGTGCGCTGCATCAGATTGCCGCCGATGGTCGCCATGTTGCGGAGCTGCGCCGAGGCCGCTTGCCACAGCGCCTCCGACACGGCCGGGAAGTGGCTCTTCACTTGCGGGTTGTCGGCTACATGGCTCATCTTCGCCAGCGCGCCGATCACGGCACGGTCGGCGGTTACATCGATGGCGCCGAGCCCCTCGATATGACTGATGTCGATGACGGTCGAGGGTTCGGCGACGCCGCATTTGGCGAGGTCGACCAGCGTCGTGCCGCCGGCAAGCAGCATGGCGCCGGGAAGGGCGGCCGCGTTCCGCGCGGCCTCGACGCTATCGGCGCGGAGGTAGGAGAAATCTTTCACGAGCGGAGCTCCTGTGCTGCCTGGCGGACGGCGGCGACGATGTGCGGATAGGCGCCGCAGCGGCATAGATTGCCGGCCATGTATTCGCGGATCTCATCGTCGGAGCCGGCATGGCCCTCGCGGATGCAGGCCACTGCCGACATGATCTGGCCCGGCGTGCAATAGCCGCACTGGAAGGCGTCTTGTTCGAGGAAGGCGGCCTGCACGGCATGAAGCGTGCCGTCCTCGTCGGCGAGCCCCTCGATGGTGGTGATCGAGCGGCCCTCGACCTGTGCGGCAAGCGTCAGGCAGGCAAGCACGCGCTCGCCGTCGACATGCACCGTGCAGGCGCCGCACTGGCCTTGGTCGCAGCCCTTCTTGGTACCGGTCAGATGAAGCCGCTCGCGCAACGCGTCGAGCAGCGTCACGCGCGGCTCGACGTCGAGCGCATGGGTCTGGCCGTTGATGGTGAGATGGATGGATAAGGTGGTGGGGCTGATGGTGCTCTGGTCATTCATGAGGCGTCGGGCTCCGGTTGCTGGACGCTAGGCGGATGGAAATGGGGCTTGGGAGGAGAGGGGCAAGGGCGGCGATTGTGGAGAGGCGCCGGCGGCGGAGAGAACAATCTCCCCCGCGCGGGGGAGATCACGCTCTCGTCATCAACACGTGACATACCGCTTCCCCTGATTATATGATAAAGGTACTCCACTAAAACGGAGGCGCCTCCGCTTATTACGTGGGGGCTGACCCGCATGGGTTCAAGCCCCATATTGCGAGAGTGGAGAAAAAACTGACTGAACAGCCGCCAGAGACTGCCGAAAAGCTGGAAACGCCGGCACCAAAGCCGTTGCGCGCCGACGCGCAGCGCAACCGCGACAAGCTCGTCGAGGTTGCGGCGCAGGCGTTCGCGGCCGACGGCGTCGACGCCTCGCTGGAGGAGATCGCCAAGCGGGCAGGGGTCGGCATCGGCACCCTCTACCGCCATTTCCCGACGCGCGAGCATCTGGTCGAGGTGGTCTATCGCCGCGAGGTGGAAGGGCTATGCCACGCGGCTGGCGAACTCGCTCAGCTGCATCCGGCCGATGTCGCGCTGGAGCTCTGGATGCAGCGCTTCGTCGACTACATTGCCACCAAGCGCGGCCTGGCGACCAGCCTGCGGGTCCTGCTGACGACCAACTCGACGCTGTTCTCCGACACCTCGGGGCGCGTCTCAGGCGCCATGAGGCGCCTAATCGAGGCTGCCGCCGCCTCGGGAAAAATCCGCGCCGATGTCGACGCCTCCGACGTGATGCACGCGCTCGGCGGCATCTATTCCGCCCCCAACACGCCCGACTGGCGCGAGCGCTCGGGCCGGCTGGTGAAGTTGCTGATGGACGGGTTGCGGTTCGGAGCGAAGGGGTGAGGCTCCCCCTTCTCCCCTTGTGGGAAAAGGTGTCGCCGAAGGCGACGGATGAGAGGTACTGGACAGAACGAGACGGAATCAGGGGCCTTGAATCATCGGCGCCTCGTTTCTTCCAACACCCCTCAATGCTCGCGATTGCCAAACCGCGCGACCGCCTCGATCAGTACCCTGGTGTCGACGGGCTTCGACAGTCTCGGCGAATCGCGGAACTGGTCGGGAAAGACCGTGGCGCTGTCATAGCCGGTGAGGAAAACAAAGGGGACGTCGCGGGCTGCGAGATGCTCGGCGAGAGGGAAGCTGCGTTCGCCTTGCAGGTTGACGTCGAGCACCGCACCATCCAGCTCGACGCCGTCGATCTGCTCGAGCGCCTGTTGGACGGAGGGCGCGGGTCCGACGACATCGCAACCTGCATCGGCCAACTCGTCGGAGAGATCGAGCGCAACCAGGAAAGCGTCCTCGACGACGAGGATCCGCAGGCCGGCTAATGGAGCGCTCTTGTTCATTCGTCGTCGGGCAACAGGTCGACAGCTTCCGTCTGGGGCAAGGGAATCTCAAGCAGGCACTCCAAGCCGCCTGGCCTGAAGTTCAATTCGACACTCCCTCCCAACTCGTACTCTAAACTCTGCTGGATAAAAGTCGTTCCAAAGTTCCTACGGGAGGGCTCTTCCACCGTCGGGCCGCCGATTTCCTTCCAGGTGATCGACAAGATGTCCGGCTTTTCGATGCGCCAGGAAATATCAACGCGGCCTTTGTCGCTGGTGAACGCGCCATATTTGGCTGCGTTGCTGGCCAGTTCGAAGAAAACCAGACCGAGCGTGGCCGCCGCGCTCGCGTTAAGCTGGAACGGTTCGCCCTGAATGACCACGTTCTGGCCTGAATAGCCGCCATAGGAAGACAGCGTCGCCCGCACCAGCCCTTCGAGATCGGCGCCTCCCCAGTGGTAAGAGGTCAGCAATTCGTGCGTGCGAGCCATCGCCTGGAGACGGGCCTGAAAGGCGCTCGCGAAATCGTCGAGCGATTCCGAGGAACGCACCATACGTGAAGTCAGCGCGGTGATGGTGGCGAGGATGTTCTTCACGCGATGCTGCAATTCATGCAGCAGCCGCTCCTGGTCGCGCTCGGCATTCTTGTGGCTGGAAATGTCGATCAGGGTGCCGATCGCGCCGCGCACCTTGCCAAATTCGTCGAACAGTGGATTGGCCGACATCATCACGTCGATGCTCGAGCCGTCCGACCGCGCGACTCGCGCCTCGTAGCCGGGGATGGCCTTGCCCGTCCGCATTGCCTTTTGCAGGGGCTGATCGTCCGTGTCGACCGTGGCGCCGTCGATCATCAGCGGCAGCTTGGCCGGCACTGGCGTTAGCTTGCCGTCCGCGGCGCGCAGGCCGGCGAGTTCCGCCGCGCGGCGGTTGGCGCGGATCGCGTCGCCGTTGCCGTCCTCGGCGATGAAGATGCCCACAGGCACCAGGTCGAGCAGCGTCTCGAGGCTTTCGACACGGTTGCGAAGATCGTGCGAGAGCACGCCGATCCTTTCCTCCGCCCGCGCGATCTGGGTGACGTCGACGAAGGTGACGACCAGGCCGGCGATGACATTGTCGACAGTGCGGTAAGGCAGCACGCGCATGATGTAGCGCCTGCCATTGTCGATGCCTTCCACCTGCCGCTCGATCGTGCCAAGCTTCTGCAGCACCTGCTCCATGTCGGTCTGCAGACCGTCGGCGGGAAAACGCGGGCGCACATGCGCGAGCGGCCGGCCGACATCGCTTTCGACCAGCCTGAACAGATCGCGCGCCGTCGGCGTGAAGCTCTTGATGCAGAGGTCGCGGTCGAGGAACACGGTCGCGATCTGGGTGCTTTCGAGAAGGTTCGCCATGTCGTTGTTGGCGCGGCTGAGCTCGTCGACGCGGATGTTGAGCTCGGCATTGACGGTCTGCAGTTCCTCGTTGATCGACTGCAGTTCTTCCTTTGAGGTTTCCAGCTCCTCGTTTGACGATTGCAGCTCCTCATTGATCGAGGACAGTTCCTCGTTGGAGGACTTCAGCTCCTCGTTCGAGGATTCGAGCTCCTCCGTCGTGATCTGCAGCCGCTCCCTGGTTTCCCTGAGCTCCTTTTCGAGCTGGCTGACATTGGCGCTTTCGACATCGTCGGTCGTGTGGACCGGTTCGTCCTCGGCCTCAGGCTTGATGCCGCCGACATCCCGGAAGACCAGCATGTAGAGCGAGTCGTTCGACCCGTCGGGCGGCAGCGGTTGCACCGCGAGGCTGATCGTCTGGCGCCCGCCATTGGTGCCGATGCTGATCTTGTTCTGGACCGCCACCTGTCCGGTGCCGACAGCCTTGTGGAGCGCGGCCCTCAAATCCATGCGCAGCCCGCGCCGCGCCATGGAAAAGACGTTGTTGTCGGGGGCGCCGGCGGCGAGCTCCAGATATTTGCCGGTGCCTCCGGAGCTGTGCATCAGCTCGCCAGCGGCATTGATGACCACATAAGCGGGCGAATAGCGCTCGACCAGCAGGCGCTCCGCAACGTCCTGCAAGGTTACCGTCGTCGCCCGCTGGCGCGCATGCGGGGTTGTCTGCCTGGCCGCGGCAGCGAGCGGGAATTCCGGCAGCCGGTGCGCCGCGCCGCCGCGCTTCTGGAAGATGCGGCTCGCCTTGTCGATGGTCGAGAACAGTCGCGCGTGACGCGTGACATTCTCCGAGGAGCCGAGAAAGAGATAGCCGTTGTTGCGCAGCGCGTAGTGGAAGATCGGGACGATCTTCTCCTGCAGTTCCGGTCCCATGTAGATCAAAAGGTTGCGGCAGGCGATCAGGTCGAGCCTGGAGAAGGGCGGATCGCGCAGCAGATTGTGCGCCGAAAACAGGCAGACTTCCCGCAGCTCCGAAGCGACCCGGTAGGTGCCGTCCTCGCGCGAGAAGAACTCCTTCAGCCGCTTCGGCGTGACGTCGGTCGCCATCGTCGCCGGGTAGCGGCCGGCGCGCGCCACCTCCAGCGCGCGCTCGTCTATGTCGGTGGCGAAGATCTGCAGGTTGGGTGAGGCGGCACCGCGCGGCGCGGCCTCCTTCAAGAGCATGGCGATCGAATAGGCTTCCTCGCCGGTGGCGCAGCCCGGCACCCATACCCTTATCGTCTCGTCCGGCTTGCGGTCCTCGAAAAGCTTGGGAATGACGAAGCGTTCGAGCGCATCGAACGCCTGCGGGTCGCGGAAGAAGCTGGTGACGCCGATGAGCAGGTCCTGGAACAGAAGATCCACCTGCTGCGGCTCGTCGCGCAGCCGTTCGTAGAAGGCGGTGGGGTCGTCGATCTGCAGCACCTGCATGCGGCGCTGGATGCGCCGCAGGATGGTGTTGTCCTTGTAGCCGCTGAAATCATGGCCGGTGCGCGTGCGAAGCAAGGCCGCGATGCGCGAAAGCTGCTCGGCCACCTCACGCTTGCGGCGGTCGCGCTCGCTTTCGGTACGGTTGGCGTGGCTGAAATAGCCGACCAGCTTGTCGGCCATCTCTTCCGCGGGAAGCACCATGTCGACCAGGCCGCTCTGGACGGCGCTGCGCATCATGCCGTCATATTCGGCGCTTTCCTGCGCAAGAGTCAGGCCGCCGTGCTCCTTGATTGCCCTCAGACCGATGGTGCCGTCGCTGCCGGTTCCGGAAAGAATCAGCCCGGCCGCATGTTCCGACTGTTCCCGCGCCAGCGAGGTGAAGAAATCGTCGATCGGCGTTCGCCTGGCGCGTGTTGCGGCCATCTTGGCCACGCGGAACTGCTGTTTCTCGATAGTCACCGAGACGCCGGGAGGAATGACGTAGATATGGTCCGGCTCGATCTCCACACCCTCCGCCGCTGTTTGTGTTTCGATCGCGGTTGAGCGCTGGATGATGCTGGCAAGCACGCTTTCGTGCTCGGCGTCGAGGTGTTGAATCACCACATAGGCAAAGCCGCTGTCGGACGGAACTTCGGGGAAGAATTTCTGCAGCGCCCCTATGCCGCCGGCCGACGCGCCGATGCCGATGATGGGGAAAGGCGCGGGCTCTTTCGCGCCCTCGCTTGAACTAGCCCTTGCCTTCCTTGTGCTTGCCTTCCTCGCCGCCTGCGCCATCGTGTGTTGCCTGCACCCGCCTGCTTTCGAGGATGCGCTCGATCAGAGCGGCATCCGCTTCGTATTCCCTGGCCCGCTTGCCGAACTCGTTGGCGAGCTCGGCGCTTTGCTGTGTCTTTTGTCGCTCGGCCATGCGCCGGGCAAACTCTGCCCGCTGCTGGTGCGATCGCAGCAAGCTCCACAAGATCTCGTCGGCCTCGATCGCCTGCGCTTCCATCACCGCTTCGGTGGTGAATGCGTGCCCGGTATGGCATCGATAGCGCAGCATGTCACCGTCTTCGATCTCCCACAGTGGCCCGTGGCATTCGGGACATGTAAACACCGACAGTTCACCAAGTCGATCTTCATTCTTCATGGTCGAATGCTCCTGCGCGGCTACCGCTGCCTCCAGCCTCACACCCGGTGGCGCGGGGAAGGTCTCGCCGGCTGGTTCGGCCGCCAATTTCCCGAGCAGACCGCCGAGCTTCGCGGCCGGAAGACAATGGTCGATCTCGACGTAATGCAGCGCGCTTTCCACCATGGAAGGCACCAGCGTGTCCCTCGGGTGCTGCACGACCGTAAGCCCCCCGACAGCCTTGATGGCCCTCAAGCCGGCGGTGCCGTCGGATAGCGAACCTGAGAGCAGCACGCCGATGACGCTGGCGCCATAGCTCAGTGCCGCCGAGCGGAACAGCGGGTCTATCGCCGGCCGGGCGAGGTTTTCGCGCGGGCCGCGCCGCAGCATCATGTGATCGTCATGCAGGAGGAGGTGGAAGCCGGGCGGAGCCACATAGACTTTGCCGGTCTTGAAGGTCGCGCCGTTCTCGGCCACCGAAGCCTTTAGCGCTCCCGCGCGGTCCAGAATTTCCGGGAGATAGCTCACCTGACCCACGTGGAGCACGATGAAGACGGCTGCCGGCAGATCGGCGGGCAGGTCGCTCGCAATCTTCTTCAGCGGTTCGACCCCGCCCGCCGACGCGCCGATCACGATGATGAAGCGGTTGCGCGCCTGTCCTTGCGGCGAGCTTGTCTCATTCTCGCGAGCAGGTGAAACACGATTTCGAACGTCGGCCATGGCACCCATGGGTTGCCCCTAATCATAAGTCGGCCAAGGGGACTAGGTTCCATGGCGCGGCGTTGTCATCGACTCGCATTACTGAAAGCGCAGCCTAGATAGAGCGGGGCAAACACCGTGCAGAAGGACATCCGCATGCCTGAACAGCTGACATTGAACGACGGCGCCACCATTCCCCAGATCGGGCTTGGCGTGTGGCAGGTCGATCCGGACATCACGGCCAGGGTCGTGCGCTGGGGGATCGAGGCTGGTTACCGCCTGATCGACACCGCCGAGGGCTACCGCAACGAGGAAGGCGTGGGCGAGGCGATCCGCGCCGCCGGCGTGCCGCGGTCTGAGCTGTTCATCATCTCGAAGCTGCGCAATGGCGCCCATCAGCGCGACGCGGCGCTGCGCGCCTTCGACGACACGATGCAAAAGCTCGGCATCGACCAGATCGACCTCTTCCTTATCCATTGGCCGGTGCCCAGCCAGGACAAATATGTCGGGGCCTGGAAGACGCTGGTCGAGTTGAAGCAGGCCGGTCGCATCAAATCGGTCGGCGTGTCGAACTTCAACCTGGACCATCTGGAGCGCATCATCGGCGAGACCGGCGTCACCCCCGCCGTCAACCAGATCGAGCTGCATCCACGCTTCCAGCAGCGAGACAAGCGCGAATTCCACAAGAAGCACGACATCAAGATCGAGAGCTGGAGCCCGCTTGGCAGCGGCCGGCTGCTCGCCGACCCGACGCTGGAGGGCATCGCGAAGAAGCACGGCAAGTCGGTGGCGCAGGTCATCATCCACTGGCATCTGCAGGAGGGATTGATCGTCATCCCGAAGTCGGTCCATCAGGAGCGCATCGCCGGCAATTTCGACGTCTTCGATTTCGAACTGGACGGCGAGGACATGCAGACCATCCGCGGGATGGACTCCGCCGACGGTCGCACCGGGCCGGACCCCGCGACGGCGGCGTTTTTGTTCTGACGCATCGCAGCGTCCAATCTCCCTGGGGGCTCATGCGGGGATGTCCGGTCGACCTCCGCAGCGCAGCCGCTGCGGAGGAGGCGATCATCCGCGCGGTCGAGCACTGCGGAGGCGGATTTGCGGGTCGTAAATCCGACTGCGAGGCGGCAAGGCGAGGCTTGCGGCACGCCGGTAGGAAAAGATTTCTAAATTAGCCGTCTCTCATGGAACTTTGTGGCGGGTCTTCCATTTTCAACGGCATGCGAGACTCTGTCCACGGCATACGGACGCGGGCAAACGTGCTATCCCCACGCTACTCATTGGTGCTGCCGATATACAATGAGGAAGAAGTCTTGCCTCGGCTGGTCGAGCGGATCAGCGCACTGACCACACGGTTGGACGGAGAGACCGAAGTCATCTTCGTCGACGACGGAAGCAGCGATAAAAGCGTGAGGTATCTGCGCCGCATCGTCGCCGCTGAACCGAGCTTCAGGCTGATCGAGCTTTCCCGCAACTTCGGCCATCAGATCGCCATCACCGCCGGCATGGAGGCGGCGGCGGGCGAGGCCGTCATCGTCATGGATGCCGACCTGCAGGATCCGCCCGAGGTCGTTCTGGAACTGGTGGCGAAATGGAAGGAAGGTTTCGAAATCGTCTATGCAAAGCGTGTCAGGCGCGAGGGCGAATCCTGGTTCAAGCGCTTCAGCGCGAGCCTTTTCTACCGCGTCCTTGAGAGGATGACGCCGGTCGACATCCCGCGCGATGTCGGCGATTTCCGCCTGGTCGGCCGTAAGGCGCTGGAGACGTTCAAGCGCATGCCGGAGCACGATCGCTTCGTCCGGGGCATGTTCGGCTGGATGGGCTTCAAGCAGGCGGCGGTGCCGTTCGAGCGCCCGGCGCGCGCCCTGGGCGAGACCAAATACCCGTTCTGGAAGATGCTGAATCTTGCGCTTCACGGCATCATCGGCTTCTCGGAACAGCCGTTGCGGCTGGCGCTCTGGACCGGATTGGCCATTTCCGCACTTGCGGTGCTGTTTGGCGCCTACGCCATCTTCTCCTGGATCTTCGACACCGGCGTTATTCCCGGTTGGACCTCCACGGTGGTGATCGTGTCGCTGTTCAGCGGCATCAATCTGTTCATGACCGGTGTGGTCGGGCTTTACGTCGGCAGCATCCATGCCGAGGTCAAACGGCGCCCGCTTTACGTGGTCGATCGGCTAAGCGGCTTCGACAGGCGGATGCGCGTCGCCTCCGGCGCGAAACGCGCATCGTTCCGCAAGTCCGGCAGCGGGGTTACAGCGGATGTCCGAACTCTTCGACCGTTATAAATCCAGCTATGGCGAGGTGGTCGAGGGCTCGATCCGCTTTTCCGGCCTTCAGCATGACTTTTTCCTGCGTGCCAAAGCCGAGCTTCTGCGGCGACTGGCGGTCGAGCAGCGCCTTCGCCAAGGCGGGGCGCAGGTGCGCGCGCTCGATGTCGGCTGCGGTGTCGGTTCGCTTCATCCCTATCTCGAAGATGCCTTCGATCGTCTCGACGGCTGCGACGTCTCCAAGGAATCTCTGTCGCGCGCCAGCGGCACCAATCCGCACGTTGCCTACAGGGCGTGCACCCCGTCCCGTCTGCCTTACGAGGACGGCACCTTCGACCTGGCTTTCGCGAGCTGCGTTGTCCACCATGTGCCGCCTGCGTCCTGGCGCGATTTCTTCCGCGAGCTGCGCCGCGTCCTGCGCGGAGGCGGGCTCGCCTGCATCATCGAGCACAATCCCTACAATCCGCTGACCCGCATGGCGGTGCTGAGGTGCCCCTTCGACAAGGACGCGGTCCTGCTCAGCGCCGGCAAAACCGCCTCGCTGCTCAGACAGGCGGGCTTCAGCGACATCGGCTGCCAGCATTTCCTGCTTCTGCCATCGGCAAGGCCGTTAGCCAGGAGGCTCGAGCGCGCATTCGCCGGCCTGCCGCTCGGAGCGCAATATGCCTGTTCCGGCCATGCGTGATCATCGTCGCGTCGCCGGCCTGCGGCTCCTGGCACGCTTCGGTACCGTCGGCATCATCGCCACCATCCTCTATGCCGTCCTCGCCGCGTTCTTTTCCCGAGCGGGATGGATCGGCCTCGCGCCGGTGGAAGCGTCGTTCGTGGCTTACGCCGCCGCCGCGCTGTTTTCCTATCTCGCGCACAAGTTCTTCACCTTCATGTCGGCAGGATCGCATAGCGCCGAGGCGCCGCGTTTCCTCTTGCTGACGCTCACCGGTCTGGCCGTGGCCTACGCCGCCCCGATACTGTTGACGGTGAAGCTCGGGCTGCCGTTCGTGGTTCCCGTGCTCGTCACCTGCCTGGTTATCCCGGCGCTCAATCTTCTCGTGCTCGACCGGTGGGTCTTTGCCGAACGCGGTCGCCGGGATGACGGGCCGGTTTGACAGCTTGGCGGTGAGACGGGTCAAAGCCGGTCCAGCCGGAACGATGTCAGCTTGATGGCGCGATTGTAGATATTGCTCGCGGCCGGGCTCTGCGCGATGCCGTCGGGATAGTCGAACGCCATTTCCAGCCTGTCGTTGCCGGCCAGGACTGCCTGCGGAATGACGAAGGACACCGTCGTCGGCGCGGCGCCCGACAGCGTCACCCGATGCACCTCGGTGCCGTTCGCCGAGATGACGATCCTTTGCGAGAGTTGCGGCGGGCGAATGACGGCGTTCATTTCGAGGGTCGCCAGCAGCCCGTCGCGCAACGGCGGCATGGCGAGGCGCAGGCGCGAGGTCTCGCCCAGCGAATGGGTGCCGTCGGCAACCGGGCCTGACCAGCCGCAGACCATCATTGGCATTGCCTCCCTGGCCCCATTCGGCCGGAACGACACCGTTCGGCCTGGCGTGTAACGCCCGACGGCGTCGCGGTTGAGGCAGGTCGTCGTCTTGTCGATGTAGTAGGCGCGGTAGTCGTCGTTGACCTTGGGGTCGAGGGCCAAAGCGAGGACGGCGAGCTCGGCCGCCGCGAGCGCGCCCGCCAGCGCGTAGCAGCAAAGCAGCTGCGCGGGCCTGGTCGATCTCGTCAGCTCAAGCCAGCGCAAGGTGGCCCCCCAGCCACGCCACGGTCATGAAGTAGCAGGTGGCGAGGAAGAAGATCAGGGCGGCCGCGAATGTCGGCTTCGAGGCCGACAGCAGCACGGCCGCCAGCATCGACAGCGGCGCGAGGCCGACGACATAGCGGACCATCGAAGCCAGGTTCGAGGTCAATGGCAGGGTGATGGCGATCGCGCAGAAGAGGGCCGCGCCATATTGCCTGCGAACCGCAAGCATAACGGACAGCCCCAGCCCAGCGATCGCCGTCAGCGCGCTCCACTGCGGCGCCGTCGGCAGCCAGCTGCTCGTGGGATGATAGGACAGCCCGTCCCACAGGAACAGCAGCGGATCGCCCGCCACGCGCCCGAAGGCGCGCTGGACATGGACGAACGCAAAGCCGTCCCCGACCGTGACAGTGAGGTAGAGGATGTAGGCAAACAGGCCGCCAGGCGAGATGAGGATGGCGACGAGGAGGTCCGGCCGGCCAAGCAGCCAGCGCGGGAAGCCGATGACCGATCCGCCCCTGGCGCGATGATCCTCGAACATGCGAATGACGGTCGCGAAAACGGCAAGCACGCCGACAGGTCTCGTTGCCGAGAGGAGCGCGCAGGAGATGCCCGCCGCGAGATAGTTCGAGCGTTTGAGCGCCAGGAAAAGACACGATGTGAGAAGGACGAACAGCGGCTCGGTGAGAAAGGCGGCGAAGTAGAAGGAGAACGGGCCGCTCATCAGGAATGCGCAATAGAGCGCATAGGCCCGCATGTTCTTCTCCATGAGCGGCCATGCCACCAGGCACGAAGCGTAGCCGCATGCGAGCGACGCGACGGTCGCGATCAGGAGGGTGGGGAAAGGGAAGACGGAGCGGATCCCGGCCACCAGCATCGGATAGAGCGGAAAGAAGCCCCAGCGCCCGATATTGGTGTGGCCCGGAATGGGAAAGCGCTCATAGCCCTGCTCGGAAATGTCCACATACCAGGTACAGTCCCACTTGCAGAACGCGCGGGCATAGGCCGCAAGGCTCGGGTCCGCGGACACCGAGGCAAACGCGGCATAGCGAATGGCAAGGCCGCTCAAGAGAAACAGCAGCGGCACCGCCGCCACCGTGATGACCATGAGGCGAATGCCGCTTTTGGCACGCGCCGCATTTTCAAGCGCCAAATCCGCCTCCACCCGTCCGGACGGCATCGCCATCCGCTCCGCGTCGGTCCGGCGGTCCTGGCGGGTCGGCCGTCCAACGCGGCGTCGGGTAAAGCGGCTGCGGGTATTTTAGTTCCGTTGCAAGTATCTAAAATCGGCTGCTTGGCGCGCGGCCCGGTCGGCGGCCCCACCTTCTCCGACAGGAGAGAACCGCTAGGCTCCGCGCTGTCAGTCGCTGGAGCCCGCCCATTCCAAAACCCACCTTCCTTGAATCGCCGCGTGCTATCTCGAGCAGCAGCGCGCGCACCGGCTGACGGCCATGCCCATCATGGACCTGCGAGGAGACGTGCGTCGGCTTCTCGCACTGGCAACGCCGATCGTATCAATACTGTCTCGCCGGCCTGTCGAAAGAGCATCTGCGCCGCCGTTGAACTTTGGACGCGCCTGACCTTCTCTAGACCAGGGAGAAGGAGAGGGCGCGCTCGCCTACCCCTTCGACTCCACCAGGATCACCAGCGAGTCCGGCACCACGCCGTCATAGGCCATCGCATCGGCGGCCGCCTTGCTCTGCATCACGGCCGCGAGCTTGTCCATGTCCGGAACGTCCATCATCACCGCGACGCGTTTCGGGTTCTGCGGGTCGACGAAGGTGCGGATATTGGTGATCCCGAGCGGGCCGAACAGCTCCTTGCGCTTGGGCGATGTAAGCCAGTGGTTCACGTCTTTGCTGATGTCGTGATGGCCGATGATCGTTGGCATCTGAGACCTCCCAAGGTGACGTCGGCGGGTCGAAATCGCCCGCCTTGGCTGCGATCCTTGCGGCATCGAATGAGCGCCGCTTCCGGCAGGCTGTCAATTAGTATTTTCTAATATTGCGCAGCGACGACGGAACGGCTGATCTCCCCGCGGGTCGGAGATTGGCGGCTTCAGCGCCCCGCCTCCTTCTCTTGCAACGGGAGAAGGTCTAGGCTCGCGCCGACACACCCCAGGAGCCACCCATTCCAAAGCCTACCTTCCTCGAAATCGCGCGTCGCGCCGGCGTCGGCACGGCGACAGTGGAGCGCGTGCTGAACGGCAGGGGCGGAGTGCGCTCCGAGACCGTCGAGAAGGTGGTCGCCGCGGCGCGCTCGCTCGATTATCCGCGCCGGCTGCCGGAGGCGCATCGCGGCGTCATCCGCATCGAGGTGATCCTGGTGAGGCCCGACGCCACCTTCTTCGCCAGGCTGTCGCGCGCCTTCGAGCGCATTGCGGCGACGCTCGACCGCAGCATCGCCGTCCACCGCACCTTCCTCGACGAGGCCAATCCGGCGGCGATCGCCAAGCGCATCCTCGAGCCGGATCTGCGGCGCGCCGCGCTCATCCTCGCCGTGCCTGACCATCCGCTGGTGAGCACGGCGCTTCGCAAACTCGAGTCGGAAAACATCCCGACGGTGCAGATCGTCACCCAGATTTCCGGCACCAGGAGCACCTATGTCGGCATCGACAACTACGCCGCCGGGCGCATGGCGGGGCTGCTGATGGCGAAGATGCAAAGGCGGCCGGGCAAGGTGGTCGCGGTCTGTCACAGCCAGATCTACCGCGTCCACCGCGACCGCGTGCGCGGCTTCTTCGACTTCCTGATCGAGCAGGGGCGAGATTTCGAGCCCATGGCCGCCCTTTTCGGTTTCGACGACGGCGACCGCAATGCCGAGCAACTGCACGAGGCGTTTGTGCGCTGGCCGGACCTTGTCGGCCTCTACAATGCCGGCGGCGCCAACACGGCACTGAACGAGGTGCTGCGCCGCCATCCGCGCGGTCGCGACATCTTCTTCGTCGGCCACGAACTCACCGAGCGCAGCACGCGCGGCCTGCGCGATGGCACCATGGACGTCGTGCTCGACCAGGCGCCGGAAGCGCAGGCGCGCCGCGCCATCGACCTGGTGCTGGCAGGGCTCAACCTGCACGATCTGCCGGTCGACAACCCGCCGATCCGTTTCATCACCTTCACCGCCGAGAACCTTTGATCTGATTTGATCAAGGAACCGCGAGCCTTCGCTGCAATTCCGGTGCTAACTCGCCCGTGAACGGGAGGATGAGCGTCTGCAAGGACTCCCCCTCATCCGGCCGCTGCGCGGCCACCTTCTCCCCAAGGGGAGAAGAGGGCCGGCACCGACGCAGCAGCCCGGCTCCTCTCCCCTCGGGGAGAGGTCGGATTGCCCCGAATTGCCCTTCGCAATTCGGCTGGCAATCCGGGTGAGGGGAACTTTTCACGAGCACATCCTTTCCGCCAAACGGGGAGGAACATAGGTGACGAGACGGCTGACGGCCTACGATCTGCAGAGCGCCAAGGGCAACCGCAAATGGCTGCAGCTGCATGTCGACACGCCGGCCGAGGCGGCCGCCGCGGTGGCCTGCGACATCGTCATTCTTTCCTGCGAGCCCGATCACAATCTCGAAGCCATTCGCCAGGCGGCACCCTTCGCCTTCCTCTCCGTCGGCATGCCGCATGGCGCGATTGCTTCGCCCGAGGAGGCAGTGCGGCTGGGCTTCGCTATGATGAAGCGCGGTGCCGATGCGGTTTATTCGTCGCATTCGCCGCGCTTCATCGAGGCGATGGCGGCCGAGGGCATTCCCGTCACCGGCCATGTCGGCCTGGTGCCGAACCGCGCCACCTGGACGAATTTCCGCGCCATCGGCCGCACGGCGGAAGAAGCCTTCAAGGTGCTGCGCGCGGCGAAGGACATCGAGAATGCGGGCGCCGCCTGCATCGAGGTCGAGGTGGTGCCGGTAAGGCTCGCCGAGCACATCACGCGCGCCACCCCGCTGATCACCATGGGCATGGGCTGCGGCAGCGCCTGCGACACGCAGTACCTGTTCTCCTGCGACGTGCTTGGCACCCATGCCGGCCACTATCCGCGCCACGCCAAGCGCTATGCCGACTTCCTCACGCTGGAGGCCGAGCTTCAGGAGAAGCGCATCGCCGCTTTTCGCGCCTTCGGCCGCGACGTCGCGGCCGGCGGCTACCCGGACGCGAAGCACCAGGTGGACATGGACGATGCCGCCTACGACCGCTTCCTCACCCTCTCTCAGTCTTTGTGAGATCAGCCATGGACGACCTGCAATACGGCACGCGCAACAAGCGGGGCGACTGGGCGCCGAACGAACCGGCCGGCACCGCGCCACTCTTCGTCTTTCCGCCGCGTCCGCTCGCGGTGCTGAAATGGCTGCCGCATTATTTCCTGCCTTACAATGTGCTTTTCGCGCTCTCGGCGGTGGTATGGTGGCGCTTCGTGCTGCCTGACGTCGAGACGATGAAGACGCTCTCCGTCGGCTGGATCCTGCGTCTCTTCATCGTCAACTGCGCGGCGCTGCTCAGCTTCTTCGGCGTCTTCGAGCTTAGACTCTACATTTTGAGAGCCCAGGGCAATCGCTTCAAATACAACGGCAAATGGCCGTCGGAGCAGAAGAGCAAGGCCTTCTTCTTCGAGAGCCAGAACATCGACAACTTGCTGCGCACCTTCGGCACCGGCATGCCGATCTGGACGGCGATCGAGGTGGCGATCCTCTACGCTTACGCCAACGGTTACGTGCCGTGGCTGACCGTCGCCGAGCATCCGGCCTACCTGTTCTGCCTGGCGCTGGTGGTGCCGATCATTCACGAGACGCATTTCTTCCTGCTGCACCGGTCGATTCACTGGGGGCCGCTCTACAAATGGGTGCATTCGGTGCACCACAATTCGGTCAACCCGTCGCCCTGGTCGTCGCTGTCGATGCATCCGGTGGAGCAGCTCGGCTATCTCGGCGTCGCCTTCTGGCACCTGATCATCCCGTCGAACCCGCTGCTGGCGCTCTATCAGCTCCACTATGCCGGCTTGGGCGCCATTCCCGGCCATGTCGGCTTCGACAAGGTGGAGCTGACCGAGGACATATCAGTCGATAGCCACGCCTACATCCACTACCTCCACCACAAATATTTCGAGGTTAACTACGGCGATGGCCTGATCCCCTTCGACCGCTGGTTCGGCACCTTCCACGACGGCAGTAAGGACGGCGAGGCGCGCATGCAGGCCCGCTACGAGAAGAAGAAGGCGCGCGCCAACGCCGCCGCCAAATGACGCCCGAACAGACAGCCAAATGGGTCGGCCTGAGCCGCCCACTGGTGAGATGGCCTTTGGCCATCCACCTAAACCATCCCGAAAGGGCCGGAGACAAAAGCGGGGTGAACCGGCACCCATCCGCAAAGGGAGGAAACCCGTGAAGAAATTTCTCATCTCGACGGCTTTAGCCGCTCTGTGGTCGACGGCATTCGCCGCGACTCTGTCGATGCCGGCAACCGCCTTCGCCGCCAAGCTTGGCGTCTCGATCGTCAATTTCGACAACAATTTCCAGACGCTGCTGATGCATGGCATGCAGGCCCGCGCCAAGGAGAAGGGCGCCGACATCCAGGTCGAGGACGCCCAGAACGACGTCGCCAAGCAGCTCGACCAGGTCAAGAACTTCATCGCCTCGGGCGTCGACGCCATCATCGTCACCCTCGTCGACACCAATGCTTCGAAGACCATCAGCGAGGAAGCGGCCAAGGCCGGCATTCCGCTGGTCTTCGTCAATCTCGAGCCGGTCGACATGGCCAAGCTGCCGGAGAAGCAGGTCTATGTCGGCTCGAACGAGGTCGAGTCCGGCACGCTGGAAGCCTTCGAGGTCTGCAAGATGCTGCGCGCCAAGGGCAAGTCGGCCGGCGCCACAGCCTACATCGTCATGGGCAGCCTGGTGCACCAGGCGGCGCTCCAGCGCACCAAGGATGTCGAGCAGATCTTCGCCACCGACATGTGCAACTTCATCAAGGTCACCGACAAGCAGTCGTCGGAACGGTCGCGCGACAATGCGCAGAACCTGATGACCAACTGGCTGACCGCGGGCGCCGCACCCGACGCCGTCATCGCCAACAACGACGAATCCGCCATCGGCGCGATCCTGGCGCTGAAGGCCAACGGCGTCGACATGAAGAATGTCGTGGTCGGCGGCATCGACGCCACGCAGGACGGCCTGCAGGCGATGAAGGCCGGCGAACTTTCGGTGACGGTGTTCCAGAACGCCAAGGGGCAGGGCGGCGGCGGGGTGGATGCGGCGCTTGCGCTCGCCAAGGGCGAGAAGGTCGACCGCGTCGTCTACGTGCCCTTCGAGCTGGTGACGCCGGCGAACGCGGCGGAGTATCTCGACAAGAACTAGGCCTGGCGAGGCCCCCTCATCCGGCCGCTGCGCGGCCACCTTCTCCCCCAAGGGGAGAAGAGGCTGACGCAGGCGCCGACAACCTCCTCTCCCCTTGGGGAGAGGTCGGATTGCCCCGAATTGCCCTTCGCAATTCGGTTGGCAATCCGGGCGAGGGGGACTTTCGCCACCCAAAAGGAGAAGAAAATGACCGGCTGGATCAGGGCCTGCGGCCTCGACGACATCGAACAGGAAGGCGCGCGCCGCTTCGACCATGGCGGCAAGACCTATGCCGTCTTCCGCTCACCGGATGACGAGGTGTTCTGCACTGATGGCCTCTGCACGCATGAGGCGGTGCACATCGCCGACGGACTGGTCATGGACTACGAGGTCGAATGCCCAAAGCACGCCGGCGCCTTCGACTATCGCACGGGAGCGGCAAAACGCCTGCCGCCATGCATCAATTTGAAAACGTATCCGGCGAAGGTGGAGGCGGGGGAGGTTATGGTGGCGGTGGGGTGAGGCGCCGGCGCCTCCTTAACGTTGGTGATTGGCGAAATCGCCCAAGCTGCCAATCTCCTCCCTTGTGGGGGAGATGTCCGGCAGGACAGAGGGGGGCGCTGTCCCGCCGACTTAGCGAGCAGCCCGACTCCGCCAGCCTCTCAGATCGGACCAGCCAATCCCGCCCTAATAACAATGCGCTGGCACACATTGTCGATGTCGCGGATCACGTCGTCGTTCCAGAAACGCAGGACGGTCCAGCCATCCTGTTCCAGGCGGCTCGTTCTCGAACCATCTGCCTCGGCAAGACCCGCGTCGCCGTGCTGCGAGCCATCGACCTCGACGACTAACCTCTTCTCCGGACAGGCGAAGTCGACAATGTAGCCCGCTATCGGAAACTGCCTGCGGAAATCTAGACCCATCAGCCGATGCGCTCGGAGTTCATTCCAGAGCTTGAGTTCGGCATCGGTCATGACCCGGCGCATCGATTTCGCGTTGGCGCGATGTCTGGGCGGCAGGGGCGTGTGCGGCATGGTCGATCTGCGGGACTGAGGTTTATGTCGCCCACGTTGATACTCTACGGCGCCCCCTCTGTCCTGCCGGACATCTCCCCCACAAGGGGGGAGATTGGCAGCTTCGGCGATTCGCCAATCGTCAACGAGAGAGACCGCCGCCGCTAAATCCCTTCGCCATCCACCAGCGGCACGTCCTCGCCCTCCCATGGGCTCGGCATCGACCCTCGCCCTGCCGAGGGCAGCGGCATCCAGCATCTGAGCTCCGGCTCGGCATATTCGACGATGCGGCCCGGAGATGAGTCCGACGCCCGCCAGCCTTCTTCGCCGAACTGGTCGGCGCGCGACCAGTAGGCCATGTCGACCTCGGCCGGTCCCTGCTCGGACGAGCGCACCGTCACCAGGATGCGGCTGCCGTCCCGCGGCGCGCTCGCCATGTTGCGCCAGTGGTCGGTCTCGTCCATGGAAAGTCCTCCTGTGCACTCCTATTGCGATAGTCGCCGCCCGCCGGGGAGGGGTCAACCCGAACTTGGCGCAAGACAGAAATATCGTTCAGAGCTAATATCTTTCCGACCGCAATCGGATAACGACGATGGACGAAGGATTGCTGTCTCAAGCCACCCGTCTCGGGCCGGTCCATCTCAGAGTGACCGACATCCCGGCCGCCTTGACCGTGTGGCGCGACACGCTCGGGCTCGCGCTGGTCAATGAGGACGATGCCACTGCGAAGCTCGGCGCCGGCGGCCGGACGCTCATCGTGTTGCATGCCGGAGCGCAGACGCCCCTGCCGCAGAAATCGCGCGATCTCTTCCATGTCGCCATCCATGTCACGAGCCGCCGCGACCTTGCCCATGCGGCGGCCCGCCTCAAGGCGTCGGGCCTGAGATTCAGCGCCCAGGACCACCTGGTTTCGGAATCGCTCTACGTCTCCGACCCGTCAGGCAACGGCATCGAGATCTGCTTCGACACGCCGGAGCGCTTCCTGCGCCGGGAAGTGTCGGCCGATGGCCGCGTGACGCTGATCGCCGCCGACGGCAGCGCGCATTCCGGGCTCGAGCCGCTGGACGTCCCGGGCCTGCTGCGCGATCTCGGCAATTCCGGCCATGTCGAGCAGAGGATGGCCGCGGATGCCTTCATCGGCCACATCCACATGCGCGCCCGCGCGCCCGAGACGTTGATGGAATTCTATGTCGGCGTGCTCGGCTTCAGGCCGCACATCCAATCCAGGACGTTTGGCATGTTCGACTGCGGCACCGCGCGCCGCGCGCATATGATCGCCTTCAATATCTGGGCGCGCGACGAGCTGCGTGAGCCGCCGCCGGGTGCGGCCGGCCTCGATCTTTTCACGGTCGAGCTCGCGTCGGCGGAGGAGTTTGCCGCGGTGGCGCTGAGGCTCGACGCAGCCAATGCGCCGTCGAAAAAGGTCAATGGTGCCGTCGAGACCGCCGATCCGGAGGGCAATCGCTTGCGGCTCGTGGTTCAGGAAGGTTGATCGCGCCGCAGCGGACCCATCGGGGAGGCAGAGGGAGAAGGGGAAAAATGTCGCTCAGGGTGATAGGGACCGGCTTCGGCCGAACCGGCACGGATTCGATGCGCGAGGCGCTGACGATGCTCGGCTTCGGCCCGTGCCACCACATGTCGGAGGTCACGGCGCACGACGAGCAGAAGCGGCTCTGGCGGGCGTTGGCCAAGGGCGCCGCGCCGGACTGGGACCGGCTCTTTGCCGGCTACAAATCCTGCGTCGACTGGCCATCGGCGCATTACTGGCGCGAGCTGATCGAAACCTATCCCCAGGCCCGCGTCATCCTCACCTGGCGCTCGCCCGAAAGCTGGTGGGAGAGTTTCGCAAAGACCATCCTGCCGGCGGTCATTGATAGCCAGGATCAGGAGTCGTTGGGCGTCGCCCTTGTGACCAAGCAGGTGTTCGGCGGCCGCCCGCAGGACCGCGCACATGCGATCGCCGCCTATGAGGCCAATGTCGAAGCGGTGCTGAAGACCGTGCCGGCCGGGCGCCTTTTGATCCACAAGCTCGGCGACGGCTGGGAACCGCTCTGCGCCCATCTCGGCGTCCCGGTGCCGGCCGAGCCCTATCCCAACCGCAACACCACGAACGAGTTCCGCACGGCGCTTTCGTTGAACTGAAGGGAGTGGGCAGTAGGCAGTAGGGAGTAGGGTAGTGGCGGGCAAAGTGCACGGCGCCCCAGTCTGATCTTTCCCTACTGCCTACTGGCTACTTCCTACTGCCTGGAGCACGACCATGACCCACTCCGACACCACCTTCCTGACCGCCGGTGAGCTGGCGGCGGCGATCCGCGCGCGGCGCGTCAGCGCCGTCGAGGCGATGGAGGCGCAGCTGGCCCGCATCGCGCTGGTCAATCCGCTGCTCAACGCCATCGTCACCCTCGACGAGGAAGCCGCCCGCTCCGGCGCGAGGGCCGCCGATATGGCGGTCGCGCGCGGTGAGGCCGTCGGTCCGCTGCATGGCGTGCCGGTCACGCTGAAGGACGGCCACGCCACCGCCGGCATGCGCACCACCGTCGGCCTGGAGGCCTTTGCCGACCACGTTCCGGCGATGGACAGCACCGTCGCCGCGCGGCTGCGCAAGGCCGGCGCCATCATCATCGGCAAGACCAATGTGCCGCCCAGGCTGCGCGACCTGCAGACCGTCAATCCGATCTTCGGCCGCACCGTGAATCCCTGGGATGTGACGCGCACGCCGGGCGGCTCCAGCGGCGGCGCGGCCGCCGCGGTCGCCGCCGGGCTGGTGCCGCTGGAGATCGGCAGCGACGCCGGCGGCTCGATCCGCGTGCCGGCGCATCTGTGCGGCATCTATGGCTTCATGCCGACAGGGGCCACCGTGCCGATCACCGGCAGCTATGCCGATCCGCCTGACATGCCGCGCAGCTTCCGCCTTTTGTTCGGTATCGGGCCTTTGGCTCGCGACGTCGACGACCTCATCCTCGCGCACCGCATCATCGCCGGCGCCGACGGCCTCGACACCGAAGTGCCGCCGGTGGCGACGGACGAGGCACCGGAGCCGCCGCTTGGGCAATTGAGAGTGGCCTTTGCCCCCGAATTCCCGGGCGTGCCGACCGCGCTCGACATCGCCGACGCGATCGAAGGCTTCGCTGGCGCGATCGAAGTCGGCGGTGCGCGGGTAGGGCAGGCCCTGCCGCGACATGATTTTTCGGCCGAGCGGGCGCTGTTCTCCGATCTTATCACCTGGTATTCGCAGGCCTTCCGGCAGCCGAGCGAAGCCTCGCCTTCCTTGGCCGCCTATCTCGAGGCGCTCAACCGGCGCGACGAATTCATCTTCGCCTGGGAGCGCTTCTTCGACGACTGGGATGTGCTGGTCTGCCCGGCGATGATGTGCACCGCCTTCCGCCACCGCGAGATGGGGGCGCCGATCCCCGTCGACGGCATCGAGACGCCATACTGGAGCGCGCTCAGCCACGCCTGCCGCTTCAACTTGACCGGACATCCGGCCGCCGTCATTCCGATCGGCCTCGACCGGGAGGGCCTGCCGATCGGCGCCCAACTCGTCGGCCGCCGTCATTCGGACATGAAGCTGCTGGCCGTGGCGAAGGCGCTGGCGCGTCTCACGGACGGCTTCGTCCGGCCGCCGGGGTTGTGATCGGGAGGAAGGGCGCCGGAAGATGGAGGCCGGGCCTCCGGCTCACACATGCACGTCGCCGAACGACAGCTCGCCGTCGTCGGCGTGTATCAGGAAGGTGGCTGCCAGCATCGCGAGATAGAACACCACGACGCCGCACACCACCACGACGCCGGGGATTGGCCCGAGCGTCGCCACCCGGAAGGTGTCGATCAGCGAGGCGCCGAAGCCGATCGGCGAGCCTTCGCGCTGCAGGCTGGGCGTGGTGATCTTCAAGACCCAGGCGAGCATCAGGATCGTGTACATGAACATGTAGTTGCGGCGCAGCCGCCGGATCAGCGCCGAGCGCTGCGAGATGAGGAAGCGCGGCGAGCGCAGGCCTTCGCCGAGGATCGCCAGCCAGTTGGAGGCAAAATCCGGCTGCGGCGAGAAGATCTGCGCGAAGTAATAGCGCTCGAACTGGCGCACGCGCGCCCGGTAGACGTCGAAAAAGCGGTAGCGGCGCGCTTCGATCCACAGAAGCAGCGTGATCAGGAGCATGGCGAAGAGCAGCACGCCGTGGTGGGCGGAGGGCGTCGACAGCGACACCGAGAGCATCGCCGCCACCACGGTGATCGCCCAGTTGCTGGTGCGGTCGAGCCGGTCGCGCCAGCCAGCCATGCGTGCGATCTCGGCGCGATGGAAATGCGACATGGTGGTTGCAAATTCGGAGGAGGTCAGCTTCAGCGCGAACGCGTCGGAAGCACGCGGCGGAGCGGCCGCTTCGGCCGGTTTTATGGTCTGGACCTGCGACATCCCCTTGCCACGCGCCTCCCGCCGTGGCCGGCCGAACGAGCCCGCCACACCCCATATAGCACAACGTGCGGCCGGCGGAAAATGTTCCCGTCGACGCCCTTCCGGCGGAAGCTTTCACGCGCTCAGCCAGACGCGCTCTGCGACGCGATGATCACTGAGCAGGAAGTTGGGATTGGGAACGAATCCCTTCACCTCCTGGCGCGCTGCGTCGATCCAACTGGCGAAGGCCGGGATAATGGTCGGGCACTCGTCATGGATCATCTGCTGCAGCTCGAAATAGACCTCGCGACGTTTCGCCGGATCGGCGAACGAACGCGACTCCGTCAGCTTTCTGTCGAAGTTGTCGTTCTTCCAGTGCGTCTCGTTCCACGGAGCGCCCGAGGCGTAGACGGAGGAGAACATCATGCTCGCCGACGGCCGCCCGGCCCAGAAGGAAGCGACCCATGGCTTCTTCAGCCAAACGTCGCTCCAGTAGCCGTCATCGGGTTCGCGCTTGACGCTGATGGTGATGCCGGCGGGCTTGGCCGATTGCGCGAAAAGCTCCGCCGTGTTGACCGCCTGCTCGAACGCCACGGGGGCGGCGTGCAGCTCGAGGGCAAGGTCGCTCTTGCCGGCTTTCTTGAGGTGGAAACGGGCCTTGTCCGGATCGTAGGCGCGTTGCGCGATGTTCGGATTGAAGCTCGGATCGCTGGCCGCGATCGGATGATCGTTGCCGACCCTGCCGTAGCCGGCCATCAAGAGCTTCACCATCTGCTCGCGGTCGAGCGCGTACTTCAGCGCAAGCACCACGTCGGGATTGTTGAACGGCTCCTTGGTGGCGTCCATCGGCAGTGAGAAATGTTGCTTGCCCTCCGTGACCACCAGATAGGCGCGCGGATCCTTCTTGAGCAGCGGTGCGATCTTGTAGTCGATGCCGTTGATGATGTGGACGGAGCCGCCCTGAAGCGCCGTGACGCGCGCCGTGGCGTCGTTGATCACCACCGTTTCGACCGTATCGACATGGCCGCGATCGCTGCGCCAATAGCTTTCGTTGCGTGTGGCCGTGGCATGCACGCCGGGCTGGAAGGCGGTGAGCTTGAACGGACCGGTGCCGACCGGCTTCAGCCAATCGGTGAAGCCCGCCGGAACCATGGCGAAATGCAGGTCCGACAGCACGTAGTCCATGTCGGGGTTGGGCGACTTCAGCAGGATCTCGACCTGCGTCGGCGAAGCGGCCCGCACTTTGGCGATGTCGGCAACCAGCCCCTTGGCCTTCGACTTGGTCTTGTCGCCAATATGCAGCCCCAACGAGTATTTGACGTCCTCGGCATCGAAGACCTTGCCGTTGTGAAACTGCACGCCCGGCCTGAGATTGAGGATCCAGCGCTTGTTGCCGTCGCTGGCTTCCCAGCTGGCCGCGAGTTCCGACGCCGGCTTGCCGTCGTCGCCGATCTCCACCAGCGTATTGTAGACCTGCCGCGAGACGTTGATGGAAAAGGTGCCGATCAGCTGCGTCGGGTCCAGCGTGTCGGCGGAGCTGCCGCCGTTGAGGCCGAGGCGCAGCGCGCCGCCCTTGCGCGGCGCCTCGGCGAGGCCGGTGCGCGGAAACGCCGCCGTGGCGAAGGCGGCCGCAGCGGCTGTCTTGATGAAGATGCGGCGATTCATGCTGTCCAGGCTCGAGAAGACGCTCTTGTCGTTCATGTCATTCTCCCATTGGTTCAGTAGGCGCCAAGGACTTCGTTGACTATCAGCGGCCGCGGCGGCAGCCGCTGGTCGAGAACGGCATTCAGCGCGCGCGCCTGCGCGCTGAATGCTTGCTCGGGAAACAGATTCCAGTGCTCCCAGGGATCTACGCGAAGGTCGAATAGCTCCCCCCACGCAGGCTGGTTGGGGTAGCGCGTGAACCGCCACTCCTTGGAGATGATCGACTGGTTGTAGAGGCAGGCGTCCCGCCGCGGATGGTATTCGGCGAACAGGACGTCGCGGACATCGGCGATCCGGCCGTCGATCAGCGGCTTGAGATCGCTGCCGTCGGTCGCCGGCGCCGGCAGGCCGAGCAGCGATGCGATGGTCGCGAACAGGTCGAGATGACTGGTGAGGGCATCGATGCTGGTGCCTGCCTGAATTCCCGGGCCGCACAGCACCAGCGGCACCTGCAGCAACTGCCGGTAGGGCGGCGGCCCCTTGCGCAGCAGCCCGTGATCGCCGAGCAATTCGCCATGATCGGCGGTGAACAGCACATAGGTGTCGTCGAACACGCCTGCGTCGTCCAGGGCCGCGAGCAGCCGTCCGACGGCATCGTCGATCATCTGGATCATGCCGTGCGTGTGGGCGATCGCGGTGGCCAGCGTTTCTTCGGAGATATCGTCGGTGCGCAGGAGGAAGCCTTGCTCGCGCGGCTGCTCGCCGCTGGCGATGTAGGGCACTTTCGTCGGATCGTCGCCTTCGCCGAGATAGGCCGGCATGCGCTCCAGTTCGCCGGCCCGGATGGCCGGCCCGGGCATCCGCTCCGGTCGGAACAGGTCGCAATAGGGCCGGGGCGGCGCGAAGGGGTGGTGCGGGTCCGGAAACGAGACAAACAAGCCGGACGGCTCCGGTCGCTTGCCCTGATGCTCGATGAATTGGATGGCCCGGTCAGCGATCCAGTTGGTGTAGTGGAGCTCCGGCGGCACCGCGCTTTTCCAGACTTCGTTCAGATCCCGCGCCCGGCTGTCGGGGCTGGCCTCGGGCTCGTAGAGGTCCACCACTTCAGGATGGTTGTCCTTGAGCCAGGCGGCGTAATGTCCGGCGCGGGTGGATTCGTTGGCTTCGCCCATCACGAGGTCGACGGCGTCGAAGCCGAAATAGGGACCGCGCCAGGCTTCGCTGTTGGGCTTTTCCCAAAAAGCCAGCGATTCCGGCATGTCGCGTTCGGCTGGCGCGAGCAGGGGCTGGAAGTGCAGCTTGCCGACGCCTTTCGTGGCGTATCCGGCAAGCGACAGCGCCTGCCACAGGTTTGGGAGCCGCTCGTCGAGCGCCACGCCGTTGCGCCACAACCCGTGATGGCGTGGATAAAGTCCCGTTGCCATCGTCGCCCGGCTTGGCGAGCAGATCTGGTTGGGCGTGAAGTGCCGGTGGAAGGTCGCGCCCCGCGCCGCGACGCGGTCGATATTGGTGGTATGGGCGACGCGGTTGCCGGTGACCGATAGCGCGTCGTAGCGCATCTGGTCGGCACAGATGATGATGAGGTTGGCTCGCTTCACGACGTCTCCGCCCGTTTCTGCCAGGCTTGCAGCTAGGGCTCGAAACGCATCGAAATCAAAGATCAAGATTTTCGTCCGGTATGTGCTAATCCTATACCGGGAGGAAGAGATGCGTTTTTCCGGGCTCAGCGTCCGTCAATTGGAAGCCTTCGAGGCAACCATGGTGGCCGGCTCCGTGTCGGGCGCCGCGATTGCGCTCAACATCTCGCAGCCCAGCGTCAGCCGCCTCCTGCAGGAGCTGGAGATCGACACCGGCCTCAGCCTGTTCGATCGCTCGCACGGCCGGCTGATTCCGACCGAACAGGGCCTGTTGTTTTACAGCGAAGTCGGTAAGACCTTCCATGGCGCGCGCAACCTGATCATGGCGGCTCAGGAGATCAGGGAGCTCAAGCGCGGCGTCGTGCGCATCGGAACCCTGGCCGCGATGTCGTTCCACATCGTGCCGGAGGCGATCCGGCAGCTTCGCATGCGCTTTCCCGAAGCCAGGACCACCATCGCGGTGCGCAGCTCGACGGAAATCGTGTCTTCGGTCGCTTCGCGCCTGACCGATGTTGGCGTGGTGGACGCCGAGGTGTCGTTTCTGGATGCCAAATGCGTCGCCACCTTCGAGCGCAACAGCGTCTGCGTCATGGACCAGCACCATCCGCTTGCCGGGCGCGAACGGGTCCGGCTGGAGGATTTCTCCTGTTATCCGTTCGCGTCGCTGGGTGAGCTCTATTTCAGGCGCAGCCGCGACGGCGCCAGGCTGCTCGAAGTGACAGCGGCCAACACCGTCGCCGATATCTTTCAATCCTTTCTGGCTTGCGCGCTGGTCAGGGGCGGCTCCTCTCTGGCAATCGTCGATCCATTCACGGCAAGCTTCTATTCCGAGTTTGGACTGACGCTGAGGGAAATCGACTTCGACATTCCGTTTCGTACCTCGATCATCGTCAATGATCGGTCAGCGACGGGCGCGGCGGCCGGCAAGGTCATCGAAACGATGACGGACCTGATTGGTCGTGGGTGACAATGCCGGTCGCCACTGGCTTTGGCTATCTTTGCAAGGCTGTCTTGGGAAAAGGCACCACTTCGGCCTCGGGCCGGGCATATTGGGCGGTGGCGACCGCTTCGATTACAAGGTCCAGCGCCGCGAGCGCCATGCGGCTGGTCTCGTCGTCGCCGCGAAGATAGTGGCAGGCCCTGTCGAGGTGCAGGTGGGCGGCGGCAAAGTCGCTTTTCATTAGCTTCTCCTTATTGCCCGCCTTGTCTCGACCATGCGCGAGTCGCTTTACCGACAAGCAAAGATCGGCGATGGCATTTGAATCGAATTGTCCGGGGACGCTGAAGCCGCCAATCTCCCCCATCGTGGAGGAGATTAGGCATTTCGCCGTTGTGCAACCGAAGCCCTCGCCGAATCGTTATGGCCAGGCATAATCGAGGGGTGCAGAAATTGTCCTCCATGCTCAGTCGGCGCTGGACGACCGTGCTTGCGGCGACGGCGCTCCTTTTTGTGCCGGCCGTCGCCTGGGCCGCCGAGAAGAGCAGCATGTCCAGCGAAGGTATCTTCGTCCTCGAAGTCATCCTGCTGCTGCTCGTCGGCCGCGGCATCGGCGAGTTGCTGGAGCGGCTCGGCCAGCCGGCGGTTATGGGGCAGTTGATCGGCGGCATCCTGCTCGGGCCCTCGCTAATCGGCTGGCTGTGGCCGGCGGCCGAGCGCCTTGTCTTCGCCGGCGATGCCGCGCAGAAGTCGATGATCAACGCCATCGCCCAGTTCGGCGTCTTGATGCTTCTGCTGCTGACCGGCATGGAGACGGATCTGAAGCTGGTGCGCCGGGTCGGCCGCGCCTGCTTTTCCATCTCCGCCGCCGGCGTCGCCGTGCCTTTTGCGCTTGGCTTCATGGCGGCACAGTTCATGCCGGCCTCGCTGCTTGCCACCGGCAGCGAGCGCATTGTTGCCGGCCTCTTCCTCGGCACCGCGCTGTCGATCTCCTCGGTCAAGATCGTCGCCATGGTGGTGCGCGAGATGAACTTCATGCGCCGCGACCTCGGCCAGATCATCGTCTCCTCGGCCATCATCGAGGACACGATCGGCTGGGTGATCATCGCCATCACCATCGGCATCGCCACAAAGGGGAGCATCGAGCTCGGCAACCTTGCCTTCACGTTGGCCGCCGTCACCGCCTTCATGGTCTTTTCCTTCACGCTCGGCCGCCGCATCGTCTTCGACGCCATCCGCTGGACCAACGACACCTTCCGCTCGGAATATGCCGTCGTCACCGTCATCCTCGCCATCATGGGCGCCATGGCGCTGATCACCGACCTGATAGGTGTCCACACCGTGCTCGGCGCCTTCGTCGCCGGCATATTGGTCGGCGAGTCGCCGATTCTGTCGCGCCACATCGAGGGGCAATTGCGCGGGGTGATCACGGCACTTTTCATGCCGGTGTTCTTCGGCGTCGCGGGCTTGTCCGCCGACCTCACCGTGCTCGCCGACCCGGTGCTCGCGCTGCTCACCGTTGCGCTGGTGGCGATCGCCAGCATCGGCAAGTTCGGCGGCGCCTTCATCGGTGCCGAGGTCGCCGGCATGAGCCGTGCCGAGGGGATCGCGGTCGGCTGCGGCATGAACGCGCGCGGCTCGACCGAGGTCATCGTCGCCTCGATCGGTCTCTCGATCGGCGTGATCTCGCACACGCTTTTCACCATGATCCTCACCATGGCCGTCATCACCACCTTGGCCATGCCGCCGACCCTGCGCTGGGCGTTGGGGCGGCTGCCGATGGGCGAGGCGGAGAAGAAACGGCTGGAGCGCGAGGAGGTCGATCAGCGCGGCTTCATCGCCAATCTAGAGCGGCTCTTGGTGGTGGTCGACGAAGGCGTGGTCGGCCGCTTCGCCGCCTACCTTGCCGGAGTGATCGGCGCCGGCAAGCCGACGACGGTGCTGCATGCGAGCGGCGAAAGCGAAGCCGATCCAGGCGAGGCAGCACATCTGGGCGAGGTCGAGAAAGGTGCCGAGGAGGGCCGCGAGGCGGCGAAGGAAGCCAATGAGGAGCCGGCGCACGAGGTGCCGCTCACCCGCCGCCGGCACGACCTCCCGCTCTCGGCCGAGGCGGTCGCCAAGGAGGCACGCAAGGGCTACGGCATGCTGCTCATTGGACTCGGCCGCGCGGTGACCGCGAAGGGCGGCTTCTCGCGGCGGCTGAACGAGGTTGCCGGCGCCTTCGACGCCCCGCTTTGCCTGGTGCTGAAGCCGACGGGCGCCGGCCGCCATATGCCGGGGCTCGGACCCCAGTCGGGCCGCATCCTGGTGCCGGTCAACGGCACGTCGGTCGCCCGCCGTGGCGCAGAGCTCGCGCTGGCAATCGCCGCTGTCACCGGCGCGCCGGTCAAGATGCTCTATGTCGCGCGCCCCGGTCGCGATGAACCGCGCGACACCGTCTCGCATCGCCGCAGGGAGGCTGTGCTGAAGGACATCGTCGCGCTCGCCGACCGCTACGGCGTCGAGATCGAGACCGCTATCCGCTCGAGGGCCGCCGCCGCCGATGCCATTGCCCGCCAGGCAGGCAGGAACGTGGCGTTGATCGTCATGGGCGTGGCGCGTCGGCCGGGCGACGAGCTCATCTTCGGCGCGACGACGAGCGGCGTGCTGCAGCACTGCCCGTGCCCGGTGGTGCTGATCTCCGACGAGCGCCTGCGCCGCGACGACGAGGGCAGGGAGGCGCTGAGGTCGGGCACGGGCGGGTGATTAGCTAATCTCCCCCACGAGGGGTGAGATTGGCAGCTCTGGCGCCCCCGCTTCAAAGTCTCCCCGGATCGGTTATCCTCGCCGCCCACGGAGGCGTTGATGAGCTTCAGTGTAAAACCTCTCGACATGGTCACCTGGCCGGACTTCGCCGCGCTGGTCGAGCGGCACAATGGCGTCTGGGGCGGTTGCTGGTGCATGGCCTTCCATGCCAAGGGCGTCGGCGCCGCCGGCAACCGCGACGATCCCGCCAGGGACGCGGCGCGCGTCAGGGCGATGTACACGCATCTTGGTTTCGTGCGGCGCGGCGTTGGCCGCCTCATCCTTTCCGTCTGCGAAAAGGCCGCGAGGCAGGAGGGCTTCCGTCGCGTCGAGCTCGGCGCGACCATGGCCGGAGAGCCGCTCTACCGGGCCTGCGGCTACCAACCGAGGAAGAGGATCTTCGACGACACCGGCGGCGCGCCGGTGCCGATCCTGATGATGTGGAAGACGATCTGAGAGGGAGAGCAGCGATGGCCGCCTATCTGATTGCCGATGTCGATATCACCGACATGGCTGTGTTCGACGAATACAGGCGCGAGGTCCCGGCGACCGAGGCGCGTTATGGCGGGCACTATCTTGCACGCGGCGGCGCGACCAGGGTGTTCGAGGGCGACTGGGAACCGCATCGCCTGGTCATCATCGAATTTCCCGACATGGCTTCGCTCACCGCCTGGTACGATTCACCGGAATACGCGCGGCTGAAGGAAATCCGCTTCCGCTGCGCCCGTACACGCATCATAGCCCTCGAAGGGGTGGCGCCGGCCTGACGGTTCGGGAGCCGACGGCTGCCGTTCACTTGCCCTCGAAGAAGCTGTGGATGGCCGCGTCCAGCTTTCCGATGAGCTCGGCGTTGCGCGTGCTGCCGGCCCAGATCAGCGCATTGAGCCGCATGTCCTTGTTGAGGAAGTTCACCTTCCGGGTGGCCAGCAGATATTGCGCAACCTCGAAGTGCCGTCCTTTGATCGCCTCGATGAGCGCGCTGTTGCGTCCCGTCTTGTCGGCCTGGTTGACGTCCGCCCCATGCTCGACCAGCAGCTTGACGACATCGAGGTGCCCGTTCCTTGCCGCTTCGATCAATGGCGTCCTGCCGTAATAGTCGGCGCGGGCATCGATATCGATCTGCGGATGCTTCACCAGCGCCTGGATACAGGCGAGGTGACCTCTGGCCGCGGCCAGGCTCAACGGCGTGCTCTTCCATTTATTTCGAGAGTTCACGTCGATTGCCGGGTGGCCGATCAGGGTTTCGAGCGCGGCGATACGGCCGTTATGCGCGGCGAGGTGGAGGGCCGACCAGCCACCTTCGTCGGTCTGGTTGATATCCGCGCCCGCCGCGAGTTCCAAGCCAATCGCCTCGGCATTGCCGCTCTCGGCCGCGACCAGCAGGCGGGACCAATTCCTTGCTTCTGCGGCTTTCAGGCCTGAGGCCACTGCAATATCCCCGGATCACGCCGGTCTGGCCGGCATTTCAAATGCAGCGTTTCCTGCGCGGAGAGTTTCACACTCGCCGTCGTCGGGCAATGGGTTTCGCATCGCGGGCAGGCGGTTCCGTGAGGGTCGGAACCGCCGGATATTCTTGCGACGCTTACGCCATCTGCAGCCGCTGCCGGCTCGGCTGCGGCGGGAAGGCGATGGCGATGCCGGCAGCACCCAGGCCCACCAGCGCCGAGCCGATGAACAGCCAGGAATAGCTGGCATAGGCGTCGTAGATCATGCCGCCGGCAAGCGGGCCGAACGACATGCCGAGGCTGGAGAGCATGGTGGCGGCGCCGAGCACGGTGCCGATGATGCGGCCGCCGAAATATTCGCGCGCCAGCATCGCGTAGAGCGGCATCACGCCGCCATAGGTGGCGCCGAAGATGACGGCCAGTATGTAGAAATGCTCCAGACGGCCGGCGCCGAGATAGGCGGCGATCACCAGGCCCTGAATGGCGAGCCCGGTGACCAGCACCGGCTTGACGCCCAGCCTGTCGGCGAGCACGCCGTAAAGCAGCCGGCCGCCGAGGCCGGCGAGGCCCTCGACGCTGTAGATCGAGACGGCGGCCATCGGCGCCACGCCGCAGGCCATGGCATAGCTGACCATGTGGAAGATCGGCCCGGAATGCGCCGCGCAGCAGGCGAAGAAGGTCAGGCCCAGCACCAGGAATTGCGGCGAGCGCAGCGCCTGGCCGACGCTCATACCGGGGTCGTCGGCGGCAGGCTGTGCCCCGCCGCCCGTCGCCGCGACCGCCGTCGGCGGCTGACGCACCAGGAGGACGGCGGGCAGCAAAAGCACCCAGGCCATGACGCCGATGTCGAACATGGCGGTGCGCCAGTCATAGGCCGAGATCAGCCAGCGCGCGAAAGGCGAGATGGTCATCGGCGCCACGCCCATGCCGGCCGAGACCAGCGACACGGCAAGGCTGCGGTTGGTGTCGAACCAGCCGGTGGTCAGCGCGATCATCGGCGCGAAGAAGGCGCTGGCCGCAAGGCCGACGATCACGCCGTAGCTGAGCTGGAACACCAGCAGCGAGTTGGCACGGCTCGCCACCACCAGCGCCAGGCCAAGCAGCACCGCACCGGCGAGCACGACGGGGCGGGCGCCGTGGCGATCATAGATCGAGCCCCAGGCGAAACCGCCGACGCCCATCACCAGGAAGTTCAAGGTCATGGCGCTGGAAATGCCGGCGCGCGACCAGTTGGTGTCGAGCGACATCGGCTCGAGAAAGATCGCCAGCGAGAACATAGCGCCGAGCGCCACACAGGTCATCAGCGCGCCAGCCGCGACAATGACCCAACGATAGGAATGGTTCATGGTTTTCTCCATGCCGTAGGGCATCCTGTTTGATGCGGCACGGTTTTTCCAGGCTCATCGTGCCGCTTGCGTCCGAAGGACGCCGCAGGCGACACCGATCCTACAATCTGGTTGCATTTTTTATCTGGTTTTTTGGGGGTGGATATCGGCTATTGCCAGAAAGGTCGCGTTCCTTCGCGCCCCCCTCTGTCCTGCCGGACATCTCCCCCACAAGCGGGGAGATTGGCAGTTCCCGCGCCGGCGCTTTTCCCGTGTCCTCGGTGATTGGCGAAAGCCGGCGTGATATCTGATCTCCCCCCAAGTGGGGGAGATGGCCGGCAGGCCAGAGGGGGGCGCTGTTCCGCCGGCGTCTCGGAATGTCAGCAGCCTTCCGCCTTCACATTGACCAGGCTCCCGTCCCTTCTAGATTGACCCCTCAACTTGGAGGCACCCCATGGAACTTTACCGCGGCCGGCTCATCGACCACCTTCATCTGGTGGTGCGCGATATCAAGGCGAGCAGGCGCTTCTACGGCGCGCTGCTCGAGGTGCTGGGCATCCCGATCGGCGGCGAGGCCGAGGATTATTTCTGGGCCGACGAGCTGTTCGTCTCCAGCGCCGACAGCCGCGCGGCCCTTGGCGTGCTCACCGGCCGGCACCATTTTGCCTTCCAGGCGAAGGACCGCGCCATGGTCGATGCCTTCTACGAGGCGGGGCTGGCGGCCGGCGGCAAGGGCAACGGCGCGCCGGGCGAGCGCCCCTACCATCCCGGCTACTACGCCTGCTTCCTGCTCGACCCCGACGGCAACAACGTCGAGGCGGTGTTCCATGGTGAGGCGAAGCGGAGCGCGGCGGCGGTGGTGGTGAGCTTCTAGGAAAGCCAGGCCGGCCCGATTGCGGTGTCCCGGCCGGCTAGCTCAAGCCCAGCCGCTACCCCGTAGGCACGACGTATAGGGCGCCGTTCATGAGAACGGGCACATGCCGGCGAGGTCAGGTCAGAAAGAGGCTGCGCAGGTTAAGCCATCGGCGGGGGCGATCGACGGTCGGCTCGGCGCCCATTTCGCTGTATGACGGCTCGTCGGGCGTCAGCAGGTACAACCAAGCCAGCATCTCATGGGCCTCGCCGCAGCAGGGGCCGGCAATGCCCGTGGAAAGGATGCTCAGCGCTTCTCCTCGCGTCAGCGTCGTGGCTGCGAATGGTGTGTCAGTTTTCGCATGCATCATTGAGCTCCGTGATTGGCGGCGGCAGCTCATTTCTCACTGAATTGAGCCTGCCGCCGGCGCCGCCCTCTACGACAATCCCGTCATTTGCTGGCCAACTCGTCGGCCCCAGGGCACTGCGGCCTGGCGCCGACGGGAACCACCTCGTAACCGGCGGCGATCAACTGGAGCCTCGTTTCCTCGAAATGTCGCTTCAAGCCACTGTCGATCGCGGCCGGCGTATAGTTCCAGCCGTTGCGGGCGGCGGCGGAAAGAAGGTCGGCATATTGGCGGATACTGGCGATCTTCAGGTCGGATTCGATGAGCTGCCGGCATTGGCCTGCCCATGATGGCCCGGCCACGGGCAAACTCAGAACAGCGCATGCGATCGCTATCGAAATACGGCGCATGGAAACCTCCTTCGGTTGGTCGTCGATCCTGTCGAGGGAAAGCTTGCGCCGAATACGCCCGCGGCGGGATCGGCCACATGCTGTGTTTTTGGGTCCTGCATTTGTAGTATTTTTGCGGCGTCGGACGTTTGATAATGTTGCACTCCGCGGGCAGGGGATCGGGATGAACCACAACGCGACGCCCACACCGGCAGCGCTTTCGTCGGGCCAGCCCTTGCCGGCCCTGTCCGAGCGAGAGCGCGCGGTGGCGGAAAAATTCGCGGCCGGCCTGACCTATCGCGAGATCGGCGAGGCGCTGTTCATCGCGCCGTCCACCGTGCGCACCCATCTTGCGGCGATCTACGAAAAGCTGGGCGTGCGCAGCAAAGTCGCGCTCGCCATGCATATAAACGCTATCGGCGCCGCGCCGGCGCCATCCTCGGCCGTCGCCGACGCTTCGCCGGTGCTTGCGATATTTCCAATCGAATGCCTGAGCGCCGACGAGCACTGGCGCCGCTTTGCCGACGGCCTGTCGTCGGACATCACAGTCGACCTTGCCCGCTACGCGGATCTGCCGGTCGTTGCCTTCCACACTATGAAGGCGCTGGGCAGCAAGCCGGCCGATTTCACCGCCGACGGCAAGGCCTTGGGCGTCGCCTATTTTCTGTCCGGCCAGTTGCGCGCCGACGCGCAGCGGGTGCGGCTGACGATGGAGCTTGCCGATGCACAGACCGGCGTCAGCCTGTGGAGCGAACGTTTCGACCGGCCCGTCGAGGACATCTTCGCGCTGCAGGACAGCCTGACCGAAAGCGTCATCAACGTGCTCGCCGGCTGCTTCGGTGCGATCGCCACGGTCGGCCGCAATGCGATCCGTCGCAAGCCGCCGGCCAGCCTGCGCGCCTACGACTGCTACCTGCTGGGCGTCGAACAACACAACACCTTCAGCCGGAGCGGCAACAGAGAAGCCATCAGATTGTTCTCACGCGCGCTCGAGCTTGATCCGACCCTGGTCAGAGCCTGGACCGAACTCGCCTATGCCTACTCGATCGAGGCGTGCAACGGCTTCGGCAGCGATCCGAAGCAGTCGATCGAGAAATGGCACAGGGCGGCCGAGAACGCGCTGCGGCACGACCCGACCGATAGTGCGGCCAATACTTGTCTTGGCGATGCGATGGGTTGTCTCGGCGATCTCGAGGCGGCGGAGCGTTGCTATCGCCGTGCCTTCGAATATGGCTCCAACCACGCCGACACGCTGATGCTGCTTGCCGGCAGCAGGGCGCTGGTCGCCGGCGATCCGGGCGAGGCGATGCCGCTCATCGAGCGCGCCATGCGCCTCAACCCGTTCGTTCCCCCTTGGTATTTCGGTATGCAGGGCCGCATCCTGTTTGCGGCCGGCCGGCACAGGGAGGCTATCGCCGCGCTGCGACGCAGCACGCTGGACTCTCCAAATGCGTTGATGTTCCTGGCGCTAGCCCATGCGGCGGCCGGAGAGGGCGCCGAGGCCGAGCGCTTCGCGGCGCGGCTTGATGCCGAATTCCCCGACTTCACCGTCGAAGGTTTCATCTCTGGCTATCCCGTCACCAATCCCGGCGCCGTGCGCGCCATCCGCGACGCGGCGAAGCTGGTGCCGATCCGCTAGCCTAGAGCAATTCCAGGAAAAGTAACGGTTTTCCGTCCGGAATTGCGTAAAAAAAAAAGAGATAGAGCGTTTCGCCGTTTCCATGAAACGGTGAAGCGCTCCAGCGTCCATCGAGTGGCGCGTTGCCCATGAAAATGGCAAGCGCCGACGGCGAGGCTATTCCTTCACCGCGCCTGTCATCGACGAAACATAGTGCTCGACGAAGAAGGAATAGAGCACCACCACCGGCAGCGAGCCGATCAGCGCCCCCGCCATCAGCGCTCCCCATTCATAGACGTCGGAGCGGACGAGCTCGGTGAGAACGCCGACCGGCACCGTCTTCTTCTCCGACGACTGGATGAAGGTCAGCGCATAGATGAATTCGTTCCAGGATAGCGTGAAGGCGAAGATGCCGGCCGAGATCAGGCCGGGCACCGAGAGCGGCAGCACGATCTTGGTGAGGATCTGCCAGCGCGTTGCTCCGTCGATGAGCGCGCATTCCTCCAGTTCGAACGGGATCGAACGGAAGTAGCCCATCAACAGCCAGGTGCAGAACGGGATCAGGAAGGTTGGGTAGGTGAGGATCAGCGCGAACGGCGTGTCGTAGAGGCCGAGGTTGAACACCATCACCGACAGCGGAATGAACAGGATCGAGGGCGGCACGAGATAGGCGAGGAAGACGGCAAGCCCGACCTGCCGGGCGCCGGAGAACCGCAGCCTTTCGATCGCATAGGCGGCAAGCACCGCGGCGGCCAGCGACAGGAAGGTGGCTGCCGTCGAGATGATCACCGTGTTGAGCAGCCAGCCGGGATAGGAGGTCTCGAAGAGCAGGTAGCGAATGTGCTCCAGCGTCGGATGCACAACCCAGAGCGGATTGTAGTTCACATAGTCGGTCATCTCGACATTGGGCTTAACCGCCGTGATCGTCATCCAGTAGAACGGAAACAGGAGCACGATCAGAAACACCAGCAGCGGCAGATAGACCGTCACCACCTTGCGCGGCAGGCTCTGCAGGTAGCCCATGCCGCCTTCATCGGTGTCCACGCGCTCGACTTGCTTGATCGCGGCCATGTCAGTCTCCTCCGCCTTGCTGCCACCTGCGCCGCTGCAGGCCGAAATAGCTGAACAGGATCGCCGCCAGCAGGAAGGGGATCATGGCGACCGCGATGGCCGCGCCTTCGCCGAGCTGGCCGCCGGCAATGCCGCGCTGGAACGACAGTGTCGCCATCAGGTGGGTGGCGTTCACCGGTCCGCCGCGGGTCAGCACATAGATCAGCTGGAAGTCGGTGAAGGTAAACAGCACCGAGAAGGTCATGGTGATGGCGATGATCGGCGTCAAAAGCGGCAGCGTGACATGGCGGAACAATTGCCAGCGGCTGGCGCCGTCGAGCGTGGCCGCCTCGTAAAGCGATTGGGGAATGGTCTGCAGGCCGGCAAGCAGCGTGATGGCGACGAACGGAATGCCGCGCCAGACATTGGCAGCGATGACGGAAGCGCGCGCATTGGTCGGATCACCGAGGAAATTGATGCGATGGTCGATCAGGCCCATTTGCTGCAGCGCCCAGGACAGGATCGAGAACTGCGAATCGTAGATCCACCAGAAGGCGATGGCCGACAACACCGTGGGCACCACCCAAGGCAGCAGGACGATCGCGCGGAAGAATGATTTGAAGGGCAAGTTCTCGTTGAGAATGAGAGCGAGCCACAGGCCGAGCACGAACTTCAGGATCGATGCGCTTATCGTGTAGAGCAGGGTGTTGAAGACGGAGAGCCAGAAGACGCCGTCGCTCCACAGATATTGATAGTTCTCGATGCCTATGAAGATGCCGGGGCGGCCAATACGGGCATCGGTGAAGCCGAGCCAGACACCGAGCCCGAGCGGATAGGTGAGAAACACCAGGAGCAGCGCCGCCGCCGGCAGCATGAAGCCGAGGCCAAGAGCATTCCGGCTCTCGGCGAGCCGCGAAAGGATCGACGGAGGTCGCTGAACGGCAACGGATGGCACGGCCATGGCGTGGGCTCCCTATGAAGTCTGATGGAGCGGCCGGGACGGCTCTTCGTTCCGAATGCCTCCGGACGACAGGCGCGGCCACCCCGGCTCAGGTCGAACAGGATCAGACGCGATAGTAGCGGTTGGCGCGCTTTTCGGCCTCTTCCATCGCCTCCTGCGGCGTGGCCTGGCCTGTTACCGCCTTGGCGAACATGTCTACCAGCACATAGTCGGCCATGGTCGCGGCGGAGGCATAGCCGAGCGGCCCGGCATAGCCGTTGGGGCGCAGCGTCGCCGAGGCCTTCGCGTAAGCCGCATTGTTCGGGTCGGCCTTCCACACCGGGTTGTTCTCGAAAGCCTTCAGCGTCTGGCAGCAATACGCGGCCGACGACGTGATCCAGTCCGGCATCTGCGGCTCCTCGAACATGAACTGCAGATAGGCTTTGGCCGCGTTGGGGTAGGGGGTGTAGTTGAAGATCACGGCCGTGGTCACCTGGAACAGCTCGACCGATTTCCCGACCGGACCGATCGGCAGGTTGGTGGTGCGCATGTCCTTGGCGATTTCGGTCAGTTTCGGATCCTTGTCCTTGTTGACCTTGGCCGTGTTGTAGACCGAAATGCCGTTGGCGATCACGCTCACTTCGCCGGCCAGGAAGGCGCGGTTGTTGTTCACGTCGAGCCAGCTTTCGGTGCCGGGAATGAAGGTCTTGTAGAGCTCCTGCGCATACTGGATCGCCTTGAGCGTCTCCGGGCTGTTGATCGTCACGTTGCCCTTCTCGTCGACCATCTGGCCGCCATGGCTCCAAAGCAGCCAATGCGCGTAGTTGTTGCCGTCGCCGACGCCATGGCCATGCGTGAAGCCGGCTGGATGACCTTTCGCCTTCAGCGCCTTGCAGAGTTCGAGGAAACCGGCAGTGTCCTTCGGGAATTCGGAGAAGCCCGCCTCCTTCACCCAGCTTTCGCGATAGACGATGGCGTTGCCGATGGTGGCCAGCGGCAGGCCGAGGAACTTGCCCTCGCGCGTCGCATACTGTTTCGGGCCGTCGTACCAGCCGCCATATTTCTTGCCGAGATAGTCGCCCAGTTCCGTCACGTCGAGCAGCTTGTCGGGGTACTGGTGCGGGTCGTCGAACCAGACCAGCATCAGGTCCGGGCCGGAGCCGACATTGGCGGCGACCGCAGCCTTGGGCCGGATGTCTTCCCAGCTCTCCTTGTCGACACGGACCTCGACGCCCGTCGCCTCGGTGAACCGCTTCGTATTCTTCAGCCACTGGTCCTCGTCGCCCTGCACGAAAGGCGACCAGCGCAGCAGCCGGAGCTTCGCACCATCCTCCGGCTTGTACTTGAGCCCCTCCTGGGCGATGGCCGGTGAGCCGATCAAGCGGCTGCCCAAGGCCCCGGCCGCCGCGCCGGCGGTCGTGCGGATCACGTCGCGTCTGGTGAACTTCATGCTCGTCTCCTCCTGCTTTTTCCTCGTTGCGTGAACTATCGCGCCGCTTCGATCCGCTGGCCCGTTCCGCCGTGAAACAGATGGATGGGGCCGGGTTCGACCGACAGCCGGATGGTTTCTCCCGGCGCGAAGGAATGGCGTTCGCGGAAATTGGCGACGATATCCTCGCCGCCGGCCGTCCGGCCGATGATCTGCACTTCCGAGCCGGTCGGCTCGATAACCACCACGGTGACCGGAATGCCGTCGTCGGCCAGCCGCAGATGCTCGGGCCGCACGCCGAGCACCATCGCTTCGCCATTGCCGATCGAAGGTGGTTTCGGCAAGGGCACCGAAACGCCTCCCGCGCCCCGGAAGGACGGCACGCCATCGTTGGCGAATGTGCCCTTGAGCAGGTTCATGGCGGGCGAGCCGATGAAACTCGCGACGAAAAGGTTGTTCGGCCGGTCGTAGAGATCGAGCGGCGGTCCGATTTGCTCGACGATGCCGTCATGCATGACGACTATCTTGTCGGCCATTGTCATGGCCTCGATCTGGTCATGGGTGACGTAAATCGTCGTCGTCTTCAGTCGCTGGTGCAGCTCCTTGATCTCGGCGCGCATCTGGACCCTCAGCTTAGCGTCAAGATTGCTGAGCGGCTCATCGAACAGGAACACCTGCGGATTGCGCACGATCGCGCGGCCCATGGCGACGCGCTGACGCTGGCCGCCTGAAAGCTGGCGCGGATAGCGCGACAGAAGCGGAACCAGCCCGAGGATCTCGGCCGCGCGCTGCACTCCGGCATCGCTTTGCGCCTTGGGCACACCCTTCAGCATGAGTGAGAACGCCATGTTCTCGGCCACTGTCATGTGCGGATAGAGCGCGTAGTTCTGGAAGACCATGGCCACGTCGCGCTCCTTCGGCGCAACGTCGTTGACGATCCGGCTGCCGATCGAAATATGGCCGCGTGAGATTTTTTCCAGGCCGGCAATCATCCGAAGAAGGGTCGATTTTCCGCAGCCCGACGGCCCGACCAGCGTGACGAACTCGCCGTCGTCTATATTGACGCTGACGCCGTGCAGGATCTGGGTGGCTCCGAACGACTTGTAGACATCGCCAATCGCGACAGACGCCATCGAACTCCTCCCGATGGTCCCTGCGAGGTTTCGCGGGGAGCCGTTTCCCAATCAAGGTGTGGCTGAAACGGATGCCGGCAAGCATCCACCACTGGCGTCGGCGACGTTGCCCCAGCTCCCCCCGGGTCACGCGACTGTGAAACGGTAGCGCTACCAAACTCGCCTGTAAAGCTGCGGTGCGTGCCCTTATACTTTCGTCGCGGAGGTCGGATGGACTGAGAAGTCGAGCCGGCTACGCCGCTTCTCCCTTGTCGGATAGCGGCTGAATAACATTAGCAAATACTAAGGTGCTTGATTTCAACCTATCCGGGAAACCTGACCTGTGCCCGTTGCGGCGTAAATTGGATTGGCCGCTATCCGTGTGGGATGCGGACATTGCTTCATTGTGCCCCTGCTCACACGGAGGGCAGGGCGCCGACCGCTGCCTCTCACCCCCCGAGCAAAAACGCCGCGATCAGCTTCTGCAAATTCCCGCCCGGGCCGAACTCGACCTTGTCGAAGTCGCGGCTGGCCTGACGCTGGGCCTTGGAAAGCTGGTCGAGATGTTGCGTCAGCTCGACCCTGATCTTCTTGCAACCGGGATCGTCGGCCACGGTGAGGCCGGTGCTGAAGGTGACGATCTTGTCCACCATGTCGACGATGCCGGCGCCGTGCACCTTCTCATGCGCGATAAGCCCGTCGGCGAACGCATCCCAGCGTGCCTGCACGGCCGGGGCAAGTTTTCCGGCAGGTTTCGGCAGCGTGTAGGTGATGATGAGCTTCGGCCGCGCCGTCTTCAGCACGCAGGCGCCGCCTTGCGGTTGGTAGTCCCGCTGCCAGGTCAGCTTGAAATTGGTCTGCGCGATCGCCCGCCGCCCATTGCCCGCGCTGTCCTTGCCGATCACCGGACCCTTGTCGCCGATCGAGACATAGAGTTCCTCCACCGTCTGCCCGGAGATGGCATAGGGCTCGATTTTCTCGACCGGCTTCCAATCGGCGAGGGCCGGCGCGGGCAGGAGCAGGGCGGCGATGGCGAGTGGGAGCTTCACGCGGCGACCAGCAGTTTCGTCGTGCGGGTGAAGATCGGACCGTAAGAAGGATCGTCTACCTCGGAAAAGCTATGTGTCCGCAAGAAACGCTGTAGCCTTGGATTCGGCTTCGCACAGGTCAGTGCATGCACGTTCCAGCGAATTGAGTGGAAGTCACGTTCGGTCGCATACGCTCGTAGGGCTCGCCAGAGGACCAGCAGAACACCTTCGCCCCCACCGTCGATATGGGCAAGATTGATGGTCAGTTCCTTTCCATCCTGGTTGAACTCGGCCAGGACCGTGGCGCTTCCCATCATGAAAGAAATTGGCCGCGAAAAGCTGAGCAGTTCGTCCTGCTCCTGATGCGACAGCGCCCTTAGCGCGTCGAGCGGGATACCTTCGATTTCGATCGTCATGGCGATGCTTCCCCTCGGGGCCCGGCAAGCTAGACGGGAGGCCTGCTCCGCACAATGGACAAAATCATCCACCGGTTGCGGCCTTCGTTCGCTTGCACAGTGGCGTCGAACCACCTTGACTCTTCCTTACTTAAGCGCAATAAAATCTATACGCATGTACAGTTACACATGCGCATTCGTATAGGAGGAGACGGAATGCCAATGCGTAGGCTCATGGGAATTCTCGCCGCGGCCACCGCCGCTTCGGCGTTGACGGCAGGCGCTGCCCTGTCGGAGGAGATCACCGTCGCGACCGTCAACAACGGCGACATGATCATCATGCAGAAACTGTCGTCGGAGTGGGAGAAGGCCACCGGCAACAAGGTCAACTGGGTGGTGCTGGAGGAGAACGTGCTGCGCGAGCGCGTCACCACCGACATCGCCACCAAGGGCGGTCAGTTCGACGTGCTCACCATCGGCGGCTACGAGACGCCGATCTGGGGCAAAAGCGGCTGGCTGACGCCGCTCAACGATCTCGGCGACGACTACGACTATGACGATCTGATCGCGCCGGTGCGCAGCGGCCTCACCGTCGACGGCAAGCTCTATGCCGTGCCCTTCTATGCCGAGAGCTCCTTCACGCTCTACCGCAAGGACCTGTTCGACGCCGCCGGGCTGAAGATGCCGGAGCAGCCGACCTACGACCAGATCACCGAATTCGCCGACAAGCTCACCGACAAGTCGAAGGAGCAGTATGGGCTCTGCCTGCGCGGCAAGCCGGGCTGGGGCGAGAACATGGCCTTTGTCGGCACGCTGGTGAACACTTTCGGCGGCCGCTGGTTCGACCTGGACTGGAAGCCGCAGTTGAATTCCGACGCGTGGAAGAAGGCGATCGGCTGGTATGTCGACACGATGAAGAAGGACGGACCTCCGGGCATCAGCTCCAACGGCTTCAACGAGAACCAGACGCTGTTCGCCTCCGGTCGTTGCGCGATGTGGATCGACGCCACGTCCGCCGCCGGCCGTGTCTATGACCCGAAGCAGAGCAAGGTGGCCGACAAGGTTGCCTTCGCCAAGGCGCCGGTGGCGGTCACGCCCAACGGCTCTGCCTGGGGCTGGGCGTGGAGCCTCGCCATCCCGGCCTCGACCAAGAAGGCGGACACGGCGAAGTCCTTCGTGAAGTGGGCGACCTCGAAGGCCTATGTCCAGCGCGTCGGCGAGACCGAGGGCTGGGTCGCGGCACCGCCGGGAACGCGTAAATCCACCTATGCCAGCCCGGACTACCAGAAGGCGGCGCCCTTCGCCGCGACCGTGCTTGCCGCGATCGAATCCGCCGATCCGACCAAGCAGTCCAAGGACCCGGTGCCCTATATCGGGATCCAGTTCGTCGCCATCCCCGAATTCCAGGGCATCGGCACGCAGGTCGGCCAGGCGGTCGCTGCCGCCGTCACCGGTGAGCAGTCGGTCGACGACGCGCTGAACGGTGCCCAGGCCAACGTCGAGAAGACGATGGAGGAGGCGGGCTACATCAAATAGCGGCCCCGAACAGGCCGGCCGGGAGACGGAGCGTGCGCCTCTCCCGGCCATCCGGCCCGCGGTAAAACTCCCTGCGGCAGGCCGGAGGATGCGCGGATCCGCCCGAGCAATTCCAGGAAAATCGCACAGCGGTTTTTCCGTCCGGAATTGCGTGAGCAACGGCGGATCCGTGCGTTCCTTGGCGTGCACCGACATCGTTTTCGAAACTTAGAAACTGGAATTTGGAATGAAGCTGACCAACAAGACTGCGCTCATCACCGGCGGCGCGCGCGGCATCGGCCTCGGCTTCGCGCGGGCCTATGCGCGTGAAGGGGCGAGGGTGGTGATCGCCGATATCGACATCGAGCGCGCCACGCAGGCGGCGGCCGGGATCGGTCCGGCGGTCAGCGCCCAAAAACTCGACGTCACCGACCTTGCCGCGATCGAGAGCGTCGCCGCCGAGGTCGACCGCGAATTCGGCGGCATCGACATCCTGATCAACAACGCCGCCATCTTCGATATGGCTCCGATCACCGACATCACCGAGGCGAGCTACGAGCGGATCTTCGGCATCAACCTCAAGGGGCCGCTGTTCATGATGAAGGCCGTCGCCAATCTGATGATTAAGCGCGGCCGCGGCGGCAAGATCATCAACATGGCGAGCCAGGCCGGCCGGCGCGGCGAGGCGCTGGCGATGCTCTACTGCGCCTCCAAGGCGGCGATCATCTCGGCCACGCAGTCGGCGGCGCTCGCCCTGGTCAAGCACGGCATCAACGTCAACGCCATTGCGCCCGGCGTCGTCGACGGCGAGCATTGGGACGATGTCGACGCCCATTTCGCTCGCTGGCAGGGCCTGAAGCCGGGCGAGAAGAAGGCGCAGGTGGCGAAGGCGGTGCCGATCGGCCGTTTCGCCACGCCGGAGGACATTTCAGGCCTCGCGGTCTTCCTCGCCTCGGCCGACAGCGACTACATCCTCGCCCAGACCTACAACGTCGACGGCGGCAACTGGATGAGCTGAGGGGGGCCGCCAGACCGATTGGAGGAGACGGGATGAAAGCTATCCGATTTGCAGCCGCGGGCGTTGCCGGCATGGCGGACCTCGACACGCCGAAGATCAGACCGGGGCACGCCCTGGTCAGGGTGCGCGCCGCGGGCCTCTGCCACACTGACATCGACGTGCTGCACGGCCGTTACGGCGAGGGCGCTTTCCCGCTGGTTCCCGGGCATGAATATGCCGGCACTGTCGAGGCGGTCGCCGACGACGTGACATCGGTGAAGCCCGGCGACCGCGTCGCCGTCGATCCCAACATCCCGTGCGGGCAATGCCCGGCCTGCGCGAAGGGCCTGACCAATCTCTGCGCCGCGCTGAAGGCCTATGGCGTGACGGAGAATGGCGGCTTCGCCGAGTACAGCCTGGTAGCTGTCGACCATCTACACGGCATCGGCGATCTCGGCTTCGAAACGGCCGCGCTCGCCGAGCCGCTGGCGTGTGTGCTGAATGGCCTCGGCGCCGCCGGGGTAGGGGCGGGCGGGCGCGTGCCTGGCAACGCGCTGGTCTTCGGCGCCGGGCCGATCGGCCTGCTCATGGCTTTGTCGCTGAAGGCGAGGGGCGTGGGAAGCGTGGCGGTCGCCGACATCAGCGAGCCGCGGCTCGCCTTCGCAGAGAGCCTCGCGCTCGAGCCGCTGGTTTCCGGATCGCAGGCACTCGCCGCAAGGGCGAAGGGCTTCGACTTCGTCGCCGACGCCACCGGCGTCGCCAGGGTGGTGGAGGGCATGATTGGCCTCACCGCCGACGGCGGCACGGCGCTCGTCTTCGGCGTCTGCGCGCCTGACGCGAGGATCTCGGTCGCGCCGTTCGAGATCTTCCGCCGCCAGATCAGGCTTGCGGGCTCGCATTCGCTGAACCGCAACATCCCGCAGGCGCTGGAGATCCTGAGCCGCGACGACGGCACGATGGCGAAGCTGGTCAGCCATCAGCTGCCGCTTGCAGAGGTGTTGCCCTTCTTCGAAAAGAGCGCCGGCAGCCCGGCGACGATGAAGGTACAGTTTTCTTCTGAACAGTAGCGGGCGAGCCGGCTTCTTTGCGCGAAAATGGTGACTCAAGTAGATAGTCGCGAGGCGGTACGGACAGGGGCAATCGGATGGCAAAGACAATAAGGACAATGGAGGATTTTTCCGCCTTTGTCGGTCTGTCCCGCACGACGGTCTCCAAATATTTCAACGATCCGGACTCGGTGCGGCGCAACACGCGCAGTGCCATCGAGGCGGCGCTGAAGAAGTCCGACTTCCGGCCGAGCATGTTCGCCGTCAATTTGAACCGCCGCCGTTCCAACATCCTCGGCGTCATCATCCCGAACTCGACCGATCCGTTCTACATGGCGCTGACGCGCCGCATCGAGCTGATCGCCAACGAGGCCGGCTTCCTCGCCTTCGTGCTCTCCTCCGACGGGCGCGCCGAGATGGAGGACCAGGCCATCCAGACGTTCCGGTCGATGAACATCGCCGGTGCCATCATCGCGCCGCTCGGCGTGCGCTCGCATCATCGCATCCTGGCCGAGCTCGGCTCTTCGATCCCGCTGATCTACGTCGACTCGCCGCTCGACGAAACCTCGTCCTTCGTCGGCACCGACAACCGGCAAAGTTTCAGGCTGATCGTCGACTATCTCTGCCGCTCCGGCGAGCCGCCCTGCTACTTCGCCATGCCGCTGGTCAACAACAACGCCTTGGCGCGGCAGGAGGCCTATGCCGAGGCCATGCGGCAAGTCGGGATGACGCCGTCGATCGTGTCTGTCGAAGACGTGCGGTCCTGGGATTTCGAAAAATTCGGCTTCGACGAGGCGCTTCGCATCCTGAAGGGCAAGGGCTTCCCGACCAGGACCGTGCTGTGCGCAAACGACCGCGTCGCCTTCGGCGTGCTCGGCGCCGCCTACCAGCTCGGCCTGAAGGTTGGCCACGGCCCCGACTGCGACCTGCGCGTCGCCGGCCACGACGACCATCCGCTGTCGCGTTACGCCTGCCCGCCGATCACCACGGTAGCGCAGAACTACAACGAGATCGGCCGCCTCGCGATCGAGCTGCTGCTGGCAAGGCTGGACGAGAAATCGCCCGCGGCGAAGCCCGAGCGGATACTGCTCAACGCGGAGCTGATGCTGCGGAGCTCGGCTTGAGCGTGCCAGCGCCTATCTCCCCACAAGGGGGAAGATAGAGAGTCTGCACCGCTCGGAACCCGTCCCACCCATCCCCCGTTTCTATGCCATCGCCTCGACAGATGGGGGAGGACAATGATGACCCGCAACGAGATCGTTTCCGTTCTTGGCCCGGTCGATGAGGCCGTGATCGCCGACATCGCGCTCACCGGTGCCAGCCTCGAGGAATTGCGCGAGGCCTTCGCTTGGATCGGCGCCGACGAGGCGCTTGTGAACGAGGGGCACGCAATGCCCAGCCCTCGGGTGTCGCGGCTGATCGAGATCCTGGAACCGCCCGAGGACGAGCCCGAAGTGCCTGGCGAGATGGAGTGAGTTCTTCCTTTCTCCCACAAGGGAGAAGGATAGGTGCTTCTCCCCACTTGCCGTTTCCACGCCTCCCGGCATAGCCTGATATGGCCTTGGGGGGAGGAAACTACGTTGGACACCAATGTCGTCATTGTCGGCGCCGGACCGGCGGGTCTTGCCGTCGGCGCCTGTCTGAAACAGGCTGGCATCGATTTCATCATCCTCGAAAAGGCCGGCGAGGTGGCGCCGGCTTGGCGGCGGCATTACCGGCGGCTGCATCTGCACACGGTGAAATCCTTCTCGTCGCTGCCCTTTGTGCCGTTCCCCAAAAGCCACCCGCGCTACGTCCCGCGCGAGAAGGTGGTTGCCTATCTAGATGCCTATGCCGAACGCTTCGGCCTCGAGCCGCGCTTCGGCGTGACGGTGAAGGCGATCCGCCGTGCGGGCGGAAAATTCCTGGTCGAGACCGATAGAGGGGAGATCCTCGCCCGCAAGCTCGTGATCGCCACCGGCAACAATGCCGAGCCCATCACGCCGGACTTCCCGGGCATCGAGGCCTTCAAGGGCAACGTGCTGCACAGTGCCGCCTATACGGAGGCCGCACCCTATACGGCCAAGAACGTGCTGGTCATCGGCATGGGCAATACCGGCGCCGAGATCGCGCTCGACCTGGCCGAAAGCGGCGCCCGTCCGACGATCTCGGTGCGCAAGGGCGTCCACATCGTGCCGCGCCAGCTCTTCGGCGTGCCGATCCAGATGGTGGGCATCGCCAGCCGGCCGATGCCGCAGGCGCTGAACGACTGGATGTTTCCGAAAATCCTCGATCTCGCGCTGGGCAGGCTGGAGAAATACGGCATCGTGCGGCCGAAGCAGGGCATCCTCGCGCAGATCGATGCCGGGCGCATTCCCGTCATCGATGTCGGCACCGTGGCGGCGATCAAGGCGGGTCGGATCGGCATCGCGCCTGACATCGCCCGCTTCACCGGGGGCGGCGCCAAGTTCGCCGACGGGCGGGAGAGGAAATTCGACGCGGTGATCCTCGCCACCGGCTATCGGCCGGGCTTCGACGGCATCCTGCCGGCGGAGCTCAGGCCGGGGAACAGTGGCGTCAATGCCCGCGCCTCGCAGCTCGGCGTCTATCTCGTCGGCTTCTACAACCCGGTCACCGGCCTGCTGCGCGAGATCGGCATCGAGGCGCAGGCGGTGGCCGCTGATATCAAAAAGCGGGGGTGAGGCGGAAGATTGGGCGACTGCGTCGGTGACGGCCGATCTCCCCCTCCGCAAGGGGGAGATCAGCAGCTTAGGCTTCAGTGCTTGGCGCTGCTAGCCTTGCCCTCGTTGACGGCGATGCGTTTGGCCTTGGTCTGGGCGCGCTTGGTCTTGGGCAGCGTTACGGTGAGCACGCCGTTGCGGAAGGTGGCGTGGACCTTGTCTTCCTCGACTTCGTAGCCGAGCGGGATGCGTCGCTCGAAACGGCCATAGAAGCGTTCGGAGAATTGCTTGCCCTTGTCCTCGGTCTCGGCGCGCTTCTCGCCGCGCAGCGTCAGCACGCCGTCGTCGAGCAGCACCTCGATGTCCTTTTCCTCCATGCCGGGAATCTCGGCGGTCACGTGGATGTCCGTCTCGCCGTCGGAGATTTCCACACTTGGCCAGGCTTGTCCGGCATAGGCCCCGCCAAATGACGGCATGCGCGTTTCGAAGCCACGCATGGCGTCGTCGAACAGGCGGTTCATTTCCCGATGCAGCATCATGAAGGGGTCGCCCCCACGATGGAGATCGCGATACATGTCGGAGAGCTGGCTGCCCTCCCGGCCCCAGGGAATGAGATCACGGATTGCCATTGCATTTCCTCCTCATCTGGTCGCGTCAGGATGTCGTCGAATGTCCAGGCCTGGGATCGTGTGACTCTCAAGTCGAACCGCGCCGTCGCGTCGGATCCGTTGCCCGAATGGCCAACAAATCGTGGCCAGCAAGCCGCGGCCGGCAAACCGGCGGCGTCGCCGGTCCCTTCAGGCGACCGGCAAGTGTCGATTTGGAGGTTGTCTGACCAAAATCAAGACCCGCATTCTGTCTGCCGGCAGATTTGATCATGGAGCTCGAATGCCGGCCGCTTGCCAGGCGCGCGGGTGGCGAGGCTGATCGAGACCCTGGAGCCTCCGCGCCGGCGGATCGCCGCATAAATCGGGTGGCGCCCATGCATTGCCCATGCCAAGCAAGCCACCTGCACGAGAAGGGACCCGCAATGCTCACGCTCTACGATTATCTGCCGTCGCAAAATGCCTGGAAGGTGCGCGTCCTGCTCGGGCTGCTCGACATCGCTTACGAGACCCGCATGGTGTCGATCTTCGAGGGCGAGAGCCACACGGAAGAATTTCTCAAGCTCAATCCGGCCGGCGCCGTTCCGGTGCTTGGCCTGGAGAATGGCGAGGCGATTGCCGAGTCAAACGCGATCCTCGCCTATCTCGCAGAGGGCACGCCTTATCTTCCATCCGATCGATTCCTGCGCGCGAAAATCATGCAGTGGCTGTTCTTCGAGCAGTATCATGTCGAGCCGGTCATCGGCTCGCTGCGCTTCTGGACGCTGACCGGGCGGCTGGAGCGCAACCAGGCGATGGTTGCCGCCAAGCGCGAGGCAGGCGCCCGCGCGCTTGGCGCTCTCGAGCGCAGCCTGCAAGACACGCCCTTCCTGGTTGGCAGCTCGCTCACCATCGCCGACATCGCCGTCTACGCCTACAGCCACCGCGCCGAGGATTGCGGCTTTTCGCTTGCCGATTATCCGGCGGTCGCGGCATGGATGGACCGGGTGAGCGCGGCGATCGGCCTGGGCTATCCCGTGCACCCTTACAGCATCGATCGGCATTCGGGCGCCTGAGCCACCGGAACAGAAGCGCGGGCAGGGCGTTTTCCAATGGCAGTTGCGGCCTGCTTTCCAGCAACATGAAGCAATGGAGGCCAGGATGGTTCGCTCCGTCGCCATCGCAATCCTCGCCACCGGCATTGCCGGCCTTCCCGCCATGGCGGCCGAGGAATACTGGGTCGCCAGGGATGCCGTATCGAAACAGTGCGAGATCGTGCCGAAGAAGCCCGACGGGACGCTGGTCATCGATCTCGGCAAGAAGAAATACGCCAGCGAGGGGGAGGCCAGGAAGGCGATGGAGGCATTGTCGGACTGCAAGAAGAAGTAGGGTCGATCTCCCCGGGGAGATCGGCTGGCCCTACCGATCCACCATCGACATCGTCCGCTCGTTATATCTCGGCCCCGACACCTTGTCGGGCGAGAGCGCCATGTCGAGCCCGAGCATCTCGGTGGCGTCGAGCTCGATGCCGGCCGCCGCGATATTTTCTTCCAGATAGGTCCGCCGTTTGGTGCCGGGGATCGGCACGATGTCGATGCCGAATTCCGGACCCTTGGCGAGCAGCCAGGCGATCGCCACCTGGCCGGGCTTCACGCCCTTGGCGTCGGCGATGTCGCGCACGGCGGCGGCCGCCGCGACATTGGCGTCGAAATTCTCGCCCTGATAGCGCGGGTCGCCGCGCCGGAAATCGCCTTCCGGATACTCTTCCGCGCGCTTGACGTCGCCGGCGAGGAAGCCGCGGCCGAGCGGCGCGAAGGGCACCAGGCCGATGCCGAGCTCGCCGAGCGCCGGGATGATCTCGGGCTCCAGGTTGCGTTCCCACAGCGAATATTCGCTCTGCAGTGCCGAAACCGGATGCACCGCATGGGCGCGGCGGATGTTGGCAATCCCCGCCTCCGAGAGGCCGAAGAAGCGCACCTTGCCCTCCGCCACCAGCTCGCCGATCGTGCCTGCGACATCCTCCATCGGCACATCCGGATCAACGCGGTGCTGATAGAGCAGGTCGATGCGGTCGGTGGCGAGCCGCGTGAGCGACGCCTCGACCACCTCGCGGATATGCTCGGGCCGGCTGTCGCGGCCGGTTCCGTCCTGCTTGCCGTCGACGATGCGGAAGCCGAATTTCGTCGCGATCGTCACCTCGTCGCGCCGGCCCTTCAGCGCGCGTCCGAGCAATTCCTCGTTGATGAACGGCCCGTAGACCTCGGCCGTGTCGAGGAAGGTGCAGCCGAGCTCGATCGCCCGGTGGATTGTCGCGATCGACTCCGCTTCGTCGGCCGGCCCGTAGGACTGGCTCATGCCCATGCAGCCGAGGCCGATCGCCGAGACTTCGAGCCCCTGGCCCCCGAGTTTTCGCTTGCCGAGGCTCATCTGTCTGTCTCCGGTGAGAAATTAGCACCCGCGAAATTATAGGGCCGGGAGGCGAAGCGTCCAGCGCCTCAAGCCATCGGCAGCAGCCGGCGCATGATCAGCGAGGCATGGCCGCCGACGCCGTGCGCCGCCGGCCGGCGCTCGGCGATCTCGAAGCCATGCTTGCGGTAGAAGGCGATCGCCCGGTCGTTGCCCTCAATCACCTCCAGCGCGATGCTGGGAATGCCGGCATGGGCGGCAAGTACGGCGCGCAGAAGGTCGACGGCAAGCCCGCTGCCGAATTCCTGCGGCTCGACATGCAGCCGGTCGAGCATGACGTCGCCCTTCTCGTCCATCGCAGCCATCGCATAGCCGGCGATCGAGCCGTCGGTCCGCTCGGCGACGAAGGACATCTTGTTGTCGTCGGCGAGTTCCTCGGCCAGCTTCTCCGGCGCATGCTTCTCGTCGGAGAGCCGGGCGGTGTTTTCCTCGCCCATGATCGGCGAATAGGTCCGCCGCCAGGATTGGCCAAGCAGCCGCGACACTGCCGAGAGATCCTCTTTCGCCATTGCCCTGATCTGGACCATTACCATCTCCCTCATTCGCCGGCGCAAACGCGACGGGGCTCACTACTGCAGGCGGCGCGCCTGCTTGGCAAGGCCGGTCGACAATCGCCGGGCCCATCTGAACGGGCTGATGAGGCGAAGTGTTCCGATGCTGCACCGCGCAAATCCGCCCGCTCTCGAAATGACCCGCACTTGCGCTCGCGCCATCCTGAATAGCGCCGTGATTACAGTGCGTTGAAGTCCCGACAGGGCGTTGAAAATTCCGGGTGGCAGCCCTTGAAACCCCTCGGTGCCAGACTAGTTCGATAGACGTGCGAGCCCCGGTAATAGAAGGCTCGCGGAGGGAGGGTTCCAATGGTTGCCAAGGAAGTGAAGTTCCACACCGAGGCCCGCGACAAGATGCTGCGCGGCGTCGATATTCTGGCCGACGCTGTGAAGGTGACGCTCGGCCCCAAGGGTCGCAACGTCGTCATCGACAAGTCATTCGGCGCGCCGCGCATCACCAAGGACGGCGTGACCGTGGCGAAGGAAATCGAACTGGTCGACAAATTCGAGAATATGGGCGCGCAGATGGTGCGCGAGGTGGCGTCGCGGACCAGCGACATTGCCGGCGACGGCACCACCACCGCCACCGTGCTCGCCCAGACGATCGTCAGGGAGGGGGCGAAAGCCGTTGCCGCTGGCATGAACCCGATGGATTTGAAGCGCGGCATCGACAAGGCCGTGGAAATGATCGTCGCTGAGCTCAAGGCCAATGCCCGCAAGGTAACCCGCAACGACGAGATCGCCCAGGTCGGCACCATCTCGGCCAATGGCGACGCCGAGATCGGCCGCTTCCTGGCCGAAGCGATGCAGAGGGTCGGCAATGAAGGCGTCATTACCGTCGAGGAAGCCAAGACCGCGGAAACCGAGCTCGAGGTGGTCGAGGGCATGCAGTTCGACCGCGGCTATCTCAGCCCTTATTTCATCACCAACCAGGACAAGATGCGCGCCGATCTCGAGGAGCCTTACCTGCTGATCCACGAGAAGAAGCTGTCCAATTTGCAGGCGCTGCTGCCGATCCTGGAGGCGGTGGTCCAGTCGGCCAAGCCGCTTCTGATCATCGCCGAGGATGTCGAGGGCGAGGCATTGGCGACGCTGGTCGTCAACAAGCTGCGCGGCGGCCTCAAGGTCGCCGCCGTCAAGGCGCCGGGCTTCGGCGACCGCCGCAAGGCGATGCTGGAGGACATCGCCATCCTCGCCGGCGGCCAGGTCATCTCCGAGGATCTCGGCATCAAGTTGGAGAATGTTACGCTCGAAATGCTTGGGCGCGCCAGGCGGGTGACCGTCGAGAAGGAAACCACCACCATCGTCGATGGCGCTGGCGCCAAGCCCGACATCGCGGGCCGCGTCGCTCAGATCAAGCAGCAGATCGACGAAACCAGCTCCGACTACGACCGCGAGAAATTGCAGGAACGGCTGGCCAAGCTCGCCGGCGGCGTCGCGGTCATCCGCGTCGGCGGCTCGACTGAGGTTGAGGTCAGGGAACGCAAGGATCGTGTCGACGACGCGCTGCACGCCACCCGCGCCGCGGTCGAGGAAGGCATTCTGCCGGGCGGCGGCGTGGCGCTGCTGAGAGCAGCAAAGGCGCTCGACGCGGCCGCCGTCGACAACCCCGACCAGAGGACCGGCATCGAAATCGTGCGCCGCGCGCTGGAAACGCCGGTGCGCCAGATCGCCGAGAACGCGGGCGCCGAAGGGTCGATCATCGTCGGCAGGCTGCGCGAGAACGCTCAATTCTCTTTCGGCTGGAACGCGCAGACCGGCGATTACGGCGATCTCTTTGGCCAAGGCGTGATCGACCCGGCCAAGGTGGTGCGCACCGCCCTGCAGGACGCCGCCTCCATCGCCGGGCTTCTGGTCACCACCGAGGCGATGGTGGCGGAAAAGCCGAAGAGGGAGGCCGGTCCCGCAATGCCTCCCGGGGCGGGGATGGACTATTGAGGCGGCAGCACCTCACTTCGCCGTCCTCGGGTCAAGCCCGTGGATGGCGAAGCTCCGGGTCCTTGGCAATCGACGACCTTGCCTGAGTGATCGCCGCCGACTGCGCGAAAATTGACTCGATCCCCGCTCTCCGCCATCCTTAGCGAGCCGTTATTCAAGCGGCAGCGTGTTTCGAGTGAAGCCATGGCCAGTCCCGTCGCCAGAGAAAAGTCCCGCCGCGCCGCGGTGAAGAAGGCGCTCGACCGTCACAAGGTTTATGTCACCGCGCAGAGTTTTTCCGGCGGCACCTATCAGGCGCGCGTGCTGGTCGATGGCGAGGCCTATTGGGTCGACGAGTTCCGGCTGAGTCAGCTGCGGCAAGGGCTGACGCCGGCCGAACTGGAACTGACGCCGGCTGCTGACGATTGAGGTGATTTTCGTTCTTTCGCACCGCTGCGCCATAGGAAAATCCGAAATGCTGGCGGGACAGCGCCCCCCTCTGTCCTGCCGGACATCTCCCCCACAAGGGGGGAGATTGGCGGTTCCGCCGATGGCGCTATTCCTGCAACGTCGAAAATTGGCGAAAGCCCGCGCGACGTCCGATCTCCCCCCAAGTGGGGGAGATGTCCGGCAGGACAAAGGGGGGCGCGAAGGAACGCGGCTTGTGTCTTTGGCAGCCCCTACCTAACCCATGCCCTCCAAGCTCAAAACCTACCGCGCCAAGCGCGAGTTCAGCCGCACACCCGAACCTGCGGGCAGGCCAGAAGTCGGAGCGGGCAACCGCTTCGTCATCCACAAGCACCATGCCACGGCCGACCATTACGACCTGCGCCTGGAGGTGGGCGGCGTGCTGAAGAGCTGGGCGGTGCCCCGCGGACCCTCGCTCAACCCCGCCGACAAGCGCCTCGCCGTCGAGACCGAGGACCACCCGATCGAATATATCGACTTCGAGGGCGTCATCCCCGAGGGCGAGTATGGCGGCGGGCCGATGATCGTCTGGGACACCGGCACCTGGGCGCCGATGGAGGATGTCGAGGAAAGCCTGCGCACCGGCGCCTTCAAGTTCCGGCTGGCCGGCCAGAAGCTCAATGGCGGTTGGATGCTGACCAGGCTGAAGCCCAAGCCCGGCGAGGACGAGAACAAGAAGAACTGGCTTTTGTTCAAGGAGCGCGACCTCGCTTCCGACACCAAGCTCGACATTCTCGAGGCGCGTCCGGAAAGCGTGAAGTCGGGCCGCCGCATCGAGGAGCTGGTAGCGCCCAGAAAGCCGCAGCGCCTGCCGCCGAAGCTCGGCTCGCTGAAGCCCGGGTCATTGCCCGGCGCCGTGAAGGGCGACCCGCCCGCCCGCATCGAGCCGCAGCTTGCCACACAGGTGCCGAAACCGCCTGGCGGCACGAGCCTCGCGGAGAACACACGCGAGCTCTGGCTGCACGAAATAAAGTTCGACGGCTACCGCACCATGGCGCATGTCGTCGACGGCGAGGTGCGGCTGATCACCCGCGGCGGCATCGACTGGACGAAGCGCTACGGCGATCTCCCCCAGGCGTTTTCGCGGCTGCCGGTCAGCCAGGCAATCATCGACGGCGAGATCATGGTGCTCGACGACAGGGGCATCTCCCGCTTTGCGCTGTTGCAGGACGCGCTGGCCGAAGGCGCCGGGTCCAAATTGCATTTCTATGCTTTCGATCTTCTCCACCTCGACGGCTGGGACCTGCGCAAGGTGCCGCTGCAAAAGCGTAAGGCCCTGCTTGCCGAACTGCTCGCCGGTCAGGCCGCCAACTCCGCCATCCAGTTCAGCGACCATGTCGAGGGCGACGGGCAGGGCCTCTACGACCAGGCCTCGGACCTTGGGCTGGAAGGCGTCGTCTCAAAGCGTGCCGACGCCATCTACCAGAGCGGCCGCACCAAGAGCTGGACCAAGGTGAAGGCGCAGAAGACGGACGATTTCGTCATCGCCGGCTATACGGTCTCCGACCGCGCGGAAGGTCTGGCGGCGCTAGGCATGGCCGAGTTCGAGAATGGCGAACTTCACTATCGCGGCAAGGTCGGAACCGGCTTCGACAGCGACATGGCACGAGAGCTGCTCACCCGACTGGAGCGGCTGTCGGCCGGCGCCAGCCCGCCCGAAGGCGTGCCGCGCGAGATCATGCGCGAGATGCATTGGGTGAAGCCGCTGCTGTCGGCGCGCGTCCGCTATTCGAACCGCACCGCCGATAATGCGATCCGCCACGGTGTCTTTCGCGGCTTGCGCGACGTCGGCGGGCTCACCACGCCGGTGCCGGTCAAGCGCAAGCGGTTGATCGCCGAATCCGACCTTGCCACCATCTGGGTCACCAATCCGGAGCGGCGCCTGTTCGGCAAGACCGGGCCGACCAAGCTCGACATCGCCGTCTATTACGCGCTGGTCGGCGATTTCATGCTGCCGCACATCATCGGCCGCCCGGTGTCGCTGGTGCGCTGCCCGACCGGCAAGCCGCAGGACTGCTTCTTCCAGCGCCACGCCTTCACCGGCATGCCGCCTTCGGTGGCGGTGTTCGAGTCGACGAATTCCGAGGGCGAGACCAAGACCTACCTCTCGGTCGAGGACGCCAAGGGCTATCTGGCGCTGGCGCAATTCGGCGTCGTCGAGTTCCACACCTGGGGCACGCACCGCACGAAACTCGATAAGCCCGACCAGATCGTTTTCGACCTCGACCCCGGCGAGGGGATCTCCTGGCGCGAGGTGGTGGAGGCTGCCGTCCACATCAAGGGCGGACTGGAGAGCCTTGGCCTTGTGCCGTTCGCCAAGACGTCAGGCGGCAAGGGCATCCACATCACCGTGCCCGTGACGCGCAAGCAGAACTGGAAGAAACTGCACCAGGCCTCGAGCGCCATTTCGACTTTGCTGGCGGCAAGCGCGCCCGACACCTTCACCACCACCATGGGCAAGGAAAACCGCAAGAAGCGCATCTTCATCGATTTCCACCGCAACGCCCGCGGCCACACCTCCGCGGCGCCTTATTCGCTGCGCGCCCGCACCAACCTGCCGGCCTCGACGCCGGTGAGCTGGACGGACCTCGAAGCAATCGACGCGCCGGAGGACCTGAACTACGCCTCGCTGCCGGGATTGCTGGAGACCTCGGGGGATCCGTGGGCGGAGATCGACGAGGCTGCGAGGGATTTGCCGACGACGGACAAGGCAAGATAACGAAGAACGCTGAGTTCCTTCGCGCCCCCTCTGTCCTGCAGGACAGAGGGGGCGCTGTCCCGCCGGCATCTCTGTGCAATCCATCGACGCTTTCTACAATTTGAATTATTCTTCCGCCCGTCCCAGCCGCGCCTCAGAAAATACTTCGCTAGGGATTTGCCGCTATCGTGAGGGGTCGGTGTAGGATTTCCACGGCGCCAACCGTCCTTGAGCGGGAAGCGCTGCAGAGAGCATGATCCCAAAAAGTGGGAACCGGTTTTTGGAGAAGATCATGCTCAAGCTAAAATGTCAGTGCATGGCTGCGTAGGAGTTCATCATGGCGCCCAGGGCAAGTTGGAAAGGTTACCTCAAGCTCAGCCTCGTCAGCTGTCCGGTCCGGCTTTATCCGGCCACCAGCGCGAGCGAGCGCATCTCGTTCAACCAGCTGCACAAGAAGACGCACAACCGCATCAACATGAAGCCGGTCGACCCCGAGCTCGGCCTGGTCGAGCGCTCGGATCTGGTGCGCGGCTACGAATACGAGGACAAGCAGTACATCATCATCGATGACGCCGACCTCGATGCGGTCAGGATCGAATCCAACCACACGATGAACATCGAGGCCTTCGTCGACGAAGGCGAGGTCGACGTCATCTTTCAGGACTCGCCCTATTATCTCGCACCCGACGGCGCCATGGCGGAAGAGACTTTCGCGGTGCTGCGCGAGGCGATGCGCAAGTCCGGCAAGCTGGCGATTGCCCGGCTGGTGCTCTCCAGCCGCGAGCGCGTGGTGACGATCGGCGCGCGCGAGAACGGCATGTTCGTCTGCACCTTGAGGAATCCAAACGAAGTGCGCGGCACGGCTGAATATTTCGGCAACATCCCGGCCGGCAAGCCGGACCCGGAAATGCTGGAGCTCGCCCAGGCGCTGATCAAGCAGAAGGAAACCCACTTCGATCCGAAGAACTATGAGGATCGCTACGAGGTGGCGCTGATGGCGATGATCCGCGAGAAGCTGAAGGGCCACAAGCCGATCATCGCCGCGGCACCCGAGCGCGGCAACGTCATCAACCTGATGGATGCGTTGAAGGCGAGCCTGTCGCAGCAGGCCAAGCCCCCGGCCAAGTCGAAGAGCAAGGCCGAGGAAGCGCCGGCCAAGCCCGCCAAGAAGACGGCTGCCGGCGGCGGCGCGCCTGAAAATCCGCTCAAGGCGAACCTGCTGAAGGCCGTCGGCAAGAGCAAGAAGTGACGTCGGTGATTCTCCCCGGCGCCGTCTTCGGCGCCGTCGGCGCGCTGGCCGCCTTTCCGCTCAGGCTCGCCGCGCGCGAGGTCGAGCGCCGCCATGCCGAGCTGAGGCGCGGCGTCACCCGGCGCACCACCCATGTCGTGTTCGGCCGCGCGCTGCTCGCCAAGCCAACGAAAACCGGCGACGCCGAGATCGAGCGTCGCGTGAAAGCCGAGCGCGACGCCGGCCGCCGGCTCATCAGCGAGGGCGGTTTCCTGCGTCTGCTCGGGCTGATGAAGGCGCCGGAGGCGTCGTCCCTATCCAGGCAGTCGCTCATCGACCAGTCGCGGCTCGCTGGCGACGATCTCGACATGCTGTCGCTGTTCGATGCCTTCGAGCATGACGGCGAACCCTATTCCTTCCGCGATCTGATCCTGGCCCGAAAATATGCTGGGCTGATCGCCAGCGGCGCCTCCTGGGGCGCGATCGTCCGCTCCGTGTATCGCTCCGGCCCGGTCGCCTCGCTCACCGCCAAGTCGCTCAATCTCGGTTCCCAGTACGGCCGGCCGGACGCGATCTATCTCGACGATGGGACGAGCGAGGTCGACGGCCAGCTGCTGTTCGATCTCGGCAGCTCGGAAGACGACACGCTGGAGGAGCTTTTCGCCGAGGCGGAAGCCGCCGAAGAGGAGGGGCGCCACGACGATGCGGCAGCACTCTACCAGCGCTGCCTGGCGATCGACCCGAAGGATGCGATTGCCGCCTTCAATCGCGCCAACTGCCTGCGCGGCGCCGGCCGCGTGGCGGAGGCCGCGCATGACTATGCGCGGGCGATCAAGCTGGATCCGGGTTTCGTCGAAGCCTGGTTCAACCTAGCCGGGCTGATGAGCGACGAGGGCAAGGTGGCCTCGGCCCGCCGGCACCTGCAGAAGGCGATCGCGCTCGACAAGGCCTATGCCGACCCGGTGTTCAACCTCGCCCGGCTGGAATTCGACGCCGGCAATCTTGCCGAGGCGCGGCGGCTGTGGGCGCGGTATCTGGAGCTGGATGCGGAGTCGGAATGGGCAAGGCTGGCGCAGAAGGGGATACAGTTCGTGGATTTGCATATGGCGCGCACGGCGGGGTGACGATGATTGGCGAAGGCCGTCGCGACGGCCAATCTCCCCCCTTGTGGGGGAGATGTCCGGCAGGACAGAGGGGGGCGCTGTCCCGCCGACCTCTCAACGGTTGGCCGCCGCGACCTTTAGAATTCTCTTTTCTTAAGGGTCGAAGTCGGCGTTCCTTCGCGCCCCCCTCTGCCCTGCCGGGCATCTCCCCCACAAGGGGGGAGATCAGCAGCTTCGCCGTGGCGCGGAATATCTCTCCATGACCTATTTCCTCTTCGACGGCCCCGACACCGCCCCCGTCACCATCTTGCTCGCGCATGGCGCCGGCGCTTCGATGGACTCACCCTCGATGGCGGCCACCGCCAAGGCACTCGTAGCGGCCGGCTTCCAGGTCGCGCGCTTCGAGTTCCACTACATGGCCGCCCGCCGCTACGGCCACCGCAAGCCGCCGCCGCGGGCCGAGACGGTGAACCCGGAATATGTGAAGGCGATCGCCGATCTGCGCGCCAAGGGCGTGACCGGCAAGCTGATCATCGGCGGCAAGTCGATGGGCGGCCGCGTTGCTTCCATGGTCGCCGACGAGATGTTTGCCAAGGGCGAGATCGCCGGGCTGGTCTGCCTGGGCTATCCTTTCCATCCGCCCGGCAAGCCGGAACAATTGAGGACAAAACACCTCGCCGGCCTGAAAACGCCGACGCTGATCTTCCAGGGCACGCGCGACGAGTTCGGCACGAAGGACGAGGTCGCGACCTACGGCCTGTCCGAGGCTATTCAGGTGATCTGGCTGGAGGACGGCGACCACGATTTGAAGCCGCGCAAGGCGATCTCGGGGTTTTCGGCGGCGGATCATCTGAAGACGGTGGCGGAGACGGTGAAAGCCTGGATGGCGCCCTCGGCTTCGTCATCCTAGGGTGGAGCAAGGAGCGAAGCGACGCGCGCAGACCCTAGGATAACGAAGTGTGGGGCGCCTTCGGCATCCAAAAATGAAACTCGCCACCTTCAACATAAACAACATCAACAGCCGGCTGGAAAACCTGCTGGCCTGGCTCGCGCGCGCAAAACCCGACGTCGTCTGCCTGCAGGAGCTGAAGTCCCGCGATACCCAATTCCCGCTGACCCGACTCGCCAATGCCGGCTATGGCGCGGTGTGGAAGGGCGAGCCGACCTGGAACGGCGTCGCCATCCTGGCAAGGGGCTCGGAACCTGTGCTGACGCGCGACGCGCTGCCCGGCGACGATGCCGACCGCCAGGCGCGCTACATCGAGGCGGCGGTCGACGGCATCGTCGTCGCCTGCCTCTACGCGCCGAACGGCAACCCGCAGCCCGGACCGAAATTCGACTACAAGCTCGCCTGGCATGAACGCTTCGCGGCGCATGCCGAACAGTTGCTCGATACCGGCCTGCCGGTGGTGCTCGCCGGCGACTACAACATCGTGCCCGAGCCGCGCGACATCTACCAAACCCGCTCCTATGACGACAACGCGCTCGTGCAGCCCGAAAGCCGCGCCGCCTTTGCGGCGCTGATCGAGCAGGGCTGGACCGATGCGCTGCGAAAAGTCTTCCCGAAGGAGGAGAAGCTCTACACCTTCTGGGATTACCGGCGGAACCGCTGGCCGCGCGACGCGGGTCTCAGGCTCGACCATATCCTGCTGTCGAACAAGGTGGCGCGGAAGCTGAAAGGGGCCGGGATCGACCGGGAGGTGCGAGGCGGCGACAACGCCAGCGACCACGCGCCGGTGTGGGTGGAACTGGCGACCTGACCTTCTCCCACAAGGGGACAAGGGAATGGGGCGCTGTCCCGCCAACATTTCGATGGTTCGATACTATCATCTCGCCGGTTATGGTTGTGCAGCCACGAAGTCCCAAGTTAATTTGAAAGACATTAAAGAGGGGGCTCTGACGTTATGCTTTTCATCTTGGACATCTTTCTCCAGCCATCGCTCCCCCGCCATGGCTGACAACGCCCTCGTCCTCTTCATCTCCGCTCTCGTCCTCGCCGGCACCATCGCCCTCATCGCGCTCGCCATGCGCTGGCGGCGCAAGCGCCGCAAGGCGCGCGGCAATCCCGATCCCGCTCAGGATTATGCGGCCAGGACCGACTGGAGCGGCAGCCGCCGACTGCTCAACTATTCCAGCTTCGTCTTCATGGATGTCGACGGCGACGGCAAGTTCGGCCAGGCCGACCGGCCGATCGCGGGCATCGTGGTGCGGGCCTATGACGAGAAGGGGTCCTTCCTTGCCGCCTTGCGCACCAACGGTGGCGGCTTCGCCAATTTCCCAATGTCGACGAAAAAGCGCCGGGCGCTGCTGCGTGCGCCCGGCACCTATCGGTTTGTGGTCTCGGTGCCGCGGGGATGGCGCGTCAGCACGAACAACCAAGACCAGTCGCTGCGGCTTATGGAATTGCCGGGCTCGCCTTCGGGCCTCGCCGGCGAGGAGCTGCCGCGGGCGGTCGGCCTTTCGCCGGCGCGCTTCGTGCGCGGCAAGGCGGCGGCCGAGGTAACGCTCACGCTTCTGGGCGATGGCATGGTCCTGGACACGAAGCCACTTGCGCCGGGCGCTTTTCGCTTCGATGTTCCAGTCGATGCTGACACGGTGATGATTTCAGGTTCAGGCCTCGACCGGCGCCTGCCGCTCTCGCCCTATGCGGCGGACCTTGGGTTATTGCAGCGGGGCGCGATCAGCGGCGAAGCGGCGCTGGAAACAATCGGTTTCAACGACGTGACCAGGCTTCCCTTCCAGAAGGTCCGCTCGGGCTATGGCGGGCTCGACTGGCGCAACCTCAATGCCTTGACGGGCCACTACGTCAAGAACAGCGAAGGCTATGTCAACGGCAGCCTGTCGCGCTGCTATGTGGCTTATACGAGCAGCGGCCATCAGGCCGAGTTCGGCAGCAACGAACCGTTCGGATTTCATTCGGTGATGCTGACCGCCGCATGGCTCGCTTCGGAAGGCGAGGTGGCACTGATCGAAAGCTGGTTAGGCGAAGAGCTTATCGCGAGCGACGAGGTGGTGCTATCGGCGCTGGCGCCCGTCCACTATGCGCCGATGCTGAAGGCGGTGACACGCGTGCGCATCTCCACCAGGCATTGTTGGCAGGCTGTGCTGGATGAACTGGTAGTGGCACGGTGAGCAAACCCGGCCCCCGCAGCATCTAGGTTGACTGGGCCGTTGCGGTGACGGTGGAAAGATTTATTTAGCCAACATATGCGGCCATATAGGTCTTTTGAATGACCTTCGAGACGCCTCTTGGGAGGGGGCCTAGCCGGGAAATCTAGGCCGGTGCGTTTCCATTAGTGGGAACGGAAACACCGCCGCTCGTGATCGCCGAAAGCTTGCCTTTGCGGACGATGCTAGGCTTCTCGTAAGTCTTCTTCATGATTCAAAACCCCCTTATTGCCCTGCCTATGGCTTATGAGCGATGTCCTTCGCTGTCAATTACCCCCGCCGATCCACCATGCCTAACGATCCACGGAATCGTTCAGTCCTGCTGGTGGCTCGCGCGACAGCTGTCCGGGCGCTTCAAAATCGTTAAGTCGCGGATGGCGCCAACTGCGCAGTGACTGTCGAAAGCCGGCCCTTTTTCACCAGGGAAGGCCTCTCATAAATCTTCTTCATGCCAAGCTCTCCTAAAAATTCCCCGCCGGATGATGTCATAAGGGTTTTTCCTGTCAACCAAGCCGGCTAGCATTCCAGTCTATTCTTGGGGAATGTGGCTTTCTGCTCACAGTGTCGGTCGGCCGCCATGGGCATGGAGATATTGGTCAGCCGCGCAAGTAAATGGCAGCAGACTCGATGGAAAAGACATGCCTGACCGAAGCCCATTTATCTTTCTTCATGTGATGTCTCGCACTTAGCCTCGGAGGGAAGCTCGGCTAGGATGGCGGATGCTTCTTCCATCTTTGGGCGGGGAAGGGGCGCGGGGGCGCTGATGAAAAGATCGACCGACAGGCTGCTGGCATTGGTGATGCTTGCCGTTGGCCTCGCCTGCTTCGCCAAGCTCTATCTGGCGCTGGGCGGCAAGCCCTCGGCCACGACGAGCGCTGAGATCTTCGGCGCCGCGGGCGTGCTTTCGATGCTCGCGGGGCTTTTGTTCCTCGCCGGCCTGCTGCCGTCGGCGGCAAGGCATGATCCGTCAGTGCCTCTCTTCGGCCGCGACGCCGAGATTGTGCCCGCCGGGCGTCCGCGGCTGCGCCGCATCGCGCTCGCCATGCCGCTCGTTGCCCTGCTCGTCATCCTGGCCGACCAGTTCAGCCCTTGGCGTGCCCACGAGGCCGGCGCCGGCAGCGAGCCGGCCGCGACCGCCGAACCAAAGGACGTCGCCAGCGCTCCGGCGCAACCGGTACCGCCGGCCGAGCCCACCCCGGCGCCCCCGGCTCCGTCGGCCGAGCCGGCGAAGCCCGCGCCACCTGCCGAACCCATGGCCGCGCCTGTCGCGCCGACAGCCACTTCGCCGGCCGAGCCGGCTCGCTCGACGCCTGCTGCGCCCGCTACACAAACTGTCGCTCCGGCGCAGCCTTCCCAGCCAACCGAACAGACGGCGCTGGCGCCCGCTACGCCGCCTGAGACGGTGGCGCCGCCTCCACCCGAGCCGCCGGCGCAGCCGACCGCGCCGGAAGGCCATCGCGATGCCGTCGTCTGGCTGGCGGTGTCAGCCGACGGGCACGAGATCATGAGCGCCAGCACCGACCGCACGATCAAGCTCTGGGACATCGACGGCCAAAGGCTGATCCGCGATCTCGGCGTCCACAAGGACATGGTGCGAACCGCGCTCTTCATGCCCGACGGCAAAACCGCGCTCACCGCCGGCGACGATGGCGAGATCGTGCTGCGCCAGCTTTCCGATGGCGCGGTGCTGCATGTCTTCTCCTCGGGCCAGAACGGCGGCGTCAACAAGCTCGCCATCAGCCCGGACGGCAAGCGCGCCGTCAGCGGTCACGACACCGGTTCGGTCATCGTCTGGGACCTGGAGAAGGGCGCGGTCCTGCATATGCTGTCCGGCCATGACTGGTCTATCAGCTCGGTCGCCGTTTCGTCCGACGGCACGAAGGCGCTCACCGCCAGCATCGACGGCGAGCTGAAGCTTTGGGACATTGTCGCCGGCAAGCAGCTGCGCAGCTGGCACGGCCACGACCGCGGCGCCTATGGCGCAGTCTTCACCGCCGACGGCCGCCATGCGGTGACCGGCAGCGGCGACTACACGATCAAGCTCTGGGACCTCGACAGCTTCAAGGAAGTGCGCCGCTTCGATGGCCATTCCGGCACGGTCTATGCGCTGGCGCTCTCGGCCGACGGCAAGCGCCTCGGCTCGGTCTCGCTCGACGGCACCGCGCGGATCTGGAACATGGACACAGGCGCCGAGATCGCCGAATTCGACCCCGGCACCGGCCCGATATACGCGGTCGCCTTCGCCGCCGACGGCACGCTCATCACCGGCGGCATCGACCGCACCATCCGCGACTGGCCGGCGGCAGGAGGGGATGGGACGGTGCTGTTTGCGGGCGCTCCGGAGTAGCCTGATTGACGGAAGTTCGTTCACGGAAAGGCCGGGCGGGACAGCACCCCCCTCTGGCCTGCCGGCCATCTCCTCCGCAAGGGGGGAGATCAGCAGCTTCGGCCTCGCCGCCATTCCTGCAACGCTGGCGAATGGCGAAAGCCTGCGCGACAGCCAATTCCCCTCTTGCGGGGGAGATGTCCGGCAGGGCAGAGGGGGGTGTGACGGAGCGCGACCTTCAGGAAGCTGCGGATCGTCGCCATTGCAGAGAGTTTGCCATGACTACCCTCCGCCTCGTCGAAGCCTCGATCGCCGACCTGCGCCACGCGCTGGAGGAGGGCATCGTCACTAGCGTCGAACTCACGGGCGCATATCTGCGGCGCATCGCCCACTACGACCGCCGCGGCATCGCGCTCAACGCCGTGCCGATCCTCAATCCAAAAATGTTCGAGGAGGCCGAGGCTTCCGACCGGCGCCGCCGCGCGGGCAGGGTGCTCGGGCCGCTTGACGGCATCCCTTACACCGCCAAGGACAGTTACAAAGCGAAGGGCCTGACGGTCGCCGCCGGCTCGCCGGCCTTCGAGCATCTTGTCGCCACCGAGGACGCCTTCACCATCGCCAGGCTGCGCGCCGCGGGCGCCGTGCTCATCGGCCTCACCAACATGCCGCCGATGGCCAATGGCGGCATGCAGCGCGGCGTCTATGGCCGCGCCGAAAGCCCTTACAATGCCGACTATCTCACAGCCGCCTTTGGCTCTGGCTCGTCCAACGGTTCGGGCACCGCGACCGCGGCTTCTTTCGCCGCCTTCGGGCTCGGCGAGGAGACCTGGTCGTCCGGCCGCGCGCCGGCCTCCAACAATGCTTTGGTCGCCTACACGCCCTCGCGCGGCGTGATCTCGGTGCGCGGCAACTGGCCGCTGGTGCCGACGATGGATGTGGTGGTGCCGCATACGCGTACCGTGCCCGACATGCTGGAACTGCTCGACGTGATCGTCGCCGACGATGCCGAGCCGAGAGGCGATTTCTGGCGCGTGCAGCCCTGGATTTCGATCCCGAAGGCTTCGGCGCTCAGGCCGGCAAGCTACACAGGGCTTCCGCTGCTGGGCGCGCTCAAGGGCAAGCGGCTCGGCGTGCCGAAAATGTATATCGGCAAGGATAGTGAAGCCGACCGTCCGATCGAGACGCGCGCCTCGGTGCTGGATCTCTGGCGGCAGGCCGCTCGTGACCTGGAAGCGCTCGGCGCCGAGGTGGTCGAGGTCGATTTTCCCGTCGTCTCCAATTATGAGCGCGACCGCCCGGGCGCACGCTCGATGGTCGATCGTGGCCTGGTGCCGAAGGATTTCGCCGAGCGCGAAATCTGGGACCTGTCGATCTGGTCGTGGGACGATTTTTTGCGCGCCAACGCCGATCCGGCCATCCCAGATCTCGCTTCGGTCGACGGCCCGAAAATCTTTCCGCAGCCGCCGGGCACGCTGCCCGACCGGTATGGCGATGACGGTTTTGACCTGGCCGAATATGTCGAACGCGCCAAGAAAGGTGTGGCGCCGCTGGAACACATTGCCACCATCGAGGAAGGGCTGAAGGGGCTGGAGGCAACGCGCCGCGTCGATTTCGAGGACTGGCTCGAGGCGAACGGCCTCGATGCCGTGGTGCTGCCCGCCGCCGCCGATGTCGGCCCGGCCGATGCCGACGTCAACGAGGCTTCGGCAGAACTTGCCTGGCGCAACGGCACCTGGGTCGCCAACGGCAATCTTGTCTGGCGCCATCTCGGCATCCCGACGGTGACGGTGCCGATGGGCACCATGGCCGATATCGGCATGCCGGTCGGCCTGACCTTCGCCGGCAAGGCCTATGACGATGTGGCGCTGCTGACGATGGCCGGAGACTACGAGCGCGCCACGCAGCGCCGCACCGTCCCGCCGCGCACGCCGGCGCTGGCGGACGATGTGTTTGCGGCGGGCTGGGGTATGTCGAGTGGTGCCGGCGATGCGCCGTTTGCGATAGATTTGAGTGCTGAAACGACCCACGCCGGCGACACGGACGAGATCGCGATCGCGCTGGAGATCGAGGCGGGCAGGGCGGAGCCAGAAGCGGCCGTGAAAGTCCACGTCAACGGCGAGCCGGTCACCATGCAAGTAAACGGCAACCGCTACACCGGCCGGGTGATTGTCCCGGCCTCGAAGCATCAGGGCTTCCACAGCGTCTGGCGCGGTTCCTACGGCTCGATCGTGACGGCCATTGTGAGGCTGCCGGATGGGCGCGCCGCGGGCGCTTATGCGGTGATGGGCGGGATTGGGTGAGGCGCTGAAACCGCTGATCTCCTCCCTTGTTGTGGGGGAGATGGCCGGGGGAGATCGTTCAATCCCGTTCCTGCATCGCCCTGTGCCAAGGTTACCCTCGCGCCATGCAAACCAGCCATAGGGAAGATCCCAGAATTCGCGAAGCGAGTTGTCACGCTTTACCATCTCCGACAGGCCGACAAGCATGGCATTGGCCACCTCGAAATCGGCGTTCCGGTTCAGGAATTGCCACGCGCCGTCGTCGTCATCATGGCAGACATAGTCGATGATATGTTCGCCCTTCATGACCTGACGCGTCGTGAAGACCGCAGCATTCGGCGGATCGTCAAAAGGCCAATCAGGATCCACCTGTCAGCTCCTGCAACCCGCGAACGGGAGGATTGATCCTCAAGAGGGCAGGGAGCGAGCCATGAATCCCAAAACTTCTGCTGCATATGGACGAACACGGGCGCCACGTCATAGCCTTCGTCAAATATATTGACTAAGTCGCTCTCGTTGGGATGCTCCCCCGTTTTCACCTTGCAGACCACCAATCCACGACTCATCTCTGTCAAAGTCCCCCTCAGGGAAAATATTGTAACTCGCACCGTAACAAAATGGCAGTATCCCTTCTACTTCGAGTTGCTTGCGGATTTGGCACAGGGCTTCGAAATAGTCGTCTTCTTCCGCCTCGATGACCTTGTTCCGATAACTGCAGGTGAGCCTGCACCTGGTTCCCACGTCCTGCAGCGTGAACACCGCCGGCTCGTTGCCTCCGGTGTCTCCTCCAATCAGAAATACGGTGCATTGTTGACCCATCGTAATTCCCCAATCAATCGCGGATAGTAGTTGTGATGTATTCGCATTTCAACTAGTGATTGACAATTCTTAAGTCGGCAATGGCACTTGCCGGCTCCTCTGCGCCTTGACCCATCCCCCGCCCACGCTATCTTCGCGCCATGTCAGACACCGCTCCCTCCGCCGCCGCCCCGCTCATCGTCATCGACCTCCAGACCGGCATGTTCGACGGTCGTTTCGATCCGCCGATCCATGACGCCGACATTATCGCCGAACGCGCTCGAAAACTGATCGACTGGGCGCGCCGCTCCGGCCGCAAGGTGGCGTTCATCCGCCATGACGGACCGGCGGGCGATCCGCTGGCGCCGGGCGCTTCCGGCTGGCCGGTGTGGCCGCAACTCGGCCAGGCGGCCGACGAGCCGACCTTCGGCAAGACGGTCGGCAATGCCTTTTCCAATGCCGAGCTCGGGCAGTGGATCGCGGGGCAGGGCGCGCGGGATGTTGTGCTCATCGGCGCCCAGACCGACTTCTGCGTCGCCGCCACCGTCAGGGGCGCCTTTGCCGAGGGGCTTGGCGTCACCGTGGTTTCGGATGCGCATTCGACGCTGGATTCTCAGGATGAGAAGGCACCGGAGATTATTGCGCGGCACAACGCGGCTTTCGCCGAGCAGGGCGTACGGCTAACCACGACGGCGGCGTTGACGGGTAAGTAAAAGGCCGCGATCCTTCGCGCCCCCCTCTGTCCTGCCGGACATCTCCCCCACTTGGGGGGAGATCAGATGTCACCTTGGCTTTCGCCAATCTCTAACGCTGCAGGACAAGGCGGGGCGCGCCCGAGCTGCCAATCTCCCCCCTTGTGGGGGAGATGTCCGGCAGGACAGAGGGGGGCGCTGTCCCGCCGGCGTTTGTTGTTCAAACTCAGGAGCCCCACCATGCCGACCCTTTCCCTGCCCGCCGAAGGAGGCTGCCGCTGCGGCCGCGTGCGCCTGAAAATCTCGGCAAAGCCCTTGCTCACCATGGCCTGCCACTGCACCGGCTGCCAGAAGATGTCCTCCAGCGCCTATTCGTTGAGCGCCGCCATTCCCGCGGACGGCTTCGAGATCACCAAGGGCGAGCCGGTGATCGGCGGCCTGCACGGCGCCTCGAAACACTATTTCTGCGGCTACTGCATGACCTGGATGTTCACCCGGCCGGAAGGGCTCGACTGGTTCGTCAACCTGCGCCCGACCATGCTGGATGACCCCGCCTGGTTCACGCCCTTCGTCGAAACCTGGACCAGCGAGAAATTGCCCTGGGTGACCACACCCGCCGCGCACAGCTATGTGGCCCTGCCGGCCTTCGAGGAATATGACGGGCTGGTCGCGGAATACGCCGGCTCCCAAGCCTGACGGGTCAAGACAACCTGATCGGCCCAAAACAAAAACGGCGACCCGGGTCAGATCGCCGTTCAGTTCATGGTCGACGCGGCCGTTGGGGGCGACATTGTTGGGGATGTGCTTGGGCGTCCGCGTCGACCACGGCGGCCTCGTACCGCAGAATGCACTATCGCATATTTTTGGCGCACGGAAACTTCCGTGATAGCGGAATAGGCAGGGGGCAGGGACTTCCCCACCGGCGTTTGAGATTAAGGTTAACGACGGCAGCCGCGACAGCGACCGAGCGCGCGATCCCCGCTTGTGAGATCGACAGCTTCGGCGAAAGACTTTCTACCTCCCGCCGCATTGACCTCGGCCTGCCCAGCGGCGACGACTGGTGCTTTCACTTCCAATGGATTGCATCTTGCCCCAGTTTCTCAACGCAAAACTTGCCGATGGCTCGTTGGCCGATCTCACCGTCTCCGACGGCCGCTTCAGCGCCATTACGCCCGCCGCCGGCGCCACAACACCGCCGCCGGACACCGTCGACCTCGGCGGCCAGCTCGTGCTGCCGGCCTTCGTCGAGGGCCACATCCATCTCGACACCTCCTTCTATGGCGATGCCTGGCGCCCGCACATTCCCTGCACCAACGGCTTTGACGTGCGCGAGCGTGTCGCCTTCCAGATGCAAAACCTTGAGCGGGCCGCGCCGATGGAAGAGCGCGCGAAAAACCAGCTCGAGCTTTGCATCGGCCACGGCAGCCTCGCTATGCGCAGCCACGTCATGGTCGACGCCGCGGTCGGGCTGAAGCATGTCGAGACGATCCTCGGCGTTCGCGAGAAATATCGCGAGCTGATCGACATCCAGCTCGTCGCCTTCCCGCAGAGTGGCATTCTTTCCTCGCCCGGCACGGCCGAGCTTCTGGACGAGGCCTTGACGCTCGGCTGCGACCTCATCGGCGGACTCGACCCAGCGAGCTTCGACCGCGACGTCAAGGGCCATCTCGATGTCGTCTTCGGCCTTGCCGAAAAACGCGGCGCCGGCGTCGATATCCACCTGCATGATGGCGGCACGCTCGGCCTGTTCGAGATCGAGGAGATCGCAGCGCGGACCACGGCACTGGGCATGCAGGGAAAAGTCGCCGTCAGCCACGCCTATGCGCTGGGCGACATTCCCGCCGACGCGCTGGCCAGGGCCGGCGAGAGGATCGCCGCCTCCGGCGTTGCCATCATGACCAATGCGCCCGGCAACCATCCTTTCCCGCCGGTCGCGGCGTTGCGCGAGGCGGGCGTCACGGTGTTTGGCGGTTCCGACAACATCCGCGATTCCTGGTGGCCCTATGGCGACGGCGACATGTTGAACCGCGCCAACATGATGGGCTACCGCTCCGGCTTCTACGAGGATTCCGAGCTGGAAGCCGCCTATGACGTGGTGAGCCGTGCCGGCGCCAGGGCGCTGGGGCTGGAAGGATACGGCGTCGCCGTGGGCACCAAGGCCGATTTCGTCGCGCTGAAGGCCGAGCATGTGCCGGAAGCCGTGGTGGCGGTGCCGAAGCAGCGCATCGTCTATCGGGCGGGCAGGGCTGTTGCCAGGGACGGCGCAATGATCGGGTAAAGGGCCGGGGGGCGCGCAAAATCGGCTGCGCTCCGCTCCCCTCATGGATCGTTTAGCCGGCACCGACGTTCCTCTTGGTGGAATCGAGATCGGGAGGAACCAATGGCAGACGAGACCAGGGAAGAGCGCATCCGCAAGCGTGCCTATGAGCTTTGGGAAAAGGAAGGAAAGCCCGAGGGCGCCGACTTGCGCTTTTGGGAAAAGGCGATGGGCGAGATCGACGAAGAGGATCAAAAGCAGGATACGTCGGGTAAACGTCGGCGAGCCGGCCCCTAAAGCGGCATAAATATGCGCCCTGATATGGGCCCCGCAACGGCGGCTTGCGGTTGCTAGCCCATCTATGATGGTCGTGTGGCAATGGACGTTCGCGACGCCATCGATCGAGCGCTGGCCTGGGCCAGCGGATGGTTCGACTATGCCGCAAACCCGTGGTTTCTCTATCAGGCCGCCATCATCGTCACGCTGATCCTCGCGGCCAAGCTTGCGGCGCGGCGTGTCGAGCCGCTCGCGGAGGACCAAGCGCGCCGGATCAAGGGCCATCCCGGACTGCTGAGAGTCGTGATAGCCCTGTTGCGGCGCACCGATTGGATCCTCTTCGCGCTCTTCCTGTTTGCAGCACTCAGCGTCTTGCGTGCCTTCACCTGGCCAAGCCGTACCCATCTCCTCCACATCGTGCTTTCGCTGTCGCTTGCATGGCTGGTGGCGTCGGTGCTGTCACGCATCATCCATAATCGCCTTGTCGCCCGGCTTCTCGGCTGGCTGATCTGGATCTATGCGGCGCTTGTCATCTTGGGCATCAGTGAGGAGACTGAAACCTTCCTCGACAGCCTCGCGATCTCGTTAGGCGCGGTCCATTTTTCGGCCCTGCTGCTGCTCAAGGCGGTGCTGCTGCTGGTCGCGACGGTCTGGCTTGCGGTGGTCGTCGGCAATTATATCGATGAGCGCGTCCGCATCTCCGAGGAGCTGACACCCTCGATCCGCGTCCTCGTCGGCAAGGTGGCAAAGATCGGCCTTGTCCTGGTAACCGGCGCCTTCGCCCTTTCGGCCGTCGGCGTCGACCTGACGGCGCTGACGGTCTTTTCCGGCGCCATCGGCGTCGGTCTGGCCTTCGGGCTGCAGAAGGTCGTTTCGAATTTCGTCTCCGGCATCATCATCCTGCTCGACAAGTCGATCAAGCCGGGCGACACCATCTCGCTCGAAGGCACGTTCGGCTGGATACGTGAATTGCGGGCGCGCTTTGTCTCGGTGGTGACGCGCGACGGCCGCGAATATCTCATACCAAACGAAGACTTCATCACCCAAAGGGTCATCAACTGGTCGTTCAGCGACAATCTTGTGCGGCTCGACGTGGACTTTGGCGTCTCCTACGAGGCCGACCCGCACAAGGTCGCCGAACTGGCGATAGAGGCCGCGATCAGCGTCGGCCGGGTCGAAGCCGACCGGCGGCCGGTCTGCTGGCTGACCGGGTTCGGCGATTCCTCGCTCGACTTCGTCCTGCGCTTCTGGATCCGCGATCCGCAGCAGGGCCTGACCAATGTGCGTGGCAGGGTGCTGCTGGCGTTGTGGGACACGTTCAAGAAGAACGGCATAGGCATCCCTTATCCGCACCGCGAGGTCATTGTGAGGGAGGCCGGGCCGACCGGGCTGAAAGGCAATTGGGCGGCACGTTGAAACGGCAGCGGGATCGCGAGGTCAGAGAAACCGTCAAGTTTTCGATCGAGTACGCCCCCCAACCTTCGCATGGCCGAATAAACTAATTTGCACACAAATGTTTCAGGCCGCGCCGGCTTCGTGAAGCATTTCACCGTTCGCGCGCAATCGGCTGGTTACAGACGCATCTGAAAAGCGGCGCCCTGGTGAGCGGGCAGCACCGATCTTTCTGCCGCTGCTTTGAGGAGGTCCCGATGTTTAAGAGCCTTAACCGAATCCGCGCCGCCTTTGCGCAGGCGAGCAAGCGCCGCAGGACGACGCGCGAGCTGAACGAACTGCCGCCGGAGATCCGTAAGGACATCGGCTGGCCGCAGTCGAGCCAGGTCGACGAGATTCGATTGCCATTCTAGCCTTGGTGACTGCCGCCTACCGGCCGCAATTTGGCGTTGCGGCCTTGCCGCTTAGCCGGTCCCGCGTCCAGGCCACCAATTCGGCTTCGAGCGGCGAGCCGCCCGTCACCAGCGAAAGGTGGTCGAGACCTTTGTACTGCCGGAAGTCGATCGGCTGTCCTTCCGAGCATCGCTTGCCGACATAGTCCCGCTGAATGCGGGCCGGGACGAGATCGTCGTCGGCGCCTTGCGCGATCAAGACCGGCGCATTGATAGGCGCGCCGGGCATGTTCTCGTCCAGTCTTGCGCCGAGCGGCCCTGAGGCCGGGTCGCGGGTGAAGATGCCGCCGGGAACAAGGGCTGCCTCGGCGATCGAGAACAAGGTGGCCCTGCCGCCGACGCAGCGGCCGGCCATGTCGCGGGCAAGTATCCTCGATACAGGACCGAGATAGTCACCGAGCTGCACGTCCGGGTAGGCCTCGGCGTAGGCCTCAGCGAGATAGGACGATACGATCTTGCCAAGGATCGTATCCTGCACGGCCTGGAACAGGGCGCGAAGATCGGTTGCCGGCGCGAGCGCCGCGACGCCGGCAATGTCGAGGTCCGGCGCATACCCCATGGCGCGCATGCCGGCCCAGAGCGCGCTGTTGCCGCCTTGCGAATGGCCCCAGACGACTACCTTGCCATTGGCTCTCAGGCCGCTGATCTGGCGCGCGGCGCGCACGGAATCGAGCATGGCCCGCGCGGCATCCTCGCCGATCATATAGGCGTGGCGGTCCCCGGACGTGCCGAGACCGACATAGTCGGTCGCCACATAGACCCAACCTTGCTCGAGCGGGGCGTGCAGCGCAGGGACATTGGCAAAGGGATGCCTCAACACCGAGGGCGCGCAGCCGGGTTCGATGCCGGTCGTGCCATGCGCCCAGGCGACGATCGGGCGGCTTGCGGCGCTCGGGCCCCTCGACGCCATGACGATCGCGCTCGCCACCGTCGGCGAATCGTCGCCGCGCGTGGTCGCGTAAAGCACCAGCCACGCCCGCGCACCCTCTGGAACGTCGCGGGTAAACGGCTCGCTGGCGATCAGCGTCCCGGGCGGCGGGATTGAGTCGGGCTGGCTGGTGTAGAAGGCGTCGGGCATCGCAGGCCGCGCCAGCCACCACAGGCAGGCGACGAGTGCGCAGGCGGTCACTCCGATCCATGCCGCGAGCCGGACAAGAACCTTCACAGGGCAGTTCCTCTCGCCGCGTCCGCCTGTGCCGCCATTCCGCTACCCTGCCCGAAGGAGAGCGATTGTGGCACGAAAACGGGCTCGCTTCATCAACGGTGGCAGCGAGTGGACCCGGTCTGTCTTTCGTTTCGGGATTCGGAAGGCAGCACGGGCAGGTTCAATCGAGCCGTGCTGCCTGACCGGAGGCAGGTCAGCCGGCGGGCTTATAGACGCCGGCAGCCTTGTTGGCGGCCTCGATCACCGCCTTCATGTTGAGTTCCTCGAGGACGACGAGGTCGCGCACCGAACCGCTGGCCCGGACCGCCAGCGCCATGCCCATCCCGGCAACCTGATCCGGCACCTCGCCATTGACGACGACATCGTACATGCCGCGCGTGAATGTCAGGCTGCTCATCCTGCCGCCGACGCTTTCAAAAAGCGCCTGGACTGCTGCTTCCCGGTTCGATCCCTTCATCAGCCCTTTGGCGGCATTGGGTTCGTAGTTTGCCAATATGGTAACCTTCATGGGAATCTCCTCCAAATATCATTGTCTCGGGCTGCTCAATGGTTTGAGCAGCACCGAGGTGCTTGTTGCTTCACTGACATTTGACCTGGTCGTGGACCGCCCGGGCAACCGTGGCCAACAGGCGGTTCAACCGGAGCATGGCTTCGGCTTATACCAATATGCGCCTATTCTAAAATAACGACAATCCCGCAATGAGGGTCGCAGGCCCCGATCGCCGTCGCACCTCCATTAGCATTCATGAAAATATGTAGGCCAAATGTCGCCTGAACGATGCGCCATGGCCGTTTTGTGTATTCACGCATGCGGCATCACCTGATAATAGGTCAACCAAGCTGACCTAAATACGAAGCCCTGAAGCCCTAAAGACGAAGCCACAGACACGAAGCACTGCGGGAGGTGCGCCTTGACCCTGTTGAACCTTCTGGCCTCGCGCTCCTCGCGCATGAAGGCCTCGGAAATCCGCGAGCTCCTGAAACTGCTCGACCAGCCCGACATCATCTCCTTTGCCGGGGGAATTCCGGACCCGTCGCTGTTTCCGGCCGAGGCCATTGGCGATGCTTACCAGTCCGTGCTCGGCGGCGCGGAAGCGGGCGCTGCCCTGCAATACCAGGTCAGCGAAGGCTTTCTGCCGCTGCGCAAATGGCTGGCCGCCTATATGGGCAAGCTCGGCGTCCAGTGCGACGAGGGCAATATCTTCATCACCTCCGGCTCGCAGCAGGCGCTCGACTATCTCGGCAAGCTGTTTCTGTCGCCCGGCGACACCGCGCTGGTGACCTGGCCGACCTATCTCGGTGCATTGCAGGCCTTCAACGCCTATGAGCCGCGCTACGACCGGCTGAACACGGCCGGCGGCAACATGACGCCGAAGGCCTATCGCTCGGCCGCCGCCGCGAATGGCGGCAAGGTGAAGTTCGCCTATCTGGTGCCGGACTTCGCCAACCCGACCGGCAATACGCTCGATGCCAAGCAGCGCGAGGCGGTGCTCGAACTTGCCGGCGAGCTCGACATCGCCGTCATCGAGGACGCCGCCTACCGCGCGCTGCGCTATGACGGTGAAGCGGTGCCGCCGATCCTTTCGCTCGATTGCGCGCGCGCCGGCGGCATCGACAATGCCCGCACGCTCTATTGCGGCTCCTTCTCGAAGATTCTCTCGCCCGGCATGCGCGTCGGCTGGGTCTGTGCGCCGCGTCATGTGGTGGAGAAGCTGGTGCTGATGAAGCAGGCCTCCGATCTGCATAGCCCGTCGATCAACCAGATGGTCATGCACCGCGTCGCCGAGACGATCTTCGACGGCCAGGTGGAAAAGCTCATCGGCGCCTACCGCCGGCGCCGCGACGCGCTGATCGGCGCGCTGGAAGCAAGCATGCCGAAGGGTATCTCGTGGAGCCGGCCGGACGGCGGCATGTTCGTCTGGCTGATGCTGCCGGAAGGCAGTGACGCCACCGAACTGCTAGCGCGTTCGGTGAAGGAGGCGCGCGTCGCCTTCGTGCCGGGCAACGCCTTCTACGCCGACGGCACCGGCCGCAACACGCTGCGCATGTCCTTCACGCTTGCCGATGACCGCGCGGTGGGCGAGGGCGTGCCGCGGCTGGCGAAGCTGCTGAAGGGGTAGGGGCGCAACGCTGAAACTGCTGATCTCCCCCTTGTGGGGGAGATGTCCGGCAGGACAGAGGGGGGCGCCGTAGAGCGCCAACTTCAACCAAACCAATTGGCCGCATACCTTCAGATTTTCCAGGGTCTCACTGCGAATAGCTGAGCCGCTGGCGGGACAGCGCCCCCTCTTGGCCTGATAGCCATCTCCCCCACAAGGGGGGAGATCAGACGTCGCGTCAGCCTTCGCCAATCTCCAGCGCACCTCCTTTCGCCGGCTATCACCTCGTTCTCGCGCAGGCGTGATTGTTGGTGCTCAGGCGTGATTATCGGCGCGGCCGGTTCTTCGGCTAGGGTCGCGGTCGATCCAACACCCCCTGGATCGACCGGCCGCGAAAGTCCCACCTTCACGGCCCGAACGAAAGAGCCCGACGGCCTCACCGGCGGGGCTTTTTTCATGGGGCCTTCCCGCGCCGGCGGGGCCGACGCGGTAGAACGGGACAAACCAAGCAGCGCTACTTGTTGCAGTTCTGCATATCGGAGGTCATGGCGCCGCTGGGGGTGTTGTTGTCGGTATCGTAGCCACCGCTGTCCTTGCAACGGTCTTCCATGCCATTCGACTTGTTCGTGGAACTCGTCGTGGTGGTATCCGTAGTATTGGGGGTTGCCGGGTTCGGTGCCGTCCCTGTCACCGTTGCGCCGCCGTTTGTGCTGCCCGACGCATTGGCGCCGCCGCTTGCGCCGGTCGATTGCGCCATCGCGGCCGAGGTCGCGAGCGCAATGGTGAGCACGGAAGCTGCGAGGATTTTCTTCATCATGAGGAAATCTCCATCGGTTTGCATCGTTGATTGCATCAAGTGTCCAACGAAGCATTCCGGGGGATGTTCCCCATTCGAAGAATTCGTGAAGGGCCGCGCCGCCGGGCTTTTTCGAGGCCTGGGGGGCAGGTTGCGCGCTGGTCGGCCCTTGTAGCGGAGGGCCGGCAAGGTCAAATGTGTCGCCTGTGTCGCCCGGGTTCGCGAGAGAGGATGGTATGGATGCATCGCCGCGCGTGACGCTGCTCATCGGCAGCGCCCCCGATGTCATGCGCTGCGCCGCCTGGCCGAAGCATGCCTTCGCACACATCGTTGCCATCAACAACGCCTGGCGCGTGCGCCCCGATTGGGACGTGCTGGTGCACGCCGGCGATTTCCCGGCCGATCGCATGCCGCAGCCTGGCCCGTCGCGGCAGATTTTCAGCGCCCCCGACTACGTGCCGGCGCAAAACGCTTTCGGCGGCTTCGTCTATGCCGGCGGCACCATGTCGATGACGGCGGCCTACTGGACCATCCATAGCCGGCGCTCGGATGTGCTCGCTTTCCTCGGCTGCGACATGATCTATGATCAGCCCGGCAATAGCCATTTCTACGGCACCGGCCGGGCCGACCCGCTGCGCGACGACGTCACGCTGCAGAGCCTGGAGGCCAAGTCCGCGCGGCTGCTCGTCCATGCGCTGCGGCGCGGCACGCTCTGCGTCAACCTGTCGGACCTCTCGCGCAGCCGGCTGGTCTTCCCGAAACTCACCTTCGAGGAAGTTCGGGACCTGTCGCCGTCGCGCTTCGCCGCTATGCGGGCCGAATTGCGCGCCGGCATCGATATTGAGGCGGTGGAGGCGGCCGAAGCGCTGGAGCGCGAATTCGGTTATTTCTATCAAGACGGGATGTACTGGAACCATCTCGACGAGATCGACGGCGCCAAGCTTGCCCGCATCGACCGGCTGTGGATGGCGGCCGTGGAGTGGCTGGTGGCGCCGCCGCTGGAGGAATGCAAGGCGGCGGAGTAGGCGCAGTTGGCGAAGGCGCTGGCGACGTCCAATTTCCCCCTTGTGGGAGAGATCGACAGCTTTGGCGCCTCGCCCGCCCGTCACGCAAAGTTGCTCGGTTCCGGCCCGCCTTTCGGATAGACTTCGGGCAATCCAAGCAGAAGGAGTGCAGCCATGATCTTGCGCCTTGGCTTTACCATGCTTGCGCTGGCCGCCTTCGCCACCCAGGCATCCGCCTTCGAAATCTCCAGCCCGTCGCTCTCCAACGGCAAATGGGACGCAAAATATCTCGGCGACAAGGCCGGCTGCGGCGGCAAGAGCGTCTCGATCGCGCTTGCCTGGAAGGATCCGCCGGCCGGCACCAAGAGCTACGCGCTCACCATGTTCGACCCCGATGCCAATAGCGGCAAGGGGTTCTGGCATTGGCTGGCCTGGAACATCCCGGCAAGCGCCAAGGGCCTGGCCGAAGGCGCGGGCTCCAAAGGCGGCAAGCGCCTGCCCAAGGGCACGGTGTCCGGCACGGGCGGCGTCGGCCGCGCCGGCTATTTCGGCCCATGTCCGCCACCCGGCAGCGGCGCGCACCATTATGTCTTCACGCTCTATGCGCTGGGTGAGCCGAAGCTGCGCACACCGGAAAATCCATCGCCGGAGATGGTGTCGGTCGCGGCGAAAAGCCAGGCGCTGGGCGAGGCGAGCGTGACGTATACGTACGGGAGGTAGTGGGGCGTCGGCGACAGCCAATCTCCCCCCGCTAAAGGGAGATCAGCAGTTCGCACGCCTTCCGCCTACCTCACTCGGCCGCTTGCAGCTTGTCCCGCGTCTTCGTCTCAAAGTCGCTGGCGTCGTGGCGTTCGTGGAGCTGGTAGGCCGGGTCGCCTGAGATGCGGTTGACCATGCGGCCGCGCTTGACGGCCGGCCTAGCATCGATCGCGTCGGCCCAGCGCTGCACGTGCTTGTACTCGTGCACCGAAAGGAACTGCGCGGCGTCGTTGTAGCTGCGGCCCTTGGCGAGTCCGCCATACCAGGGCCAGACCGCCATGTCGGCGATGGTGTAATCGGGGCCGGCGAGGTATTCGCTTTCCGCCAGCCGCCGGTCGAGCACGTCCATCTGCCTTTTGGTCTCCATGGCGAAGCGGTCGATGGCATATTCGATCTTTTCCGGCGCATAGGCGTAGAAATGGCCGAAGCCGCCGCCGAGATAGGGCGCCGATCCCATCTGCCAGAACAGCCACGAGAAGGTTTCCGCCCGCGCCGCACGCTCCGTCGGCAGGAATTCGCCGAACTTTTCCGCCAGATAGGTGAGGATCGAGCCGGATTCGAACACGCGCACCGGCTTTGCTTCGCTGCGGTCCATCAGAGCCGGGATCTTCGAGTTCGGATTGACCTCGACAAAGCCTGAGCCGAACTGGTCGCCGTCATTGATGCGGATAAGCCAGGCGTCGTATTCGGCGCCCTTGTGGCCGCGCGCCAGAAGCTCCTCCAGCATGATCGTGACCTTCTGGCCATTGGGCGTGGCCAGCGAATAGAGCTGCAGCGGATGCTTCCCGACCGGCAGTTCCTTCTCATGCGTCGGCCCGGCGACCGGCCGGTTGATCGAGGCGAAGGCGCCGCCATTCGGCTTGTTCCAGGTCCAGACTTTCGGCGGGGTGTACTGGTTCATCTTAGGGATGCCTTGTTCCTGCGGGGCGGATGAGGGTTCGTTGGCCCAAGATTTAGGTGCGGTTGCGCGCGCGTCAAAGAAAAAAGTTCAAATTTCGTTGAACTAATGACTGTGCCAGCCCGACCTCCCCACAAGGGGTGGGCACAGTCCGCCCTTGCACCACGTCCCTTTGGCCATACTTATAGAAAAACACCCGCAATTCAGGATCGACCGATGACCATCGAAAAAGTCTCGCGCTCCGTCGTGGCCATTCGCGCTACGGTTCCGGACGACGCCTTCACCGCCAATGCGCTGGGCACGCGCCGCGAGGGCAGCGGCGTGGTGATCCGCGACAACGGGCTGGTGCTCACCATCGGCTATCTCATCACCGAGGCCGAGGAGGTATGGCTGACCGACCAGAACGGCCGCGTGGTCGCCGCGCATGCGCTGGCCTACGACCAGGAGACCGGCTTCGGCCTGGTGCAGGCGCTGTCGCCGCTCAACCTGCCGGCTGTGAAGTTCGGCAACGCCAGGAGGGCCAATGTCGGCGACGCCGTGACGCTTGTCGACGGCATAGGCCAGCAGGTCGACGCGCATATCGTCACCAAGCAGGAATTCGCCGGCTATTGGGAATATCTCATCGACGAGGCGATCTTCACCGCGCCGGCGCATCCGTCCTGGGGCGGTGCTGCGCTGTTCGACGGTGACGGCAAGCTGCTCGGCGTAGGCTCTCTGCGCCTGCAGATGAGCCGCGCCGGCGAGGTCGCCGACATCAACATGATCGTGCCAATCGACCTTCTGACCCCGATCCTCGACGACCTTGTGAAGCGCGGCCAGGTGGCCAAGCCCGCGCGCCCTTGGCTCGGCGCCTTCTCGGCCGAGTCGAACGGCATGGTCGTGGTGATGAGCGTCGCCGAAGGCGGTCCGGCAGCGAAGGCTGGCCTGCGCCAGGGCGACATCATCTCCGACGTGCGCGACGGCGAGGTCGATGGTCTCGCCGACTTCTACCGCAAGCTCTGGGAGAACCCGGCCGGCGCCGAGATCCCGCTGCGCGTGGTGCGCGACGGTCGTGAGACCTGGCTGCGCGTAAAATCCGCCGACCGCAACTCCTTCCTCAAGAAGCCGCAGTTGCAGTAACGCCGCATGCATCCAAGGCTGTTGAAGACCTTCCTCACGGTCGCGCGCACCCGCAGCGCCACGCGTGCGGCGGCAGAGGTCAATCTCGCGCAGTCGAGCGTCAGCGACCAGATCCAGGCGCTCGAGGCCGAGCTTGGCGCGAGCCTGTTCACACGCTCGCGGCAGGGGCTGGAACTGACGCCGGCCGGCGAGGCGCTGAAACCCTATGCCGAGGAGTTGCTGGCGCTCGCGGACGAGGCGCGAGCCGCCATCGATGCGACCAAGAGCGAGACCGCCGGCAGCTTGTCGATCGGCGCGCTGGAGACGATCGCTTCGGCAAGACTTGCCGGCTGGCTCGCCGACTTTCAGGCCGTTCATCCCGATATCGACATCAAGCTGAAGATCGCCGGCAGCGGCGCGCTGCTGCGCATGCTGGGAGAGGGCGAGCTGGACGTCGCCTTCTGCTTCGATCGGTCCGGCGCAGGCGAACCGGACGCGCGCTTCGCCAGACGCATCGTCGGGGCCGAGCCGCTGGTGCTGATCGCGCCGCCCGGCGAGAACCGGACGGATGTCGATCTGGCCGAGCTTGCCGAAAAACGCTTCGTCGCCACCGAGACCGGATGCGTCTACCGCGCCATGGTCGACAGGGCTTTCGCCGAGGCGGGTTTTGGCCTGCCGAAGCTCGCGGCGGAGGTCGGCAGCATCGACGCCATCGCCGGCCTTGTGGCGTCCGGCGCAGGCTTTGGCCTGGTGCCGCGGCTCGCGGTTACCGAGGCGCTCGATCGTGGCGCGGTGGCGGAGGCGGCCTGGCCGGATCCTGGCCGGTCGGTGGATCTCGTCATGATCTGGCGGCGCCGGCGCGTCCAGCCGCCGGCGCTGAAGTTATTGCTCTCGGCGAGCGAAAACTTCGCAACCGTCAGACCAGCCGGTGCCCGCCCTCGACATGCAATGTCGCTCCCGTCGTAAAGCCGTTGCCCATCAGGAAGCGGATTGCGTCCGCAATATCCTCCGGCCGTCCGACCCGTCCCGCCGGCAGGCGTTTGGCCATGGCGGCGAGTGTATCGTCCTTCGCATCGCCGGCGACGAATTGCCAGATCGGCGTGTCGACCCAGCCGGGCGACACAGCATTGACGCGGATCGGCGCCAGCTCGACGGCCAGGGCCCGCACCAGCCCTTCGAGCGCCGCGTTGACCGCGGCGACGACCGAGCCGCGCGCCGCCGGCCGGTAGGCGGCAATGCCGGACACGAAGGTGAGCGAGCCGGCAGCCGACAGTTTTGGCGCGCCATGCTTCGCCAAAAGCAGCGGCCCATAGAACTTGCTCTCCACCACTCTTTGCGCCGCCTCCAGCTCGATCTCCGGCAACAGTCGGTAGGCGCCCGCGATGTCGGCCGCGGTGCTGACGATGTGGTCGAGTGGGCCGATGCGCTTGAAAAGTGCCGCGACCTCGTCCTCTCGGCCGATGTCGACCGCTGCCGTCTCGAGCGCGGCCGGGCGGCCGAGTTGTTCCCGCGCCGCGCTCAACTTCGCTTCGCCGCGCCCGGCGATGATGACCGCAGCACCTTCGTCGAGGCAGCGCCTGGCGAGCGCCAGCCCCATGCCCGAGCTGCCGCCAACGATCAGGATTTTTCGATTGTTCATGTCCATGCCTTTCCTTGCATGGACGTGATGTGGCAGGCAGGAGCGCGAAGCGGAAACGGAAGAAACCGATGGTGTTATCGGAGAGTCCGATACGGCAGCGTCGGTGGCTGCGCAAGGAGGAGCAACGATGCCCCCGGTCAAGGTCGATCCGGACAAGATCCACGAATTCCCCGATGCAGCAAGCTTCTATGCCTGGCTGGCCGAGAACCACGCCAGCGAAAGCGAGGTCTGGATCAAGGTCCATAAGGTCGGTTCGGGGCTTGCCTCGATCACGCCGAAGCAGGCGATCGATGTGGTGCTTTGCTTCGGCTGGATCGACGCGGTGCGCAAGTCGCTCGACCAGAAGAGCTTCCTGCAGCGCTACACGCCGCGTGGAAGGAAGAGCATCTGGAGCAGGATCAACATCGACAATGTCGCCCGCCTGGTCGAGCAGGGCCGCATGACCGAGCATGGTCTCAAGCAGGTCGAGGCGGCGAAGGCCGACGGCCGCTGGGACCGCGCCTATGGCGGCTCGAAGGAGATGGCGATCCCGCCCGACCTGCAGGCGGCGATCGATGCCGAGCCGAAAGCGAAGGCAATGCTGGCAAAGCTCTCCGCCCAGAACCGCTTCGCGCTCGCCTTTCGCACCCACAACATGAAGACCGAGGCCGGCCGCAAGAAGAAGATCGAGAGCTTCGTCGAGATGCTGAAGCGCGGCGAGGCGATCCACCCGCAGAAGAAGTAGCAAAAACGCCGCCCCGAGAGGGACGGCGTTTCAGGGAAGCGATGATCCCGAACCCTGTTGAAGCGGTTCGAAATCACCCGGTCATGAAGGTTGGGAGGCTGACCTTATGCGGCCTGCTTCTTGGCGGGCTTCTTGTGCGCGGGCTTCTTGGTGTGGTGCTTCACCTGGTGCTTCTTGGCGTGATGCCGGGCGTGCTTCTTCACGTGATGCTTGCGGGTGTGGTGGCGGCGATGCTTCTTGTGCTTCTTGTGATGCGCGACCGTGGCGGCGGGCTTCGCCGTCTCGGTGGCCGCGGCCGGAGCAGCGGTCGTAGTCGTCGTCGTGGTGGTCGCGGCAGCCGTGGTCGCGGCGGCGTTGGCTTCGGTGGTGCTCAGCGCCGGCACCGCGAAAGCGAGCGCGACGGCCAGGCCGAGAACAGAGAGAAGGGTCTTTTTAAAGATCGATGTCTTTTGTCGCGCGCCGCAATCGTTCGGCTGCTCCGCTGCCGCTTATGACAGCCGGTCTTTTCGCCAGTTTTTCCCGATTGTTGAATCTTGTTTCCGGATTGTGTACGGCATTTCCTCGCCCGCGGAAGGGGTTGCCCAGTGGTCAAATCTGACGCGTGGTACCCGATGCGGAATGCGGCTTCGACCGACCCAGGCGGACTATCGGACTCGACGATGGCATCCAGGCCATTGCTGGGCTAATGTCGCCCGAACGAGGCCAAAACGGTGTCCGGCTGATAGGACCTGTTATTAACTACCAGCGTCTGGCGCCACTCGCACTGGAAGATCAGTTCCGATGCCGACGTTGCTATCGCTGCCCGACGACATATTGATCAAATCGGCGCTCGGGGAATCTGTCCTTGAAGCCGCTCGCCGGGCAGATGTCCCGATCGCCTGCGCTTGCGGCGGTAAGGCCAAGTGCTCGACCTGCCGGATCTGGATTCTCGACGGTGCAGACGGCTGCCCGGAGCGCACCACGCTGGAGCGCACGCTCGTGGAGCGGTTGGGGCTTGGCAACAACGTACGCCTGGCATGCCAGCTCAGACCTGCCTCCGACATCACATTCCGCAGGCTCGTACTCGACGAGACCGACCTGCGAATGACCAGTCAGTTGCTACCGCACAGGTCCACCAGTGCGGGCGAGCTGAAGTCGGTCGTCATTTTCTTCAGCGACGTAGCCGGGTTCACCCACTTCTCCGAAACGTTGACGCCTTACGACGTCATGTATCTGCTCAATCGCTATTTCACTCAGGTCGCCGAAGTGATCGAGCTCAACGACGGCTACATCGACAAGTTCGTCGGCGACGGGCTTATGGCGATATTTGGCGTGGAGGGCCAGGACGATGCGCCGGTGCGCGCGGTCAATGCGGCCCTGCAGACCCTTGCCACGGTCGATCGGCTGAAGCCCTTTTTTGCCTCGATGTACGGCATCGACTTCGATATTCGCATCGGGTTGCACCTGGGCGAGGCCGTGATCGGCTCTGTCGGATCACCCGGCAACGAGCGCCTGACGGCTATAGGCGATGCGGTCAATGTGGCGAGCCGCGTCGAAACGGCCAACAAGGAGGCCGGAACCCGCCTGCTGATTTCCGAGACGCTCTATGAACGGGTCAAGGATGAGGTTGAAATTTCCGATTTCATTCGGGTGCGTTTGCGCGGTACCTCCGACCGCATTTCCCTGTACGAGATAAAGAAGCTGAAGGTTGAAGCCGAGCGCCGGCTGAACGAAAAAGGCACGCGCGAGACCATGCAACTGGGCGGCAAGATGTGGCACCGGACGGTCGCGACGAGCGAACTGAAGGACGGCGACTACAAGGTGATCGAGTTCCAAGCGCTCTATGTCGTGATTTTGCGCAGGGGCGGGCGCGTTCATGCCTTTAACAATGCCTGCCCGCATTTGAAGTTGCCGTTCTTCGAGAGTACCTCGCGGACCAACGGCCACGCAGGACAGGCGAGCACTTTCGACGAGGACGGCACGCTGGTGTGTCGCTGGCATCACAGCGGATTCGATCTGGATACAGGCGAAATCGTAAAGTGGTGCGAGGCGCTCAATGAGGACGGAACTTCGGCCGGCATGGAGATCCTCGGCGACATTTCGAAGAACCGGGCTCCGTTGCGTCTCATTCCGTGCCGCGAGGAGGATGGCTACATCTGGGTCGGTCTCGATTGAACGTGCCGGCCGGATCGTCCAAGAACTCCCGCTAATCTGCTGTCGGTCCGACCAGTAGAGGGTTCCTCCAACCGCGTTAGGACCATTTGGCCCTAATGTTCCTCCCCACGCTGAGCGGGCTTATGACTCCGGTACCAGGCATCAGATTTTGACCGCTGGTGCCGGAGAGGAGGGGCCGCGCTCCCGGATGCGCCTACGTCCTCTTGCGGCGGCGACCGACTGCGAATCCGATTTGCTCAAGATCACTAATTCATGAGCTGCATCGCGCAATGAGTGCCAATTCTGCACCCTAATTATTCGGTGCGATCGATGCGATCTTTGCTACCGATACGAGGAACGGAAGGACAGAAGCAATGACCAACACCCAAAATCATTCGGGCAAGGTGGCGCTCGTCACCGGCGGCAATCGCGGTATCGGGCTGGAGACGGCCCGCCAACTCGCCGAACTCGGCTTCACCGTGCTCATCGGCGCGCGCGACCTCGCCAAGGGCGAGGCGGCGGCGACGACGCTTGGCGGCAAAGTTGAGGCTATCGCGCTGGATGTCGCCGCGCCTGATGCTGCAGCCCGCGCCGCGGCCGAAGTCGAGCGCCGCTTCGGCCGGCTCGACGTTTTGGTCAACAACGCCGCCATCCACTACGACCCTTCCGCGCGGGCGCTAAAACCCGACTGGACGACGATCCGCGAGGCCTTCGAGACCAATGTCTTCGGCGCCTGGCGCGTCGCGGTTGCCTTCGCGCCGCTGCTCGGCGCAAGCGGCCACGGCCGGCTGGTCAACGTCTCGTCGGAAGGCGGCTCGCTCGCCTCGATGGGCGCCGGCGCGCCGGCCTATTCGACCAGCAAGGCGACGCTCAACGCACTGACCCGCATCCTTTCGGCAGAGCTGCGCGGCTCAGGCGTGCTCGTCAATTCGATCTGCCCCGGCTGGGTCGCGACCGACATGGGCGGTCCCGGCGGACGCCCCGTCGCGCAAGGCGCCGCCGGTATCGTCTGGGCCGCGACCTTGCCGGACGACGGCCCGACCGGCGGCTTTTTTCGCGACGGCAAGAGGCTGCCTTGGTGAGCGGCTCGACCGCCCCACCTGCCCATACGCCATGCTACGAAAATAGCATTCTCGGTCTGCCGGGCGGGTGCTAGGGTCCCGGCCCGTGCACCCAAGGCACAGGGCGGCGTGTTCCCGCAGGAGGAGGTAAGGCGAGCGGCACGCATGCCCGTATTCCCGACGAATCCCACCGACTGTTGAACCATTGCGAGGCCCGCCGCGTTTCCGCTGGTTGGCCACAAGGGAGGAACCACCAGTGAAAGCATCCTATCTCGTCTCGGCCGCGCTCATTGCGGCGTCCGCAATGCCGGCGGCGGCTGGCGAAATTTCCGACGGCAAGGTTAAGATCGGCATCCTCAACGACCAGTCGGGCGTCTATGCCGATTTCGGCGGCAAATGGTCGGTCGAGGCCGCCAAGATGGCGGTCGAGGATTTCGGCGGCAAGGTGCAGGGCGTCCCGATCGAGATCGTCAGCGCCGACCACCAGAACAAGCCGGACATCGCCTCCAACATCGCGCGCCAGTGGTACGACACCGAGCAGGTCGACGCGATCATGGAGCTCACCACATCTTCCGTGGCGCTCGCCGTCCAGGGGCTTTCCAAGGAAAAGAAGAAGATCGACATCGTCACCGGCGCTGCCTCCACCGACCTCACCGGCAAGCAGTGCTCGCCCTATGGATTCCACTGGGCCTATGACACGCACTCCCAGGCGGTCGGCACCGGCGGGGCGCTGGAGCAGCAGGGCGGCGACAGCTGGTATTTCCTCACCGTCGACTATGCCTTCGGCTATTCGCTGAAGGAGCAGACCGCCAAGCTGGTCGAATCCAGCGGCGGCAAGGTGCTGGGCGAGGTGCGCTATCCGCTGGGCTCCACCGACTACTCCTCCTTCCTGCTGCAGGCGCAGTCCTCCGGCGCCAAGATCATCGGCCTTGCCAATGCCGGCCTCGACACTTCGAACTCGATCAAGCAGGCCGCCGAGTTCGGCATCGTCGCCGGCGGCCAGCGGCTGGCCGCGCTTCTCTTCACGCTCGCCGAAGTGCACGGGCTCGGCCTGCAAGCAGCGCAGGGCGTCGTGCTCACCGAAGGCTATTACTGGGACCGCGACGACGAGAGCCGCAGGTTCGCCGACCGCTACTTCAAGCGCACCAACCGCATGCCGAACATGATCCAGGCCGCCACCTATTCGGCGGTGACGCAGTATCTTAAGGCCATCGACAAGGCCGGCACCGACGAAACCGAGGCGGTGACCAAGCAACTGCATGAGATGCCGGTCAACGACGTCTTCACCGCCAACGGCAAGGTGCAGGCCGACGGCTCGATGGTGCACGACATGTATCTCTACCAGGTCAAGAAGCCGGAAGAGTCGAAGAAGGATTGGGACTACTACACCTATCTGGCGACCATTCCCGGCGACAAGGCCTTCCTGAAGGCCGAGGACAGCGGCTGCCCGCTCGTCACAAAGTGACGCTCGAGACCGCCACCGCCGTCCGACGGGGCGGCAGCGAACACACGCCGCGGGTGGTGCTTTCTGCCCGTGGCCTGCGGCGCGATTTCGCCGGCTTCGTCGCCGTGAAGGATGTCGACCTCGACGTCCATCACGGCAAGATCCATGCGCTCATCGGCCCGAACGGCGCCGGCAAGACCACCATCTTCAACCTGTTGACCAAATTCCTGCAGCCGACGAGCGGCACGATCGAATTGCTCGGCACCGACATCACACGCACGCCGCCAGCCAGGGTGGCGCGCATGGGTCTCGTCCGCTCCTTCCAGATATCAGCGATCTTTCCGCATCTCAGCGTGCTCGACAATGTGCGCGTGGCGCTCCAGCGCCCGGGTGGACTGGGCTACCAGTTCTGGCGCCCGGTCTCGGCGCTGGACCAACTGACGCCGCGGGCGCGTGAGCTGCTTGCCATCGTTGGCCTCGACGATGCCGCGCATCGTCTCGCCGGCGATCTCTCTTATGGCAGGAAGCGCGTGCTGGAGATCGCCACCACGCTGGCGCTCGATCCGAAAGTGCTGCTGCTCGACGAGCCGATGGCCGGCATGGGGCATGAGGATGTCGGCATGATCTCCGGCATCATCCGCTCGCTGGCAAAAGACCGCGCCGTGCTGATGGTCGAGCACAACCTCACCGTCGTCGCGGACCTATGCGACTGGATCACCGTCATGCAGCGCGGCCAGGTGCTTGCCGCCGGCGATTACGCCACCGTCAGCCAGGACGAGCGCGTGCGCGTCGCTTACATGGGGACGGAGCATGAGTGAGCCGCTGCTTGCCGTGCGCGATCTCCACGCCTGGTATGGCGAGGGCCATGCGCTGCATGGCGTCGATCTCGATGTCTTTCGCGGCGAGACCGTGACGCTGCTCGGCCGCAACGGTGTCGGCAAGACGACGACGCTGCGCGCCATCATGGGCCTGATCCGCAAGCGCAAAGGCTCCGTCACCTTCAACGGCAAGGACCTGATCCGCCTGCCGCTGCACCGCGTCGCGCACCAGGGCATCGGCTTCGTGCCGGAGGAGCGCGGCATCTTCGCCACGTTGACAGTCGACGAGAACCTGATCCTGCCGCCGGTGGTCGCCAAGGGCGGCATGAGCATGGACGAGATCTTCGAGCTCTTTCCCAACCTCAAGGAACGGCGCAACAGCCAGGGCACGAAACTCTCCGGCGGCGAGCAGCAGATGCTGGCCATCGCCCGCATTCTTCGTACCGGTGTCGAGATGCTTTTGCTCGACGAGCCGACCGAAGGGCTGGCACCCGTCATCGTGCAGCGCATCGGCGAGTTGCTGGCGACGCTGAAGAAGCGCGGCATGACCATCCTGCTGGTGGAGCAGAATTTCCGCTTTGCCGCCCGCATCGCCGACCGTTTTTATCTGATGGATCACGGCAAGGTCGTGGAAGGTTTTCCGGTGGGGCAGCTTTCCGCGCACACCGACAAACTGCACGAGGTGCTGGGGGTATGATGGCCAAATGACCATGATCTTCGGCATCCCCATCCAGGCCTTGCTCGGCCAGCTTCTTGTCGGCCTGATCAACGGCTCTTTCTATGCGATGCTGAGCCTCGGCCTGGCCGTCATCTTCGGCCTGCTCCGCATCATCAATTTCGCCCATGGCGCCCTCTATATGCTCGGCGCCTTCATCGGCTATCTGCTTCTGGTGCATCTCGGCATCGGTTACTGGCCGGCGCTGGTCATCGTGCCTTTGGCCGTCGGCCTGTTCGGCATGGCGGTGGAGCGCGTGGCGCTGTCGCGGCTCTACCGCCTCGACCCGCTCTACGGCCTGCTCTTCACCTTCGGCTTGGCGCTCGTTATCGAAGGCGTGTTCCGCTACTACTACGGCGTCTCCGGCAACCCTTACGCCGTGCCGACGCTGCTTGCCGGCGGCACCAATCTCGGCTTCATGTTCCTGCCCAATTATCGCGGCTGGGTGGTGGTGGCCTCGCTCATCGTCTGCGTCGGCACCTGGCTCTTGATCGAGAAGACCCGGCTCGGCTCGTATCTGCGCGCCGCGACCGAAAACCCGGAGCTGGTGCAGGCCTTCGGCGTCAACGTGCCGTTGCTGCTCACGCTCACCTACGGGCTGGGTGCAGCACTTGCCGGGTTGGCCGGCATCCTCGCCGCGCCCGTCTATCAGGTCAGCCCGCTGATGGGCTCGGATCTCATCATCGTCGTCTTTGCCGTCGTCGTGGTCGGCGGCATGGGCTCGATCCTCGGCGCCATTGTCACCGGCTATATGCTCGGCCTCGCCGAAGGCCTGACCAAGGTTTTCTATCCCGAGGCCTCGAACCTCGTCGTCTTCGTCATCATGGCGATCGTGCTGCTTCTGCGCCCCGCCGGCCTGTTCGGAAGGGACGCCTAAGATGAGCGAGGCGACCCTGCACGAAGAGCGCGCCGCTGCCTCCGTGCGGCTGGAGAGGGGCCTTGTGGCCCTGGGCATACTGGCGCTCGTCGCCGCGCCTTTCCTCATCTATCCGATCTTCGTGATGAAGATGCTGTGCTTCGCGCTCTTCGCCTGCGCCTTCAACCTGCTCCTCGGCTACACCGGGCTGCTCTCCTTCGGCCATGCCGCCTTTTTCGGCGGCGCGGCTTATTTCTGCGCCTATGCGGTGAAAGCCTGGGGCTGGCCGCCGGAAGCCGGCATCCTGCTTGGAACCGCTGGCGCCGCGGGGATGGGGCTCGTCGTCGGCTTCCTCGCCATCCGCCGGCAGGGCATCTATTTCGCGATGATCACGCTGGCGATGGCGCAGATGTTTTATTTCTTCTGCGTGCAGGCACCATTCACGGAAGGCGAGGACGGCATCCAGGGCGTTGCGCGCGGCCATCTCTTCGGCATCCTCGACCTCAACGTGCCGATGAACATGTATTTCTTTGTGCTCGCCGTCTTCCTGGTCGGCGTCTTCGCCATCTGGCGCATCGTCAACTCACCCTTCGGCATGATCCTGCGCTCGATACGGGAGAACGAGAACCGCGCCATTTCGCTCGGCTATTCCGTCGGCCGCTACAAGCTCGCCGCCTTCGTCATGTCGGCAGCCCTTGCCGGCCTTGCCGGCGCGCTGAAGGCGATCGTCTTCCAGTTCGCGACGCTGACCGACGTCACCTGGCAGATGTCTGGCGAGGTGATCCTGATGACGCTGCTCGGCGGCATCGGCACCATGGTCGGCCCGGTGGTCGGGGCAGGCCTGGTCGTGGGACTCGAAAACACACTGGCCACCTCCGGCTTCCCGGTGACCATCGCCACAGGCCTGATCTTCATGATCTGCGTGCTGATCTTCCGGCGCGGCATTGTCGGTGAGGTCTATGCCAGATGGCTGGCGCCCGCGACTGGCGGCAAGGGCTAAGAGTGGTTCAGCAATTCTGTTTACGCTGAGCTGCTCTAGGCCGCGCGCTTCGGCTCGACAGCGAAGGGGCTAAGGCCGAGCCAGGTCTGCATCTTCTTGCCGATGGCGTGATCGCCGGTCAGGGCTACCTTCGCGCCGGCCTTCTCGACGGTGATCAGCCCCATCCAGATCGCCGTCATTGTGTGCAGGTCGGTCGAGACGTAGAGATCGACATCGAAGCCCGGGTCGTACCAGCACAGATCGACCTCGCCATGCTTCTCGACGATCAGCCACCACGAGCGTTTCGACGCGGGGAGGTCCTGATACAGAAATTGTATCACGGTTCGGCCTTCTGGAAGCGGCGACGGGTTCAGGTTGCGCCGCATGTCCCACATCAGAAGTGACGGATCGAGGTTCTTCAGCGACAGCCGGGACTCAACCCATTTCTGCCCCCAGAATCCCATCGCCTCAACGACTGGGCGCAAATCGCGACCCGCCTCGGTCAGATGATAGTCGAAGATGCCCTTCTCTCCGGGAACCTCCTTGCGCTCCACGATCCCTGCCAGCTCGAGCTCCTTCAGCCGTTGCGACAGAAGGGTCGGCGACATCTTCGGCACGCCGCGGCGCAGGTCGTTGAAGCGGGTCGAGCCTGCGACCAGCTCGCGCATCAGCACCATCGTCCAGCGGGTGCACAGCACCTCGGCGGCCATCGATAACGGGCAGAATTGCTTGTATCCGTGCTGGGCCATGATCGGTGTCCCTCCTTCGAAGTAGAGCGAACATTAGCCCTTCATGAATGAAGCCGCGAGTACAGAAACTGTACCGGCCTGGTACAGATCGCGGACTGGTTGGCGCGGGCCCCGGCATGCGAGCCCTTTGCCGACGCACGGGCTACCTCTGTGCGCCACAATCAGGAGACTAACCATGACCGCTTACCTTATCGCAGACATCAAGGTGAAAGACCCGAAATGGATACCGGCCTACGCCGCTTCGGTGCACGAGCTCGTCCACAAGCATGGCGGTAAATATCTGGCACGCAGCGGCAATGTGAAGACGCTCGAGGGCAAGCCGCTCGACACGACATTGATCGCGCTGATGGCCTTCCCTTCGGAGGCGGCAGCCCGCGCCTTCACCAATGATCCGGTCTACGCGCCCTTCGTGTCGGCCCGCCAGGCCGGCAGCGACAGCCGTTTCCAGCTGATCGACAACACCGATCTGGCCGGAACGATTTCGTATCTGCCGAAGGGATGATCGACAGTCGCCGCATCGAATCCGGGATCATCAAGCAACAGCCACGGCGCTTGCCTGTCGCGCCGCCGTATTGTCGGCGGCCGGCCAGCCGGGCTTTTTCAGGAAGAACGGAATGAACATGACACCAAACTTTTGGAACAGGCTTCTCATGGCCGCGGCCGTGCTGTCGGTCTGCACAACTCTCGCGCAGGCGCATCAGGAGGCGGCTCCCTCTATGCCCGGCGCCAGTCCGCTGGCCGACAAGGTGCGGGCGGCCAACAGCCGGTTTCTCGACGTCAAGGCCGCCATGGCCGAAGGCTATGCGCCGATTCCCTGTGCCAGCGGCATAACCGGTGGCGCAATGGGCATTCACTACGTCAACGGCGACTATCTGAAGGACGACAAGATCGACATCGCCCGTCCCGAAGCGGTCATGTACGAGCCGATGGCCGACGGCACGCTGAAGCTGGTGGCGGTCGAATACATCGCCTCCAAGGGCCCTGCGTCGCTAGACGGCCAGCTGTTCAACTTCAACAGCGCGCCTAATCGCTACGGCCTCGGCCCGTTCTACGAGCTGCATGTCTGGGCCTGGAAAGTCAATCCTACGGGCACGTTCGCCGACATGAGCCCGAAAGTGTCTTGCGAGCACGCTACGGCGCCGACTCAGTAAGCGGTGCGGGTGGCTGCCGATCTCCCTGAAATGGGAGGTCGGCTCCCTTCGGTCTCCGCCGTCACCCTCCAGCTCGTTCCCCCACCGGCACCTCAAGCCCCACCTTCACCCGGTCCATCGCCACAAACGTCCGAAACCGCTTGACGTTGTTGTTCTCGAAGAACAGCCGCCTGGTCAGCGCCTCGTAATCGGCCATGGTCGCCACGGTGACGACGAGGATGAAGTCGGCCTCGCCGGTGACGTAGTAGCATTGCTGCACCTCCGGCACTGCGGCAAAGCCGCACTTGGCGGCGTCGATCAGCTCGGCGCGCTCGCTCTCGACCTCGACCTCGACGAAGATCGTGATCGGGTGGCCGACCTTCGCCGGATCGACCAGTGCGACATTGGCGCGGATGACGCCCGTCTCCTCCATGCGCTTGATGCGCCGCTGCACGGCCGGCGCCGAGAGGTTCACTGCCTCGCCGATCGCACGCTGCGGCGTGGTGTTGTCCGTCTGCAGGATAGTGAGGATCGCACGGTCGAAGGCGTCGAGGTCGGGCAAAACAGGCATGGCGGTGGTCCTGACGAAACAAACTTGCATCCAGACCGGCAAAACAGAGCGCTTTTATCGACCATCTTGCAATAAGTTTCAGACACCGAAGGAGAAAAGCGAGCCATGTTCCTGCTCAACCGCCACCCCGACCATCGCCAGCCATTGACCCCGCAGGATGCCGCGACGCTAGGGCTCGCCGGCGCCGCCGGGGCGGAGCGCTTCCTTGCCGCGCGCGACAATCATGCCGAGACGCCGCTGCACGCCTTGCCGGCGCTGGCCGGCGAGCTCGGCATCGCCGCGCTGCACGTCAAGGACGAAGGCCAGCGCCTTGGCCTCGGCAGCTTCAAGGCGCTGGGCGGCGCCTATGCAGTGATGCAGCTCTTGCTGGAGGAGGCCGGGAGGCGGCTTGGCCGCGCTGTCGATGTCGCGGAACTGCATGGGCCCGATGTGGCGGCGATTGCCGCCGACATGACTTTCGCCTGCGCGACTGACGGCAATCACGGACGCTCGGTGGCGCAGGGCGCCGGCCTGGTCGGCGCGCGCTCCGTCATCTTCGTCCATTCGGGCGTAAGCAACGAACGCGTGGCGGCAATCGCCCGCTTCGGCGCCGAGATCGTTCGTGTTGCGGGCGACTATGACCAGTCGGTCAGGGAAGCGGCCCGCGTCGCCGCCGAGCGCGGCTGGACCGTTGTCTCCGACACGTCCTGGCCGGGCTATGAGCGCATCCCGGGACTGGTGATGCAGGGCTACACGGTGATCGTGCGCGAGGCGTTGAAGCGCTTGGCCCTGCCGCCCACCCATGTCTTCCTGCAGGCCGGCGTCGGCGGCTTCGCCGCGGCGATTGCCGGCCACCTCGCCATCGTGCTTGGCGAGGATCGGCCGAGGGCAATTGTGGTCGAACCGGCCCGCGCGGCCTGCATCTATGAAACCGCAAAGGCCGGGCATCCAATCGCGATTGCGCACAGCAAGCCAACGGTGATGGCGATGCTCGAATGCTATGAGCCGTCGCTCGTCGCCTGGCGCGTGCTGTCGCGGCTCGGCGATGCTTTCATGACCGTGGACGAGGAAGACGCGGTGTCGGTGATGAACCGCCTGGCGCGGCCATCAGGCGACGATCCGGCGATCGTCTCCGGCGAGAGCGGCGGGGCAGGGCTCGCCGGGCTGATCCGCGCTGCCGGTGACAAGAAGATGCGGGCGGCGCTTCACCTCGATACCCATTCGCGTGTGCTCATCGTCAATTCCGAAGGCGCGACCGACCCCGGCCGCTATGCCGAGCTGGTCGGGATGGCGCCGCATGAGGTTGCACTGGCGAGGCAGCCGGCATGAGCAATCTGACGATCAACGCCGAACGTCTTCTCCGCCGTATCGAGGAGCTCGGCAGAATCGGCCGCGATCAGCAAGGCCGGCTGGTCCGCGTCGCTGCCTCCGATATGGACAAGCTCGGACGCGACCACCTTGTCCGCTGGCTGCAGGAGGCAGGGCTCGACGTCGCTGTCGACCGCATCGGCAATATCTTCGGCATCTGGCAGGACGAGGCCAATACCGGCCAGGCGCCGGTCATGCTCGGCTCGCACATCGACACGGTGATCGACGCCGGCATCTACGATGGCTGTTACGGGGTGCTCGCCGGCCTCGAAGCGATCGAGAGCCTGAAAGAGGCGGGCTTCGCGCCGGTGCGCCCGCTTGTCGTCGCCGCCTTCACTAATGAGGAGGGCGTGCGCTATTCGCCCGACATGATGGGCTCGCTGGTCTTTGCCGGTGGCAGGGACCTTGGGGAAGCGCTCGCCTCGGTAGGCACCGACGGTTCGGTGCTGGGCAAGGAACTGGAACGTATCGGCTATGCCGGCAAGCACGAGCCCGGATTCCTCAAGCCGCATGCCTATGTCGAGCTGCATGTCGAACAGGGGCCGGTGCTCGAGCGCGAAGGCATCGCCATCGGCGCGGTCGAAACCCTCCAGGGCATTTCCTGGCAGCGCATCACGATCGACGGCGAGGCCAACCATGCCGGCACGACGCCGATGTCGATGCGCCGGGATGCCGGCGTCGCCGCCGCGCGGGTGATCAGCTTCCTCGCCGACCGGGCCAGTGCCTCGTCGACGCCGACGGTCGCCACCGTCGGCACCATCGCCTTCGAGCCCAACGCCATCAACGTCATCCCGTCGCGGGCGACCTTCACCGTCGACCTGCGCGACCCCGATGAAACGCACCTTCGCGAGGAAGAAGCAGCACTCGCCGCCTACCTCGACAAACTTGCCGCAAGCGCTGGCGTCACCATCCATGCCGAAAGCCTCGCGCGTTTCGAGCCGGTGACATTCGACGCCCGTATCGTTTCGCTGATCGAGGATGGCGCCAGAGCCGGCGGCCTTTCCTGCCGGCGCATGACGTCGGGCGCCGGGCACGACGCGCAGATGATTGCACGCATCGCGCCGGCCGCGATGATCTTCGTGCCGAGCCGTGGCGGCATCAGCCATAACCCGGCCGAGTTCACCGCCGCCGACGAGCTGGTTGCCGGTGCCAATATCCTGCTTGGCGTTGCCGCCCGGCTGGCGGCCGACTGATCGGGGGGCGAAACGCGTACGGCGTCGACGACACCGTGCAATCAGACCAATTACCACCAAAAATAGTATGTTGGATACGTCGAGTACTTCCGAGGCGAACATTCGGCGACATCTGGTCGAAACAAAAATCAATCACTTAGCCAATTAAAGCGCCGGAATCGCGTCCGCCGACAGAGTTCAGTGCCTTGCAGGAAGAACTAGCATGCTGCTGCTCAACCAACGTCCCGAACACAACCAGCCGTTGGTTGCCGCCGATGCAGAGTCCCTCGGCATGGCCGGCGGCGCGCGGGCAGAGCATTACCTCAAGGCGCGCGACAATCATGCGGAAACACCGCTGCACGCCTTGCCAGCACTGGCCGACGAGCTCGGCATCGCGGCGCTTCATGTCAAGGATGAGGGCCAGCGGCTTGGGCTCGGCTCCTTCAAGGCGCTGGGCGGCGCCTATGCCGTCATCCGGCTGGTGCTGGAAGAGGCCGGCAAGTGGCTCGGACGCGATGTCGACGTTAGCGAGATAAACGACGCTAAAGTGCGCCAGATCGCGTCGAGCATGATCTTCGTCTGCGCTACCGACGGCAACCATGGCCGCTCGGTGGCGCAGGGCGCCGGCCTCGTCGGCGCGCGTTCGGTCGTCTTCGTCCACGCCGGCGTAAGCCGCGAGCGTGTCGCGGCCATCGCTCGCTTCGGCGCCGAGATCGTGCAGGTCGAGGGCGGCTATGATCATGCGGTGCGCGAAGTCGCCCGCGTCGGCGCCGAGCGCGGCTGGAAGATCGTCTCCAACACGTCCTGGCTGGGCTACGAGCGCGTGCCTGGCCTGGTCATGCAGGGCTATACCGTGATCGTGCGCGAGGCGCTGCGGCATCTGGCCGAACCGCCCACGCATGTCTTCCTGCAGGCCGGCGTCGGCGGCTTCGCGGCAGCGATTGCCGGCCATATGGCAATTCTGCTCGGTGAGCGGCGGCCGAAGGCCGTGGTGGTCGAGCCGAGGCGCTCGGCTTGCGTCTACGCTTCGGCCGAGGCCGGACGTCCCGTAACGATCGTGCATCAGCAGCCGACCGTCATGACGATGCTCGAATGCGCCGAGCCGTCCCTGGTCGCCTGGCGGGTGCTGGCGCGCGTCGGCGACGCCTTCATGACGGTGGACGAGGAGGATGCGGTCGCGGTGATGAACCGGCTGGCGCGGCCCGCCGGCAACGATCCGGCGATCGTCTCCGGCGAGAGCGGCGGGGCAGGGCTTGCCGGCCTGATCCGCGCTGCTGGGGACAAGCATATGCGGGCGGCACTCGGCCTCGATGGCAACTCGCGCGTGCTCGTCATCAACTCGGAAGGCGCGACCGACCCCGGCCGTTATGCCGAACTGGTGGGCATGGCGCCGGAAGACCTGCTGCTGCAGACTGCCTGAAAAAAGCGGAGCCAGGTATGACCGACCTCGACGCACTGCATCGCGAGATGACGGCATGGCGGCGCGACCTCCACGCCCATCCTGAATTCGGCTTCGAGGAAAAGCGCACCGCCGCCTTCGTCGCGGAGAAGCTGCGCGCGTTCGGGCTGGAGGTCGCGGAGGGAATTGGCGGCACCGGCGTCGTCGGCACGCTGACCAGGGGCAGCGGCAACCGGGCGATCGCGCTGCGCGCCGACATGGATGCGCTGCGCATCGCCGAGCAGGGAACGCAGCCCTACCGCTCGCAGACGCCCGGCACCATGCATGCCTGCGGCCATGACGGCCACACTGCGATGCTGCTTGGCGCAGCCAAACTGCTTGCCGGCGAAGGCGACTTCGACGGCACGGTGCGCTTCATCTTCCAGCCGGCCGAGGAATGGGGCAGGGGCGCGCTCGCCATGTTGGAGGACGGCCTGCTCGAGCGCTTCCCCTTCGAGGAGATTTTTGGGCTGCACAACATGCCGGGCCTGCCGATCGGCCATGTCGAGACCCGGAGCGGCCCGGTCATGTCGGCCGAGGACAATTTCGAGATCGTGCTCAAGGGCGTTGGCGGCCATGCGGCGCGGCCGCATGCGGGGCCGGAGACGCTGGTCGCCGCCTGCGCGCTGGTCGTCAACCTGCAGACCATCGTCTCGCGACGATTGAGCCCCGCCGACATCGGCGTCGTCTCGGTCACCGAGCTCATCACCGACGGCACGCGCAACGCGCTGCCCGGGCTCGCCCGCATCCTCGGCGATTGCCGCAGTTTCCGTCCCGAAGTGAGCGCGGCGATCGAGCAGGAAATGCGCCGCATCGCCGAAGGCACAGGGCAGGCCTATAACGTCGCGGTTGAAGTCACTTACACGCGGGAGTTCGTGCCTTTGATCAACGACGCGGCCCTGGTCGATGAGGCTTTCGCCGCCGCACGGCAGATCCTCGCCGACGATGCCGTCGGCATAGCGGCGGAGCCGATGACGGCCTCGGAGGATTTCGCCCGCTTCCTCACCGAAGTGCCCGGCTGCTTCGTCTTCCTCGGCAACGGCAATTCCGCGCCGCTGCACAATCCGGCTTATGATTTCAATGACGAAGGCCTGCTCCACGGCGCGCGCTTCCACGCCGCGGTGGTGAGGAGACGGCTGGCGGTGGGTTGAGGGCATGACGCGGACAAACGGGTCGTCATCCTAGGGCGGAGCAAGGAGCGAAGCGACGCGCGCAGACCCTAGGATCCATGCCGTGACCTGCGAGCGCCGCAACGGTACAGAACGCTCACCAGCCGGTTCCGCGAAAGAGTTCGGACCAATTCGGGTTGGTCTTCTCGATCAAGTCGATCTTCCATTGGCGTGGCCAGCGCTTCAGCGACTTCTCGCGCTGTATGGCGTCGGCGATGTCGAAGTGTTCCTCATACCAGACCAGTCGCTGAACGCCGTAGCGACTGGTGAAGCGCGAGCCCTGGCCCGATTTGTGCTCTGGCATGCGACGACCAAGATCGTTGGTGACGCCGATGTAGATCGTGCCACCTTTCTGGCTTGCGGTCATGTAAACGTAGCCGGTCATCGATGTTAGCTGGCCCTGTTGCAAGCGACCATTCTGCACAGTTGCATTCTATGGCCAACGTCACGGCATGGATCCTAGGGTCTGCGCGCGTCGCTTCGCTCCTTGCTTCGCCCTAGGATGACGAAGCCGATAGGCGGCGGCGCCATCCGTCGGCTCCACCTCCGGTAACCCTTTTTTCTCTGGTTTCATGCACAATGGTCCGACGGGGACGGAAGAAAACCAGGGCATGGCGGACCACAACAAACGCAAGGGCGAATTCTGGGCGCTGGCGCTCGATCGCGCCCAACTCGGCCTTTGGGACTGGAACCTCGCGACCGGCGACTGCTACTATTCGCCGACCTGGTCGAGGATGCTGGGCTATGCCGAGGGCGAGCTCGCCAACACCTCCGATCTGTGGCTGAAGCTCACCCATCCCGACGATCGCGAGCGGGCGCTGGCGAGCGGCGAGCGCCACATTGCGGGCCTCGTCGGCTCCATCGAGACGGAGCTGCGCCTGAAGCACAAGGACGGCCACTGGATCTGGGTCCTCGACCGCGGCGGCATCGTCGAGCGCGATGCCGAGGGGAAGCCGCTGCGCCTGATGGGCGTGCAGACCGACATCACCAGGCAGAAAGAAGCAGAGACCGCCCTCGAGCAGGTCAATGTCCGCTTCCGCCTCGCGCTCGCCGCCAGCGGCACCGGCATCTGGCACTATGACGTTGGCACCAACAAGAGCTATTGGGACGTCCGCACCCGCGAGATCTTCGGCCTGGTCAGCGACACCGACGAGGTGACGGCCGACCTTTGGCACACCTATCTCCACCCGGACGACAAGGAGGCCACCGAACGCGCGCACCTGCCGCCGCCGGGCTCGCAAAGCGTTCGGGCCACGCAATATCGCATCATCCGGCGTGACGGCGAGATCCGTCATGTCGAGTCGCTGGTGCGCTTCATCGACGGCGTCGGCGCGGCCGGCCAGATCCTCGGCACCGTGCGCGACATTACCGACGAGAAGAAGCGCGCCGAGGAGCTCGCCTACGCCGCCCACCACGATGCGTTGACCGGGCTGTGGAACCGCTCGGCCTTCGACCGGCTGCTGGCCGAAAACATCGGCGCCGCGGACCGGCTGCCGCTCGCTGTGTTCTATGTCGATCTCGACTACTTCAAGGCGCTCAACGACTATGCCGGTCACGCCGCGGGCGATATCGCGCTGAAGAGCGTCGCCGCCGGTATTCGCGCCAGCCTGCCACCCTCGGCGCATGCCGCGCGCCTTGGCGGTGACGAGTTCGCACTGCTGGTGCCGAACTGCAATGACGCCTGCGCCGAACGGCTCGCGCGTGCCGTGCTCGCCGCCGTGCGCGACGCAGACCTTGGTTCCGCCGTGACCTCCCGCAGGCTGGCGGCCAGCATCGGCATCGCCTTCGTGCACGATCCCAAGATGACGGTGGCGGATGCGCTAGCCTGCGCCGACGATGCTTGTTACGCGGCCAAGGCCGGCGGGCGCGACCGCTTCGCCGTGTTTGCGACCGAGAGGGCGTCCGGCTCTGGCGGCCTCAACGCCGCGCGGCTCGCCGCCAAGCTGGTCGATGCGATGGAGGACGGCCGGCTGAAGCTCTTCGGCCAGGAGATCCATCGCCTGGGCAGACCCTGGCGAGAGAACTGCCATGTCGAGGTGCTGGCGAGGCTCGAAGGCCGCAACGGCAGGCTTATCCCGCCTGGCGAGTTCATTCCGGTGGCCGAACGCTTCGGCCTTGCCGCCCGGCTCGACCGCTGGATCATTCGCACGGCGCTGTCGCGCCATGGCAAGGCGATGCTCTCCGGCGCCATCTCGCTCGGCTTCAACCTGTCGGCGCAGACGCTTTCCGATCCGCAACTCTGGGATTTCGTCGACGCGGCGATCGCTGAGAGCGGCGCTCCACCCTCGGCCATCGGCTTCGAGATCACCGAGACCGCCGCCGTCACCAATTTCGCCGCGGCGGAAGAATTCGTGCGCAAGGCCAGGCTGCGCCATTGCCGCGTCAGTCTCGACGATTTCGGCGCCGGCATGAGCTCGTTCGAATATCTCAGGCGCTTTCCCATCGACGCCATCAAGATCGACGGCTCCTTCGTCGAGCACATCGCCGACAGCCGCTTCGACCGCGAGATCGTCTCGGCGATCACCGGCATCGCCCGCTCGATGGGCTGCGCCGTCGTGGCCGAGAAGGTCGAGGAAAGAAACGCCCTGGAGATCCTCATGGGCATGGGCGTCGCCTATGGCCAGGGCTATTTCCTGCACCGGCCGGAGCCGTTGGAGGCGATCGTGGCGAGAGCGGTTGCGCAGCCGGCGCCGCAGTACCGGGTGAGTGGAATTAAATAAGCAATCGCTAAACTTTATATCACTCATTTAAGCGCACCGTAATCCGGCGGGGCAATGATCCGCACCAGCAATTGGCGGCCTTGGGCCAGATCGGAGCGACGAGAATGAAGAATCTTCCCTTGCTAGCGGCAACCGCAATTGGCCTGCTCGGCATCTTTGCAACGCAGCCATCCTTCGCGGGCTCGGACAATGGTGGCCAGGTGACTGCGACCGTGACCGAGGATGACGACGACCAGGGCGCCACGGCCGGCGATGACGGCGATCACGCCGTCGCCGAGAGTGACGAGGCCGACCATGAGACCGACGGCGTCGAGTCGGGCTCGCATGAAGGCGACCAGGGTGACGACGAGGACGGCGATCACGAGGGCGACGATCACGACGGCGGGGACAGCGGCGGCCACGACGGTGGCGACGGCGGCGGTCACGATGGTGGAGACAGCGGGGGTGGCGGCGACGACTGATCGGCGGCGCTTGTACTGCGGTCTCCCTCCGGCGGGTTGAGAAGGGCGCGGCCCGCCGGGCAGCCGAGCGCATAGCCGCGCCGCCGCTCTAGGAAATTCTTAAGATATACTCGGCTATTACTTTGCCCAACCGATTTGTTCTACTCGAGACATGATGTCTTGGCTCGACCATCCGGTGCTCGTCCAATGGTGGACGGGGCCGTTGAGGCCAGCAATGTCTCCATTGTCAGCGCTGAACAGCGGCGCCTTCCTGATCCTCCAGCCGCAGCGCCTGACGTCGACGGAGACGTCGGCAGGAGATGGTCTCGTCGCGAGCATCAATAGCGCCTCCGCCAGTCCCGGCGCGGGTTCGCCGCTGACGCTGGCGCAGGCCAGGATCACCGAATCCATGTTCAGCGTGGACAGCCTCAACGTCACGGCAACGAAAGTCCGGCTGATGGAGCGCGCAGGCAAGGAGCTCGGCATCGACCAGGCCGACTACGAGTCGGTCTTTTCCTACGGTTCGGCCGTCAAGAACGCGGTCGAGGCGTTGAAACGGCAATCGCCCTCGGCGATTGCCGAGATCGAAAGGCAGCTCGGCCTGGACCAGCTTGGCGTTTCGCTCGATACGCTGGTCGCTGCCATCATCGACCCGCAAGGCAGCGACGGCGACCGGCTGGACGCCGCGCTGGAAAAGCACCTGGGCGAGATCGCCGGGGATGAGGCCGCTTCGGTCCAGCCGAACGAAATCGGGCTCTACGGCGGCTGAGGCTGATCTCCCTGCTTAAGCGGAGATTGTCGCATCAATGATGCGCGTGGCTCTCATTGCGCTTGCGCGTGGCCGCCGCCTTCCTGGCCGAGGCCGAGCGCTCGGCCGCCGGACGCTCGCCGGAAGCCTTGCCGCCCATCCTGCCGCCCTTGTGCGCGGCGGGATTGCCGGTGTGCTTGGCGCGGCCCGAGCCGCCTGCCTTCTTGCCACCGGCATCGTCCTTGTTGACGGTCGCCCAGGCGCGCCGCTCGGCTTCCTTCTCGGACACGCCGCGCTTCTCATAGCCCTCGGCGATGTGGTCGGCCTTGCGTTCCTGCTTGTCGGTGTATTTCGATTTGTCTCCGCGTGGCATTTTTCTTCTCCTGTTGCGCTGAGTGAAGTTCAAGCTGTGAAGACCAGGGGTCGGTCTTAGGAGCGTTTCTTCTTGGCGACGTCGCCTAGGTCGGACCGTTCCGGATCCTTGTTGTTCTCGCCGGCGGCGTCACGATCTTCGTCTGGATCGTCCTTGGCCGGCAGGTAGCCGGGTGGGCGGCTCTCTTCCGGACCTTCCCAGCGAGGCCACTGATCGGAAGTTCCCGGGGGCCCCTTCTTCGGTGAGCTGCTCATTTTTTACTCGCCTACGGGGGGCATCAGCCCTCCGCCTTCATGGTTCGTGCGATCCTCAGGAGCTTGTCGCGATCATTCCCGTGCTCGCGGATCAACTCGCGCGCTTGCTTCGGCGAGAGATCGCTGTTTTCCGCCAGGAACCGCACATCCGGATCCTCGCCGCCCTTGGTCGGCAACCGGCTGGACGATGGCGAATGACCGGCGCCCGGTCGGTTCGGGATATTGTCGTTTGCCTGGTTCATCGCAGGCCTCCTTTGTTGTCGCCGCGCTAGCCGGCCTTCTCCGGCCTGCGGCGCGCCTCCTTCTTGCGGCGCAGCACCTCGTCGGTTCCAACGATCTCTTTCGAGCCACCGGTGATGGCGGTCGAAACGACCGCCGGCGGGTCGCTCGCCGGAAAGCTGTCCTCCAGACCGGATTGCAACTGCTCTTCCAGCGTCTCCGGGTTCTCGGAGCGACCTGCCGCGCGGCGCTCCTCGATCTCTTCCAGGTCGTGCTTGGCGTCGGGATGCTCACGCACGTTGCGCAGCGTCGACACCACGAGCTCGACCGCGAACTCCTTCATCGCCTCGCCATCCGGCGCGGCGACGACGGTTTCCTCGATAAGGCGCACGAGCGACGTCTCGATCTTGTCCAACTCCTTCATGCCCTGGCTGCGCGCCAGCTTCTGGGTCAGCGAATGGATCAACAGCGGAGCAAAGGTCGAATAGGCATGCATGCGTGCCTCGTCGACGCGATCAGGGTGAAGTGTGTGCACGGACATTGATTCCTCCGTTGAAACGTCCGCCTGGACGGCGGCGAGCCGCTGCGCGTTTCTGAGGAACCGGGGGGAGGGGAAGAAGTTCCAATCACAGAGAGCGCCGTAGCCCGAAGACCGCGTCCGCGACCCGATCGCGCCATCCAGCGCTTCATGAGGGGCAACGGTCCGAACCGTTCCTGCGACTGAAGTCCGAGTGCCCCGCGCATTGGGCCCGCAGCGGCAACCAAGGCGGAAGCTTCGAGTTAGTGAGCGGTCGTCGATGGACCCCCCTCCGTCGGCGGCATTTTGGGTGTCCGCCAGTCCGCGCAACGGCGGGCACCCAGGACCGTCGGAACCCAGAAGCCAAACCATCGGAACAAGGAAGCCGCATTGCCGGTTTCGAAAGCGAGACGACGTTTTGACCTTTATTTCTGCCAAGCCCAAGCTGCGAAACGCTGAAAGCCACCCTGCGAACGACAACCATCTCTCCGCTCTCGCCGACATCTCGATCCTCGAATTCATCGATGACGATGACGACGTCGCCGACATCGCCAGGCGCGCCGAACGCCTGGGCAATGCCGTGGTGATCGTAATGGCGCTCTGCCTGATCGTAGCGCCGGCGATCTATCTCACCCTGGCCTACGCGCTTTAGGGCATGATCCCGAAAAGTGGGAACCGGTTTTCGGAAGAAGATCATGCTCCAACAAAGAGTTAGATCAGGATGGCGATTCAACGAAACGTCATCCTGATCTAGCCGGCAGCAGAAAATCGCTGAGCCTGGCGGCTGTCTCAGCCGATGCCTCTTCTGGAAAGAAATGCCCGCCGGGCATCGGCCCGCCGCTCACGTCGTCAGCCCACTCCCGCCATAGGGCCAGCGGCCCGCCTTCGGCCGCATACCATTCGGCGAGCGCGCCATGTTCGCTCCATAGCGCCAGCACCGGGCAACCGATGCGCCGGCCGGCTGCCCGGTCCGCATGGTCGTGCTCGCGGTCGAGTGTCGCCGCCGCACGGTATTCCTCGCAAATGGCGTGCGCATGGACCGGATCGCGCAAGGCCTCGGCATAAGCGTGCCGGACCTCGGCGGGAAAGGCGGAAGGCGAGGAGCCCCAGCCAGCCAGCGCATTATCGACGATCGCATCCGCGGCCGCCGCCATGATCGTCTCCGGCAGCGGCTCCGGTTGCGCCAGCAGCGACCAGGGCCAATAGCTGAGCGCCAGCCGGGCGTCGGCCCGGTCCCAGGCATCGGCGGTGGGTATGATGTCGAGCACGGCAAGCTTCTCGATGCGGTCGGGGCGGTCCAGCGCCAGGCGATAAGCCGCGCGCCCGCCGCGATCGTGGCCGGCAACCATGAAGCGGGCAAAGCCGAGCTTCGTCATCAGCGCCGCGAGGTCGGCGGCCATGGCGCGCTTGGCGTAGGGCGCATGATGCGGATCGGATGGCGGGCAGGAGCTTTTCCCGTAGCCGCGCAGGTCGGCGCAGACGACGCTGAACCGGTCTGCGAGCTTCGGCGCCACGTCGCGCCACATCAGATGCGTTTCGGGGAAGCCATGCAGCAGGAGCAGCCCCGGGCCGCTGCCGGCCGTCCGGATGAATATCCGTGCCCCGTGCGTGTCGACCTCGGCGCTTTCAAACCCTTCGAACATGTTTTGCCTTCCGGCATCGGAACGGCTGAGGTCAGCGATCGTTGCTGCAGCCCACTGGAAAGTTCTCTCGGCTGGCGCTTCCGATCTTCAGCCCAGACCGCATTCAGGGTGAGCGATGCCTCGAAAACCTGTTCGCTTTTCTCGTTGCGCACTTTGACGGTTGTCGTCAGACACTCTCCGCCCTGCATCTCGTCCCATGCGACATCGTGCAAGATCCGCAGCGCTTCCATGCCAGCCCGCTCAGGGTTGGAAAGAAGTTGTCCTTCGGCGTCCAACTGGGTCTGCTCGGTGTTGTACAAGTCGAAGTAGAAGCGTTCCATCGATACCACGATCCCGGACAGTTCTGACGTTTAATTAATCGCCGCGATCATGGTTCCAAGCGACTGATCCTTAGAGGAAATCCGCTAGCGGCCGTCTGTTGCGGCCACTATCGCGACCTATCGTCTGCAACCGGCCCGGTCCTTCAACGTTAGCTTTTACGAATGCAGCACGGAAAATCCGAATGCTGGAATCCCTGTTTCTCAACCTTGGCCAGCACGATGCCGTCTCGAATGAAGAGAAGGAATTGCTGACCGGGGCCATGTCGACCGAGAAATATTTCCTCGCCGGCGAGGATATCGTTCCGGAGGGATCGAGGCCCGTCTACAGCACGCTGATCGTCGATGGTCTGGCCGCGCGCTATAAGGTGCTTGAGGATGGCGGACGCCAGTTCACCTCGCTGCAGGTCGCCGGCGACTTTGTCGACCTCCATGCATTTCTGCTGAAGACCATGGATCATGGCATTGTCGCGCTCTCGCCATGCCATGTGGTGGCGGCCGAGCACAGCAGGCTGCGCGCGATAACCGAGCAGGCGCCGCATCTGACCAGGCTCTTGTGGCTAGACACGCTTGTCGACGGCGCCATCCACCGTGAATGGATCGTGGCTATGGGTCGCCGCTCCAAGACCGCGCATCTGGCGCATTTGATCTGCGAGCTGTTCGTCAGGCTCCAGGTCGTGAACAAATCGCGCGACATGAGCTTCCATCTGCCGCTGTCGCAAGCTCAACTCGCCGATGTGCTCGGCCTCTCTGTCGTCCACATGAACAGGGTCATCGGCACGCTGCGGCGCATGAACGTGATCAACTGGGTGAACCACATGATCACGATCCTCGACTGGGAACGGCTCGTCGGAATCGCCGAATTCGACCCGACCTATCTCAGCATGAGAAATGAGCCGAGATGACGGCCCGCTTCAGGGTGGCGGCTTCTTGCGGTCGCGCGACCAAAGCTGGTCGAGCATGTTGAGCGCGGCGCTGGGATCGGCCGGTTTCAACAGACCCTGTTGCGCGGCGGCCTTTTTGAAAGCGGCGAAAGCGACTGCCGGTCGACAGATACCCGCAATGGCATCGTCCACCAGCCGCGCCGCCGCGAGGTAGTCGGGCGCGTCTTTGTCTTTCCATGCCCCGTCCAGCGCCTTCTTCGCGTCGGCGATCGAGGAAACCACCATCGAGCCGCCGGTGGCGAAGCGGATGGTGAGCGGCAGGAACCGGCTCATTGGCCGTCACCATCCGAAACATTCATGCGCGCGCCAGGCGAGGCCAACGAAAGGCACCGCGGTGAGCGCCGCCGCCGCTAGAATGAAAAGGGGACTGTTCGTGCGAATGGATTTCATGTTGCCACCTCAAAGATTTGGATCGCCATAAACGAAGTTGCCGCCGGCCGGTTGCATCCGCTCGGCCGGGACTGACTGCATGGACGAGCTACATATTGCTCGCTGGCCGCAGAGGGTGCGCCGGACGGTAGGGCGCGCACGGGCACGGCCTTAGCGGCCATTGGCAAGCGAGGCCTGGACAGGCCTTGCTGGATTGGTCGGCACGGCAGCACGCTGGCGCAGAAATGCCGTCGATAGCTTGCCGATCAAAATTTCGGACATCCATGGAACTCTCCTTCTGGAAAGTCCCCCCAAACAGCGATCGACTAGCAGCTATAGCCACCCGCGCGCATTTAACTTTGATATACGCGCCATGGCCACGCGGCGGCGGCCCGAACGAAAGCCAACCTTTTCCACCGGCGTGCGTTGTCTATCGGAAGGAGATGACGAATGCCGACCAGCACCCGATCGAAAAGCGATAGCTCGAAGGCTGTGAGCCGGCAGCGGAGCGTGCAGCGCAAGGTCGACGCCACCGATCGCGCCAGGTCGAACGGTAAATCCGGATCGCAAGGCGCCATGCAGGCCGGCGCCAGGCAATATCCGGTGCCGCCCTTTCCGAAGCAGCACCATTTCAAACCTGGCGAGGAATGGGCGATCGAGCCGGCGCCGCTCTATGACGCGCCGTTCTGGCAGGGCTCGGGCAAGCTGGCCGGCAAGGTGGCGCTGATCACCGGCGGCGATTCCGGCATCGGCCGCGCCGTCGCCGTGCTCTTCGCGCGCGAAGGCGCCGATATCGCCATCGCTTATCTGAGCGAGGACCGCGACGCCAAGGCGACGAAAGCGGCGGTCGAGGCAGAGGGCAGGCGCTGCATCACGCTGCGCGGCGATGTCGCCAGGCGTGCCTTCTGCCGTAAGGCCGTCGAAGAAACGGTGAAGAAGCTCGGCGGGCTCGACGTGCTCGTCAACAACGCCGCCTTCCAGGCGCACTCGGCGGACTTCGCCGACCTCACCGAGGAGCATTTCGACACGACGCTGAAGACCAATCTCTACGGCTATTTCCACATGGCGCAGGAAGCGGTTCCGCACATGAAGCCGGGCTCGGCGATCGTCAACACCGGCTCCGTCACCGGTATCGAAGGCTCGAAGGAACTGGTCGATTATTCGATGACCAAGGGCGGCATACACGCCTTCACACGGGCGCTCTCCGGCAGCCTCATCGGCAGGGGTATCCGCGTCAACGCGGTGGCGCCGGGCCCGGTATGGACGCCGCTCAACCCGTCGGAGAAGGAGGCCGAGGGCGTCGCACGGTTCGGCGCCAAGACGCCGATGAAGCGACCCGCCCAGCCGGAGGAGATCGCGCCGGCCTATGTGTTTTTAGCCTCGCCGCAGTGCTCGAGCTACATCACCGGCGAGATCCTGCCGATCATCGGGGGTTACTGAACCCATGAGGAGGATCCAATGAAGAAAAGACTTCTTGGCTTCACCATTGTCCTGATGTCAGGCCCAATGTTGGGAATGACCGCCGCGGCCCAGACCCAGCCGGAAAATCCGCAGATCGAGGACTGCCAGGTCAAGCCGGACGACAACGCGACGCCGAAGCAGAACGGCGAGCAGCCGAAAGCCCAGGCCGATGATCTGTCCAACAACCTTACCGCCAGCCTGGCGCCTTGCGGCGGTGTGCTGAAGCCTCCGCCCACTGGCGACAAGAACGCCACCGTTCCGCCGTCCAACACCAGCCAGATGCCGGTGATCAAGCCGGGCGAAGTCCCGCCGCAGACGTCAAAATAGTATGCCAGGCCAGCCCTGGCTTGAAACTTTTCAGGGTCAGGCGGGTTACCATCTGGTAGTCCCGGACACCCGAACTACTTCCCACAATTAACGCCCCGGTCTCTCCCATCCGGGGCGTTTTTTTGCTGCGCGGGTACAGGCCCATTGCTCGATATCCGCGATCTGAAACCCGGAACCATCCCGCCCGCATCGGGTTGTGGCTCAGCGGGCCGCGTCAGCCGGACCTGGTGGTAAAGAGAACAGGGTTTGGTTTCTCCGGCTTCACACCCTGGCCAACGAAAAGGCAGTCGAGCTCTTGTCCCACCCGGCCCGCCTAATTCGGGCGTGGGCACATGGCAAAACGTCCCGTATCCGAACCTGCGTCTCCCGTTCGAGATAGACGGTGAGAACATGCAGCGCTGGTTCCAGGAAGCCTGGGTTCTGCTGAGAGAGAGCGTCACCGGCTATCTCAACGACAATGCGTTGAGCCATGGCGCGGCGATGGCCTTCTATGCCGCGACCTCGCTGGCGCCGATCCTTCTGATTATCGTGGCGATCGCGGGTATCGTCATCGGCAACGACGCCGCGCAGCTTGCGCTTTCGGCCGAGTTCGCGGGCGTGATGGGCCCGCAGAGCGCCGACCTCCTCAAGGCAACGATCGAGACCGCCTCGCATCGCGGGTCCGGCACGCTGGCTACCCTCATCGGGCTGATGGCGCTCCTCGTCACCGCCTCCGGCGTCTTCGGCGAGATGCAGCAATCGCTGAACCGGATATGGAAGGTCGAGCCCAATGGCGTTTCGCTCTCGCGCCTGGTGCGGGCGAGGGCGGCAAGCCTCGGCCTGGTGGCAGCTCTTGGTTTCATGCTTCTGGTGTCGCTCGCCGCAAGCACGGCGATCTCGGCGCTGAGCGAGATCATCAACCAACAGCTGCCGTTCGGCGAGCTGATCGTGAGCTCGATCAACACCGTCGTCTCTTTCGTGCTGATCGCACTGCTCTTCGCCGCGATCTACAAGGTCCTGCCGGACCGCAGGCTCAAATGGCGCGACGTCGCCGTCGGTTCCATCGTCACGGCGCTGCTGTTCACCATCGGCAAGTCGCTGATCGGCTGGTACATCGGCACAAGCGCCATCGCCACCTCCTATGGCGCCGCCGGCGCGCTGATGGTCGTGCTGCTATGGGTCTACTATTCGGCCCAGATCTTCCTCTTCGGCGCCGAGATCACCCGCGCCTATTCGGTGCGGCGCGGCCGCCGGCAGGATCTCGCGCCAGTGGTGGCGGCCGGCAGTGAAACGGGAAGGCCGGGCAGGTCCCGGAACCCGGGCGTGTCGGATAGCGAGGTCGCCATATGGATCGTCATCAGCAGCCTGATCACGGCGCTGGTCTCGGAGTTTTGGCGGGGGAGGCAGGGTTGACGCTGCTGCGTGGCGATCCGGGGCTTGGCCTTTCTCCGGCCTGTCGCTCCTCCTGACGCTTTTCGACTTCGTAGGAAAGCCAGCGGCAAAACATGCCGACGATCGATGTCGCGGCGCCGCCGAGCAGGCAGGCAACCAGCAGCGGACTTTTCGAAGCGCTCCCCCAACTGACGATCGCCAGCAGCATCACGCTTACCGTGGAGATCGAATAGCCCATGCCCTTGAGCAGATGGAGCGACGATCTAATCATGCCATGCCCGCCTCCCGAAGTGGAACAATCAGCCGCGACCGAAGTTCCATCTCCGCGGGGTTCCCTCCAAGATAGCCGCCCCTCGGCAGATAGGCCCTGCCAGGGCAGCGACGTTAGTCATCGCTGTTAGTCATCAGAGCCTGCCAAGCAGGTACCGGCGGGCTCTGGCGACTGACTGACCCTGGCGGCGAGCCTCTCACTTAATATCGCCGGATCGCGACAGCCGTTCTCAAACAAAATTAGCGCGCACCTTGCGGCCTCAAGCCGCTCATCGCTTTCCGCTCGAATATGAAATTTACGGCAGTAGTCGTCGAGGACGGCTACGACGATTGCCAAGTCCTCCGAGTCGAGGATGTTCGATAAAACCATTGCTCTCCCTCCCTTTCACAGGCGAAAGCGCGGTCTGCTTCCTTAAACGCCGGCTTGTGTCGCGGAGTTGCAGGCGAACCGGGGTCACGAGTCACTTATTGTATCGCCGTGCCATAGGTCGAAACTCGGGCCTTCCTGTTCGCATCCGATTGAGAGGCGGACCGAGCGACAGCAGACCGCAATCGCGGCCGGCGCGCGGGTAATGGTGGCCGAGGGCCCAAGCGCGCAGATGAACCTGGTCTGTCGGGAGCGATGCCGCTTTATCCAAGTGCCCGGCGAGGGCTAGCGCTTCCGCTTTCCTCTGTCCAGAACCTTGTAACCCGATGCCTCATGCGCCTCGCGCATCATCCGCAGCGCTTCTTCGGGGGTAAGGCCGCACTTACGGGCAAAATAGACGGCCTCGGTAGCCTCCGAGCGGGAGGCTGTCGCTATGGCGGACAAGGCCGATCTCGATTTCTTCTTGGCCATCGGTTCACCGTGCCATGAATCATTTAGTCAGCTAATATAGAATTGTTGTTTGCAAATCCAAATTTCGGGCTTTGCGCGCTAAATGTGGCGCGACGTTCGAGGTTGAAAGAGGGCTGTGCTGTGCGACACAGCCGTCAAGCCTACCAGCCCTGGCGCCTCGCCCAGTCGTCTATGTCACGGCGGACGCGATCCTTCTCGATGCCGTACCGTTCCTGGATCTTGCCTTCGAGCTGGTCGCGTTTTCCCGCGATGCGGTCGAGGTCATCGTCGGTGAGCTTGCCCCACTGTTCTTTCACCTTGCCCTTCACCTGCTTCCAGTTCCCTTCGACGCGGTTCCAATCCATGGTGTGACCTCCTTCGTTTGCACGAATGACTAACGGCGGCACTGCCCGGAGGTTCCTGTTTCGGCCGGACGCTGAAATCGCGACATTGCGAGGGAACATTTAGACGCCGCTGATGTTCTTCTTCACGGCGCGCAGCATCATCCCCCTGCGAAGAGCGCGCCTATGGACTGGGTATCCAGAGCCCGATCCAGCCCGCCTCGGATGTCCCCGCCGGGGCGGGCTTCCACATTGAGAGAGAGATCATGCTTTACCAGGCGGCGAAGATCGCCGAGGAGGCCCATCGCGGCCAGAAGGACAAGACCGGCCGCCCCTATATCGAACATCTGCGACGCGTCGCCGACGCGGTCGAAACGCTGGACGAGAAAACCGTCGCTTACCTGCACGACGTGGTCGAGAAAGGCGAAGGGTGGACGCTCGATCGGCTCGATGCGGCGGGCTTCGGCTTTCCGGTCGTCGCGGCCGTCGACGCTCTGACGAGAAGAATGGACGAAAGCGAGCAGGGCTTCATCTACCGCGCGGCGTCCAACGAGCTCGCGCTGCCGGTCAAGGCGGCGGACCTCAGGGACAATCTCTGGCAGGCTCACCAGGCCGGCGTTTCGCCGGTGAAATATGAGATCGGGCTGCGTTTGCTTGACGAGCTCGCCCGCAGCTAGGGCAGGCGAGTGTCGCAGGCGCTCCCCCTCGAAATCGATGGCCGGCGAGCCGGCCTCTTGCAGGGCCAGGCTCTCCATGTCCCGCCGAGCGACATTCTCGAAGCTGGAATTTCGGCGTGCCGTCGACAGACAAGGCCGAAGGAAGTACTTGTCATTCCAAGGCTTGGGCCATTGCCTGGATTTAAGCGCGCTCTAACTAGTGCCAATGACGATTAGCGGGGGCAGATTTCGACAGAATGCGGGCGCCAATGCGCGGCTAGCTGCCATCGTCGATTCCTCGTTCGACGCCATTATCGGCAAGGACCTGAACAGCGTCATCACCGACTGGAACCGCGCGGCCGAGCGCATGTTCGGCTACAGCCAGGAGGAAGCCATCGGCCAATCGATGCTGCTCCTCATCCCCGAGCACCTGCATGACGAAGAGGCCGACATCATCGGCCGCATCCGCGGAGGCGAGGGCGTGGCGAGCTTTGACACGATGCGAAAGCGGAAGGACGGCTCGCCGATCGCTGTTTCAGTCACGGTCTCGCCGATCAGGGACCCTTCCGGCAATATTGTCGGCGCGTCCACGATCGCTCGCGACATCACCGCGGCCAAGGAAAGCGAGCGCCGCATCCGGCTCTTGATGCGCGAGGTCAACCATCGCGTGAAGAACCAGTTCGCGGTGATCCTGTCGATGGTGAGGGAAACCAACAAGCACTCGGCCAGCCCCGGCGAGTTCGAGGAGATGATCCGCGCGCGCATCATGGCACTGTCGCGCTCGCACGACCTCCTGGTCACTTCGGAATGGGCGGGAGCGAGCCTGTTCGACCTGATCCAGGAGCATCTGAAGCCGTTCGGCCATGAGGAGCGTATCTCGCTCTCCGGTCCCTTGCTGACGCTGCAGTCGAACGCCGTGCAGAATCTCGGCATGGCCTTCCACGAGCTCGGCACCAACTCGTCGAAATATGGCGCGCTGGCGGGTGAGCGCGGTCATGTCGAGATCACCTGGACGGTCGAGACCGGTCCGGAGGCGCAGCGCCGGTTTCACCTTGTCTGGCAGGAGACGTCGAATACCGATGCCGGCAACGGCGAGCCGAATGAGGCGGCGCGCAAGGGCTTCGGCACGGTGGTGTTGCAGCGCGTGGCGCCGCAAGCGCTCGGCGGCTCCTCCAGCCTCGAACGTTCGCCCGGCCAGATGAAATGGTCGTTGACGGCGCCGATCGAGGCCATCGTCGTGCCGCAGTTGGGCGCCGAGAACGGAAGCGATTTCAACGGTTGACGGGCGGTTCCGGACCTAGGCTGCCGCAGGCCCCCTCCCTTGCAGGTCCGTAAAAGTGTATTACATCATTTAATAGAGCGTGCGCGTCGCACGCTAAATGCAGTTGCTTTGGTCAAGCTTCATCGATGGAGGTTGTCATGGCAAGCAAACTGTTGGAAGAACGGAAGAGCAAGGACTGGGTTACCCTGGTCCTCGCGATCTGCCTGTTCGTCTCACCCTGGGTCATCGGATTCACCGCGGTAATGATGCCCGCGTGGAACGCCTGGATTGTCGGCGTCCTGCTCGGTGCGCTTGCCCTGGCAACGCTTTCGGTGTTCGCAGAGTGGGAAGAATGGGTAAACCTCGTCCTCGGGCTCTGGCTGATCGTCTCGCCCTGGTTCCTGGGCTTCGCTGCCGACAGGAATGTAATGATCACGCATGTCGTCCTCGGCGTGCTCGTGGTCGCGGCATCGGCCTGGGCCGTCTGGGACGTCCGTCATCCCCACGCCCACGCGTGAGCGATGATTGAGCGGGAGCCCGCCGCGCGAGCGGCGAGCTCCTTTAAAAGCAATTCCAGGAAAGGCGGGTTTCCGCCCGGAATTGCGTGAGAAACAGATCGGGGCATGGGGCTAAGCGGCGGTTGCGACTTCACGCAACTGCTGCAACCGGGAATCTTTTCGTGCATTCTTGGGAATGGCCTCGATGCTCCACCCCGACACCCCCGCCAAATGCTGCTCCTATTGCGGCGGCCGCGACCATGATTTCGAGGCGTGCCCGAAGCGCAAGGCCGATGCCGAGAAGGAAACGGCGGCGCGGGGCCGCGAAGGCGCGGCTCCGATTGACGTGACATCCGAAACCCTGCCGTAGCGTTCCTTCGCGCGCGCCCCTCAGCGCATGCCCAGCCGCATCCGCGAATGAGATATCCTAGTGATCTCGCGCATCGCCATCGAGGTCACGTCGCGCTCTGTCTTTTTCTGGGACGATCGAAGAACGGCAGTCGAACCGGTCTATAGTCGGGACGGGGGTGCGCGGGTGGCGGACGTCGTCTCGATCAGAGTGAGTGCGAAGCCTGCCGGGCGGGTGTCGGCGGGACGTTTACGGTTTTTCGCATTCATGGCGATCGCCGCGTTCATGATCGCCGGTCCGGTCGCAGAGCAGGTCTTCGGGGTGCGAACGGCATTGCTGCGCTCCTGGACCATGTTCAGTGCGATCGGGCTCGGCGTGATCGACGCTTCCCGACTATAGACCGCTTCAACGCGGGTTCTTCGACCTTACCAGAAAAAGTCTGGGCTCGACGCCGCGCCTGCGCGGTCGGCGTCCACGGCTCAAATCGCTTGGCGTGCACAGCTACCCACGCAGCGCATGTCCCGCCGCTTCGGCAAACGAGATGTCGCCCTTGATCTCGCGCATCGCCATCGAGGTGACGGTGCGGCGCACGCCGGGCAACCGGCTGAGCTCCTCGCGCAGCATCCGATCAAGCGCCCGCATATCGACGGTGACGATCTGCAAGAGATAGTCGGCCTCGCCGGTCGTGGCGTAGCAGCGGCGGATCAGCGGGTGCTTCTTCACCGCCGCCTCGAAGGCGTCCGAGACCTCGAAGTCGATCGACACCTGGATAAAGGCCTCGATGCCGAAGCCGATCACCGCAGGATCGATGCGGGTGGAATAGCCGCGGATGACGCCGGCATCCTCCAGCGCCTTCACCCGTTTCCAGCACGGCGTTTTGCTCAGCCCAACCGCCTCGGCGAGTTCGCCGAAGGAGAGGCGCGCATCGCGTTCCAATGCGGCAACGATCTTGCAGTCGAGGGCGTCCAGCATTAGCCGTTCTCCAAAATTGCGGAAATGGAAGATGATCGTCCTCCACTTTCCGTCATTTGGATAACAGAAAGGAACAATGTTCAAGCCGAAAGCGCTATCCTTGGCTATCGGCCGAACCATGCCCGCGCGAGGAGGATGAGCCATGGACAAATCGGATTATCACGCCCGCATCGAGGCGCCCGAGATGCGCGACTATGGCGTCTATCTCCAGTGCGATAAACTTCTTCAATGCCAGAAGCCGCTCGCCGAGATGGTCAATGCCGACGAGCTGCAGTTCCAGATCGTGCATCAGGTCGAGGAGCTGTGGATGAAGCTCATCGCCTACACGCTGGTCGACGTCCTCGACTATCTGGAGAGGCAGGACACGCACCGCATCATTACGCTGATGGGCCGCGTGCACCGGCTGGTGCGCATGATGACGGCACAGCTCGATTTGCTGGAGACCATGTCGCCGAAGGAGTACCAGCAGATTCGCCTCGAGCTCGGCAATGGCAGCGGCCAGGAATCGCCGGGCTTCAAGCTCATCCTGCGCCTGCCGCCGGACCTCTGGCGGGCCTTCAAGCACGCCTATCTCGATAGCCGCGGGCTCACCGTCGAGGACATCTATGACACCCATTACGACCATGGCGACGCCTACATGGTGGCAGAGGCGCTGATCGAGTTCGACGAGCTGTTCCAGAAATTCCGCGCCAACCACCTTTATCTCATCCACCGCTCGATCGGGCTTGGCGCCAAGTCGCTGAAAGGCCGGCCGGTGGAAATCCTGGAAGGCGGCGCCCGCCACCGCTTCTTCCCGGAGCTCTGGGACATACGCTGCGACATGACCGACCGCTGGGGCGCAGCCTACGGCACCGTGCGCGATTCGATAAGGCATCCGCCGGAGGCGAAGGTGGGCTGACGCCTGGTTCCTCGCCCCGCGCGAAGCGGGGGGAGAGGTAGCGGCGAAGCCGCGACGGAGAGGGGGCCTTGGTAAAACGCCGAGCTTGGCAGTGGGGCTCGCCGTCTGGCGCTTCGTCCTGCCATCGTCGGCGCTGTCCCCCTCTTCGGCCGCTGCGCGGCCACCTCTCCCCCGCCTGCGGCGGGGGCGAGGAACAGGCGCTCCAAACAATTTTTCCCACCCCTGTCGGAACCATCGTCCTCCATCCGTCCTTGGAGCACATCAACCGCTTCAACTCGGAGGGAACATCGTGGAACCGCAATCGGCCTGGCAGACCGCCGCCATTCTCATCGCTCGCCTGATCTTCGCCGCCATGTTCGCAATGGCGGTGGCGTTCAAGTTCATGGATATGGGGGCCACCGCCGGCTACATCGCCGCCGCCGGCTTCCCGTTCCCGCTGTTTTTGGCCTGGTGCGCCGCGATCCTCGAAACGCTGCTGGTCATCGCCTTCCTGACCGGCGCCTTCCTGACCCCGGCCGCCCTGATCGGCGCGGTCTATGTCATCTTCCTCGCCTTTGCCTTCCACGGCCCGTCGCACTGGGCCACGGACCAGGCCGAGTTCGGCGCCTTCATGTCGCATTTCCCGTTCGCCGCCGGCCTGCTCTTCGCGGCCGTCCATGGACCGGGCAGCGTGCTTGCCGTCCGGCAAGGCTGGCCGGGCAGGGCGTAAGCCTCTCCTTCTCCCCGTTCACGGGGAGAAGGTGCCCGAAGGGCGGATGAGGGGCAGCGCCGACCTTGCCTCGAAATCGTTCCCCGCCGACCTCACATCTGGTCGTTATACGGCTCCTTCATCTGGCCGACCATGCGCGCCAGCTTGGAGAAGGACGGCATGTCCGCCTCTGGCTGGCATTGATTGGCGAGCTCGAGCAGGCGGATCGGGAAGTTGACGGCGTCGCGGCTCGACGCCGACATGCCCTCGGACCGGTCCTCGCCGGTCTCGACGGCCTCGGCCTTGCGCAGCGCGATGTCGATCTCCTCGACCGTCAGCACACCCTTACGCACCAGCGTGTGGTTGATTGCCGCGACGGCCATCAACAGGCCCTCGAGTTGCAGGTTGGCGACGTTCATGGCGCTTCCTCCCATTGACCTCGCCTAAAAACGCGCGAGCCGCGTTTCCGATCCGGGGGAAGTGCCCTACGCCTCCATCAGGCGCTCGCCATATTCGCTCCAGAGCTGCTTGACCTCGCGGCTGCCGAGCGGCGGCGTCGAGCGGTCGCCATAGGAGATGGCGACGGCGCTGAGATCGTATTGGCCGTCGGCCTCGGCGATGAAGCGGATGGCTTCACCGAGCGGCCTCGAATGGAAGATCGGATCCGCCTGACCCCGGCCCAGGCTGCGAACGCCCGAAATGCTTGCTGGCACATGCCGCATCCGAAAGACGGATGCCATGGCAGGTTTGTCCATGCCCGCTCTCCGCGATTCCAATGCGGAATGATTCCATAAGGTCCGGCTAATGACCAGCCTGCGCGAAAGGCCGCTGAGGGTCGGCTTTCTTGGCACGTCTACGCGTAGCGACGAGACGGGCAGGCCCGTCTCGTGCCTTTCCTGCCAAGGTCTGTGCGGCAGCGACGAGACGGCAAAGCCGTCTCGCGCCTTTTAGCGATGCCAGCGGTGGAACCAGTCGGGTTCCGGCTGCGAGCTTCTGGCCAAGGCAAGGCCAACCAGCACGCCGACCGCTCCGCCGAGCGCGACCGCGGTCGAGAAGGTGCCGGGATTGTGCTGCACCGTTTCCGACACGCTGTGCGCCTGGCTGCGCAACTGCCTGGCCGCGCGTGAAGCACGACCGGTCGCGCCGCTGTACAGGTTGGAGGCCTGGTCGGCCGCGCTTTGATACCAGCCGTGAGCCGTCTCCTCGGCCTGGTCGGAGAGCATCCGGTTGAGCCGGCTGACCTCGCGCTTCAGTTCCGCGATCTGCTTCTTCATCGCCGCCTCGGAAGTGCCCGAAGCCGGCGCGCTGCGGCGCGCAGCACTTCTGTTGCGCGCGGCGCTCGTCGTGCCCTTGCCATTGCCGCTTGTCCGACCGGCGGTGTCTATCTCGTTGTCTGCCATCGGTTTTCTCCTCTTTTTTTGTTGAACGGCCGGGGCGGCGCATGGTTCCCCGCTGGTATCTGCGGCCACCAAAGCAAAGGCCGCGGAACAAGCTCCACGGCCTTGTGACGCCGTTCGCGGCGATACCGCTGCTACTTGCCGCAGTTCTTGTCGTTGACGGTCGGCGCGGTGGTTCCGGGCGACAGGTTGCCGGCATCGGGCTGAGCGCCCTGCGGACCCGGCGCGCAGTTGCGGTCGGCGTTCGAGTTCATGCCGTCGTCATAGGTCGGACCGCCATAGATGCTGCCGGTCGTGCCGGGATCGACGGTATCAGGATTGGGAACGACCGTCTGGCCGCTGCCACCCGTCGTGTCATTTGTGCTGCCCGAGCCCATTGTGCCGCCTGAGCCCATGTGGCCGGCGCTTTGGGCCATCGCCGCCGTGGCAAGACCGATCGTGAGCGCCGAAGCCGCAAGGATGGTTTTCAACATGATTTTCTCCTTTTCTTGGCGAAAGGTCGTCGCGTTGCGACATGGCCCAACTGCTCGGGCCGCCCATGGTTCCGACAAAAATGCCCGCCTGCGGCGACCTGTCCCGGTCAGGCCATTTCGGCGGCCGGTATCTGTGGTGGTGTTCAAAGGCGGTAGGAAAATTTGCCTAGAGGCATTGCCCGGTGAGGGCAGCTATGCTATGATTTTATTCATGGTGCTGATTTGCGCCGACGACCCGCCGACCCGGCGGGTTTTTTGTTTGTGGCGCAGCAGCTGTTTGTTTCGCGAATACCGAGCGCTGGCGGGACAGCACCCCCCTCTGGCCTGCCGGCCATCTCCCCCGCAAGGGGGGAGATCAGCTGTCCCATCGCCTTCGCCAACCATCGACGTCGCAGGAAGAGCGCCGACGCCGGAACTGCCAATCTCCCCCCTTGCGGGGGAGATGTCCGGCAAGACAGAGGGGGGTGGGCGGGAACTCGACTGTTCAGTTGAACTGCGGAAGTCTTTCATGCCACGCTATGCCACCATCATCACCGGCGACGATGGCGCCGAGATTGTCAGCGCCATCGGCGAGTTCGAAGGCGCGCATCTGCCGCGCCGTGCCGGACGCGTCGAGCAAGTCGCGCTGGGCGTGCGCATCGGCATGGTGCGCGGCGGCGCGGTTGACGCAGTCAGCGGCTTCGGTTTTCCACGCCAGGGTCTCGACCCTTCGGCGATCGCCACCGTTGCGGCGATGCTGAAGGCAACGGCGCCGGCGCCGAAGCTGCCGATCTCCTCCCTTGTGGGGGAGATAGCCGGTAGGCCAGAGGGGGGCGCTGTCCCGCCGGCCTCGACGATTGGCAAGGCAGCATCCGCCCAGACTGCGTCGCAGAAGCGGCCTCGCGCAAAGCCGCGCAAGAAGCCGGCGCGCAAGGCCCGCAAGGCGAGGACGGCGCGGTCGTCCCGAGCCGCAGTGTCCGAAGCGGCCCATGGTTGACGACAGCAAGGCCGTGCGCCGCGGGGCCGCCAGCACGAAGCCGGCGAGGTCGAAACGCAAGCCGACCGCAGCTCAAGGCGCCGCCGCTGCGGTCACCCGCCCGAAGCGCTCGCGAAAGACACTCGGCGACGATTTCGCCGCAGCACTACGCGCCGATTTCCGCGCCAACGGCGCCGGCGTCATCGCCGCGGTGCGTGCCGAAAAGCCCGACCAGTATCTCAAGGTCGTGCTGACCATGCTGCCCAAGGAATTCTCGCAGGGTCTCGATGCAAACCAGAACAGCCTCGGTCAATTGAGCGATGAGGAGATCCGCAGCCGCATCCGCGGCCTCGAAACCAGCCTTCGGCCGTTCCTCGACAGCGATGCAGACCTATCTGGCGCTGCTCGAGGAACTGGACCGGAGACGCCGTAACAACCAGCTCGCAGTCTACAGGCCCTACGAAAGGCAGGCCGAGTTCCATGCCGCCGGCGCGCAGAACCGCGAGCGCCTGTTCATGGCCGGCAACCAGCTCGGCAAGACCAGGGCAGGGGGCGCCGAGTGGGCCATGCATCTCACCGGCCGCTATCCCGACTGGTGGGTGGGCAAGGTCTTCGGCACGCCCGTCCGGCTCTGGGCGGCGGGCGTCACCGGTGAAGGCACGCGCGACAATCCGCAGCGCGTGCTGGTCGGCCCGCCGCAGCAGCAGGCGGAATGGGGCACCGGCATGATCCCGGCCGACGCGATCGCCGGCACGGTGATGGGCCGCGGCGCCCCGGGTGCGCTGGACAGCGTCGTCGTGCGCTGGGGCGGCGGCGCCGACGTCCAGACGGGCGAAAGCGTTCTCTCCTTCAAGTCTTACGAAAAAGGCCGCGAGAAATGGCAGGGCGAGACCCTGCACGGCGTCTGGTTCGATGAGGAGCCGCCGCTGGATATCTATTCGGAGGGCCTGACCCGCACCAATGCGACGAACGGCATCACCATCGTGACCTTCACGCCGCTATTGGGCATGTCGGACGTGGTGCTGCGGTTTTTGTCGAGCGAGGAGGTGGAGAGGATCGGGAAGGGGTAAGTGACGGCTGATCTCCCCCCTTGTGGGGGAGATGCCCGGCAGGGCAGAGGGGGGCGCTGTCCCGCCAGCCTGTCTAGATGTCACAGCCGCGCGATCCGGTTGCGAGTGGCTGAAATTCGGAAGAGTGGCGCTCCTTCGCGCCCCCCTCTGTCCTGCCGGACATCTCCCCCAGGGGAGATTGGCAGCTTCGCCGTCGGCCGCAATCGAAGGTCGAGCCTTCCAAAAGAATGGATGACGTCGAATCAGGGATATTTGCTGCCCGCAAGCTGCCTGGCGCGAGCCTTGGGATCGGTCGCTTTCCGGGTGAGCGGTCGGCACCATATCCTTTCGTCGCCTGTAATCTGATTGAACCAGACATTGCATACTTTGTTCGGTGTGTCCGGGGCACAAACTTTGTGTTGATGCCCGTTGAGGTCGTACATCTTGCAGGTCTGCTTACTTGTATCATAAGGAACGTTCGATTGGCATGCCGATGCACTGGCGGCAATGGCCACGACGATTGCTATGCGGATCATGTATCTCCCCCCGATTCATCAGCAACTTCGCATTGATGGACAGTATTATCAATGGCTGTAAATCATCACGGCAGATAATTACGGTGCGCTAATATGTCTCGTCACGTCACCTTCATGACCATCGACGATGCTGGGCACTATTCGCCGCAGCAGCGCGCCGAAATCATCGCCGCCTATCCCGAGCATGAGCGCGAGGCGCGCGCGAAGGGGATTCCGGTGCTGGGCTCCGGCCGCATCTTCCCGGTGCCGGAGGAGATGATCGCGTGCGAGCCTTTCAAGTTGCCGCGCTGGTGGCCCAGGATCGGTGCGCTCGATTTCGGCTGGGACCATCCTTCCGCCGCCGTCGAGTTGGCCTGGGATACCGAGGCCGACGTCGTGCGCCTGGCGACTGTCGCCAATATCGACGTCGATACCGGCGGCTTGCTGGTCATCGACGGCGTGCAGACCGAAGTCGGCGACCGCATCTTGGTCAAAGATCAGACCGACGGCTCGGAGAACGGCATCCGCACCGTTTCGGCGGGCCAGTGGTTCCGTGCCGCCGATGCTCGCACCGCGCGCACCATGCAATACGGGACGACGGTCACCGTGCAGGAAGGATCGGCGAACGGCGGCAAGACCTTCCGCTTCAACACGCTGGATCCTGTGATCGGCGATGACCCGATCAGCATTGTCGAGTATCCCCTTGGCGGAACGGCGCCGGCGGTCGCGCGCGACTATATCGACGCGCCGGTCTATGTGGCCGACCGCGCCGCGCTCGCCGCGCTCGACACCAGCCGGGACAAGGTCGCCCTTATCTGGAACGAGGGTGGCCGCAACGGTGTTTTTGTATTCGATGCCTCCAACCAGGCGGTGAATGTCACAAACGATCCCCAGCAGGGTGTGCTTGTCGCGCCGTCCTCCGATGCTACAGGCGCCTCAGGCGCATGGCGCCGCATCGATCTCGTCTCCAGCACGAGCGCGGCAGGGGCCGTATCGCCGCTCTGGTTCGGCGTCACTTTGGACGGCGCCGATAGCACGGCCGCGTTCTCGGCCTTCCTGGATTTCCTCGTTTACACCGGCATTGCCGGTGAACTTCCGGCCGGCACCATCACGCTCGGCTCAAAGATCACCAAGAATATCGGCTCGGCTGGCCTGGCCCTTGGCGGGCAGGGCGAGGACATTTCGATCCTCCTGTGGACCAGCGCCGACGGCGGGCTGAACATCACCTCCACCCACGCCACCGGAAAGGTCCAGTGGTCCCGCCAAGTCGAGCTCCACCATTTCAGCATCAAGACCAGCCGGGCAAGCGGCGGCACGGCGCTCTCGCACACCATCAGCCCGGTCAGCGCTTCTTCCACCTCGATCATGTTCGACTACCATGACCTGAGCATCCAGGGGCTGGATGTGGATGCCGACCACTGGGACAACGGCATTGTCGTTACGGATGGGTGGAACGGCACGATTGAGCGATGCAGCATCAAGGGCATCGCCGGGGATAACCTGTCGCCATTCGAAATGAACGACGCCATCAAGCTGGTCCGGTGCAATGACTGCCATGTCAGCAAGGTTCACGCCTACCACTGCGAGGTTGGCATCCACTCTACCTCCGACACCTCGTCCTACGGAGACGGTCTCACTATTGAGGACTGCCGCATAGTCGGGGTCAGCACCGGCATTCTCTCAGATGGCAGTGTGGTCAACGCCTGGATGGGTATCTGCAACACCCACATCAATGCGAGCGTAAAGGGCATAAACCTAACCAACCTATACTACACCCCGATCTCCGAAAATCTGATCTACAAAACGCACGTCTCGACCCAGGACAATTGGTCGGGCATCTTCATGCTTGGCCCTGGTTTCAACATCTTAACGGGTAACACGATCTCAACGCCGGGCGCTCCAGCGGGTGTCACCAACTTTGGTATCGTCCTGTCTGGTGTCGGGAACAACATTGTCGACGGCAATTTGTTCAACAACACGACGGGTGGCTTCTATTGCATCTACGAATTGTCGGGCACCACAAAGAATACCATCATCAATAACATCGCAGATGGGACCATTGATGCCATCGTTGGTGGTGATGGGACGGCTACCCAAAGCACCGTCCGTAACAATAAGCCGATCACCAACCTTACCACTGTGACCAGCGGCGACGCTACGCCGTCTGTTGCATCGCTGATCGACAACATCCTTGTCACAACCAATACCGGCGCTACCAGCATCACGACCTTTGATGATGGCGTCAATCAGCAGTTGCTTGAGCTTCACGTCGCTGATGCCAATACCACGCTGGTCAATGGCGCAACATTGGCATTGCTCGGCGCGCAGAATACGTCGCCACCCAATGGCGCTATCCTGGTCTTCCGCAAGATAAGCACAGTGTGGACTGAAATTGGACGCAGCTACCCGGTTGGTAACCTCATCATCGGAAGCTACACCAAGGCTCCACAGAGCAAACTGCACGGCTACGACGCGGCTAACACCCTGAGGATTCTTACAAGACTGGAGAACGACAACGGCGCATCGGGCACGGCAGCCATCGGCTTTGAGGTAACGAACTCCGGCACCGAGACGCGCTCCGCCAAGGCCGGCCTTGGCCTCACCCGAAACAGCAGCAATGGACGAGGTCAGCTCGGAGTGTTTGTCAGAACTACCAACGATGGAGCTGACTTCGATATCAACGACCTAAAGTCGGGATGGAACGTCACCGGCATCTTCCACAGCTTCATGGGAACTACGGTGGCAAGTGCCTCAACCATCGTGCCGACTGGCAACCTGTTCCACGTATCGGGTACGACCAATATCGCCACGATTGACGGCACGGGTATTGTCGCCGGCACGACAATCCGCATGATCTTCGACGGCATCCTCACGGTCACTGCGGGCAGCAATCTGAAGATGGCCGGAAACTTTACCACCTCCGCATCGGACATGCTTGTTATGACCTGGGACGGCACCAATTGGTATGAGGAAGGCCGATCAGCGAACGCATGATTCTGCCGACTGAAGGATTAGAGCATCCTTCATCAAACTTGTCGTAGAGGCCGCTTTCGCTTCGCGCGGCTCGAGCATGAGGGCCGCCCAGCATCATTCTCGGCAATTATCACAACCGACGGGGGCGCTCCGCGCTTCCGTTCGTTTGCTCGCGCGAAAGATGTTGGTCGGCGGCCGGCAGGACGTCAGCAGGTGCTGTCTTGGATCTCTTTCTGGAAGACTTGGCAGTTTTGCGCCCAGGGTTTTTGGACTCGATCGTCGCGGAGAACGGTCCGCTATCCAATTCCTTGTAGACATCGAAAAGGGTGACGTGCTCGCCGAGGCGGTAGATTATTTGCTTGGCCTCGAAGAGGTATGCGCTCGACTCCTGATCGAGACGCTGTGCTGCTGGTTCCCAGAATCGCGGGAACCGAGTGGACAGTTTCCGGACCAAGTTGGCCCTCAGCATCCAGCGCTTTTCGTCAGGGGCAAGCATATTCCACATCTCGCGGCCTTTCTCGGTGCGCGGCCATCGGAAAAGCGATTTGTGGGACTTCAGATACTGCCACATCTGTACATGGCGATAATGTTTGAAGTCCGGCTGGCGTGCTTTGTCTCCGATTACGCGAGCGACGTAAGCCATCGTCACGATATACTCTGAATGATAGCGTGAAGCTGGCAGAAGACGCTTGCTTACCTCGCGATAGATGTCGTCATTGGCGACATCGTGGTTGAGCACCTTGAAGCCATCATCGAGCTTTGCGTTCATCAAGGTAAATCCAAAAGACACCTTGGATACACCCTGGAAGGCGAGTGGCCTCGGCTCACCGACTACCTTTTTAGCCAGATGTAGGGCTAGGTTGGCAAAATAGTAATCTGGAAACGGAGAGAGCATCACTCGGCCATCAATCCGCATCCGTTCCAGAAGGTCGCGGCTGCAGCAGAAGGCGGGCATATTGAACATGAACGATCGCCGCATCCGAAGCGAATTGTCGACGGAGCGTCGAACCTCCTTAGGGTCGAGAACAAAGGGGTAGTCCCGATCCTCGAAGAAGTCGGCCATTTGCAAGCCCGCGACATAGCCCTGTCGCTTGCCAGGAACTACACCCGGATGCATGAACTGGTAGAGATTTGAGAAGATCAGATCGGGGCTGTCGAAGCGGTCGGCCAGATAGTTGATGCGTTGAAAGAAGCCGGGCGCAATGCCGTCGTCATCGCCAATCATGGTGACGAATTCACCCTTGGTCATATCGATCGCGCCGTTCCAGCTTTCGGTCACGGGAAGGAATTTTTCAGACCGCTTGACCTGAATGCGCGGATCGCCAAGTGCGGCGATTGCGGGGGAAATGGGGTTCTTCGAGGCATTGTCGAAGACGCAGATTTCCCAGTTGTCGTAGTTCTGATGCGTGATGGTCTTGATCGCGTCAAGAACCAGATCAAGACGATCGTGCGTAGGAATCGCTATGGAGATGAGGCGTTCTCGGCCCAATTTCTTGGGTGCCATGAAGTTTTCGATCCTCTCTGAGAGAGGGGCTTTCCGCTCGAAGGAAACGCCGAGCAGTTTGGTGTCAAGCCGAGGGTCGCGGCTATAGCCGCCCCAAGTCATGGTCTGATGGGTGCGCTTTTCCCCGTCCGTGAGCAATTCGTAGGCGCGGGTCTGGTTGTCGGACGCCAATAGATTCGACTGGTCACCTGAACGGAACCCGCCGCAAGTCGGCCATTGATCCATGCGGTAGCCGATGCCATCTGCGCCGACCACCACCAGGTCGAGGCCCTTGCTGAGCATCGAGATTGAAAGACTGTCAGGTCCACTTTCGAAACGGCAGCAAGCGTATTTGCTGGTGCCCTCCATGGGTACGGAAAGCATATCGAGCCGCCGCATCATGAAAACATTGCTGCGGATGTGGGGATTCGGAAATTGCGGGACATCCCGGAACTCACGAAGACCACCATTGTAGCCGAGCACATCGGCCCAGGTCTGCGACATTTGTCCTTGAAGGCGGGCCATGCTGGAACGATTGCGCAGGATGTCGCCCAACAGTCGGCGGATACGGTAGCGTTTCGATTTTGCGGCTCGCATGGTGTGTGGTGCAAATTGGTTCAGCAGCCATCCAAACTGTTGGGTCGATGCCCGGTCGAATCTGGCTGTTGGCTGAGACGCTGCCCATGCGAGAAAATTGATGACCTTGTAGCTGGTAAAGAGGCTTTCAAATGAGCCGGTGGCGCCGACCATGCCGATGCCCGGCTTCGACAGATTCGCCCAGAGCTTGGCAAGCCAATTGTCGGTGCGAAGAAGGGTGAACGTGTTAAGGCAGCAAACAAATTCGTTGCCTATCCGTAGCGCGGCTTCGCGATAGGCGTTGATATCCAGCCCGATGTCGTCGGGCATGGATATGATCTTGTGGCGGATACCGGTGAAAATTGCACCAATGGCGGCAAATTCGCCAGGCTTCTCAAACCCCTTGCAGATGATAACGAGGTCATGCTCCTGGCCGGCAGGATGCTTGCGGTACGTCTCGGCAAAAGCCTCGAAGGATTGAAACCCCTCGTGAAGTCTGGCCAGATAAATGACTGCAATTTTTGCCGGCACGGCAGATCTCCCGGTTCGATTTTGCAGGAGCCTTTATCACTACAGGCCTGCACGCGGCAAATTGATTGTGGTGCAATAACCGCAACTTCTGGATTTATTATCGTTTGCTTAATTTCCCATTTCGAATACTACCTTGCAACAGCCGACGGATTGCCATCAGTGCGAGTCGGACCGGTGCGGTTATCTTCCAGGATGTGCTGTTTCTTACGGCGGCGATCTCGCCTTGTAGCTTCTGCAGCGCCTCGTTGGCCGATTTCAGCTCGGAGTTGGATGACTCCAGTGCCTCACTGGCGGATTTCAGCTCGGCATTGGATGACTTCAATGATGCATGAAGTTTTTCTGCCTCGCGCCGGCCGTCATACACCTCGGATCGCAGTCGCTCGATCTCGTTGATATTATCCAGCGCCGAGGCGGTGACGTTCACGAATTGCTCTTGTTTTTCCGTTGCGAGCGCCAGTCTGTCAGCGATATGAAGGTCCGCAACCAACTCAGGGCCTCCTGAGCGAAAAGCAGCCGCGCCGCCGTTCACTTTGAAAATATGGCCTGCAACGTGTCGCCTGTTCTCCTGGCGGCTGACGCTTTTGCGAACGATGCAGATCGAATTGGCGAAGGTCACCTCATCGATGTCAAGATCGATATCGCTCAAAGCGATATCGTAGCGCTCGGCATAGCTCTTCAGCAGGTTGAAATCGGTGCGGCTGTTTCGCCAAAACTCCTTGTTCACGACATCGGCAAGCAGCTTGAAAAAACCCATGGAACTGAGTTCGAGATCAGAGCTGCCGCCAAAGTCTTCCCAATAGGACGTGTGAAGGTCCTCCACCACGTAGGCGCCGCCAGGCTTGATGCTGGGAAAATACAAGGCGAATGATTGGATAACATCGCTCACAATATGTGAGCCGTCGTCCACTATGATATCGAAGGTCGCCGTATCGGCAAGGATCGCCTCCCTGGTCTCGACAGAGTTCGCGTCACCGATAAAGACAGCTATCCGGTCATCCTGAAATGTGAGTTCGCCGCACTTCTCGTCGATGTCGCAGCCCAAAATACGCATGGCGCTTTTAAAATACTTTCCCCAGATTTCCAGGGAGCCGCCGTTCTGCACGCCTATCTCCAACAGGGTGATCGGCTGCTGCCGATAGCCAGCAAAATGACTGTCGTAAGTGGCAAAATATGTGGCCCACTTGTCTGAGCCCAACCCATCATGAGCGTCGAAAATTTCCTGAAGCGTCGGCAGCTTCATATTCTCTCCCGTCTGAGTGAGGGCGACCCTGGGACGCAAGCCGCAGTCCCGCTTACAACCAAAAACCAGGCGCTAAAGCAACCCCGAACGGTTATCAAAAACTGACGATCTGGATCCGCGCTAACGGTTGATCGATTCCCGTTTTGACAAGAACCATCGCAGGTCCGGGCGGGAAGGACACGTCATCGACTGTTCGAATCCGAAGATCGCTGGTCGGACGATGGCGCCGATATGCCCCCCTCAGCCGTTGCATAAGGCCCATACATCAGGCCGATTCGGGGAAGTCACGGCACGCAGATCGCGGCCGTCTATCGGTGCATAAAGTGGGAGGAAATGGTGGCTCCGAGCTGCCCATGGCAGTTCAGGCGATTGCGCCTCGCTCGATTAGATGTGTTGGAGCCCCGAAGTGGAAAATGTTCTCGGGCGCATGTGGCTTCTCTTGAGAGAAGATGGCTACTCAATGTTGAGCTTCGCCGGCGCGGCAGGACCTATCCTAGGTCACGCTATCGATCGCACATCCCTTGACCATTCGTGTCCCGCCCGTCCCCTCGCACTCCACACAGCGCACGCTGGTGCCCGGGCACCTAAGCTGATGCGTGCCCGCCGGGCAGCAGTGGCCGTTCGAACTTCGCCATCTCGGGCATTCGAATATCGTGCCGGTGCCCCCGCAACCTTGGCACTCGCCTGTGTCGAAAAACGCCAAACCCATTTTGCCCAACCCCTCGGCCTTGCCTTGCAACGCCGCTGCCCATTCAACTCGGCGGAGCCCAACCGCCATCTCCTGACATTACCACGCGGCAATTAAGGCTTTTCTAAAGAGCTAAATTCACGCGAACGCAATTCGCCGGCAAACTTTTCCACCCCAATCTGCATCCCAGGAGCCTGCCATGGACCGCAATTTCGCGCGCTCGCTCGCGCTCGTGCTCAAATCCGAAGGCGGCTGGTCGGACAAAAGAGCCGATCCCGGCGGCGCCACCATGAAGGGCGTCACACTCGCCAACTTCCGCCGTTACGTGAAAGCCGACGCCAGCAAGGCCGACCTGAAGAAGATCACTGATGAACAGGTCGACGCGATCTATCGGCGTTTCTACTGGGACGCCGTGCTCGGCGCCGAGCTTCCTGACGGCGTCGACTACGCCGTCTTCGATTTCGCCGTGAACAGCGGGCCGGGCAGGGCGGCGAAATATCTGCAGGCCGTGCTCGGCGTTGCTGAGGACGGCCGCGTCGGGCCGGCCACGGTCGCCGCGGCCCGGGCGAAACCCGCCGGCGTCGTCATCGACACGCTTTGCGATGCGCGTCTCGCCTTCCTCCAGCGGCTGCCGACCTGGCCGACCTTCGGCAAGGGTTGGAACGCGCGCGTCGCTTCTGTGCGCGCCCAGGCGCTGCTCATCTCGGCGCAGCCCGAGGCGCCCACCCGGCCGCCGCAGACGCCGACATCCGCCGCGGGGCAGCCGGCCGTCAGCGACTCCGGGGGCGACGGCACCCAGCCGGCCATTTCACCTGCGCCGGGAACGTCAGCCAAGACGGCCGGCATCCTCGCCCTGATCGCGCTGGCGTTCGGCTCCGCCGCCGCTTGGGCCGCGCATCTTCCCTGCAATCTCCTTGGAGTCTTCTGCCAATGATCGCCGTCGTCATCCGCATCGCGCTCCGCTATGGCGCCGGCGTCCTCGTCGCGCGCGGCCTGCTCGGCGCCGGCGATGCCGCCGCGCTTTCGGCCGATCCCGACATCCAGATGGCACTCGAAACCGGTATCGGCCTGGCGGTCAGCCTCGCCACCGAAGCCTGGTACGCGCTCGCCCGCAAATTCCACTGGTCGAAGTGAGGTAGCAAAAATGGTCGAGGTCTTCACCGAACTCATCCGTCAGGCTTTGCCTTGGGTCATCGGCGCACTGCTCCTCATCGGCGCGCTTATCGTGTGGTGGCTGGCATGACGGCGCTCCTGTCCTTCCTCTCCGGCAATCCCGCCATCCTGGGTGTTTTGGCGTCCCTCATTGCGGCGCTTGGCTGGGGCTTTCACCAAAGGCTCGCCGGCGCCAAAGCCGAGCGCGATCGGCAGGCAGCCAGCGAAGCGGCGGCCCGCAATATCGCCGATCAGGTCGACAACGATATCGGTGCGCTGCCCGTCGGGGCGGTCAAGAAGGAGCTGAAGTCATGGGCAAGGGACTGATCGCCGCCGCCATCGTCGCAGCGCTCTGCGGCTGCAGCACGGCCAAGGGCAGCTTCTGCGCGGTTTCCTCGCCGCTGCATCTTTCCGGCAAGGCCGTCGATATGCTGTCGGACGAGGAGGCGAGGGCGGTTCTCGCATACAACCGCAAGGGCGCAAAACTCTGCGGCTGGAGGCCTTGATGCACGACATCTTCGACCTGCTCGGCGTCAAGGGCCAGGTAGTGGCCGCCGGCCTCGCCGGCGGGGTGCTCAGGGCACTATCGCGCCACCGTTACAAGCTGCGGGAGATGATCGCCTCGCCGATCTGCGGCGCTTTGGCCGCAGCCTATCTGACACTGCCCGTGGTCGCCTGGGTTCAGGCGAGCGGCCTGCCGATGCCCGACGCCGCCGACGACACCACCACTTTAGCCGCTGCCTTCCTCATCGGCGTCTCGGCCATGTGGATCTCGGACATCCTGTTTGAGGTGGTGGTGCGGCGGTTCAAGACGGCGCCGGAAGAATAAAGAACTGCAAAATTTCCGTGAACCAATTCGTGCCGTCACGCGACGCATGGGTGCGAATGAACACATGCACCATGGAGATTTTCCGATGAATGCAATCTTGCGCAATACACTTCTCGCCGCTGTCACAATCTCGGCCTTCTCCGGCTCCGCGATGGCCGGCCAGCAGATCTACGAATGCGACAACACGCCGACCAACAAGCTCTGGGCCGGCCGCTGCTGCGGCGTTGGCGACGCCAACTGCCTCGGTGGCGAAAGCAAGGGGCATGACCGGGGCAATCCCGGCAACAACGGCAGGGGCGACAAGGGGCTCAAGTGAGGCTGACCTCAGGCTGCCGATGCTCGCCGGTTGCACGACCGGCGAGCATCGGCAGAAATCCAGCGCCGCGTTTGGTTGCGTTCCTTTCCAACCACCCTTTTCCGATCGTCCACTCCAACCGCTTGAGCGGCTGGAAGAAGCAGGTCACAATCCCCACTTATGGAGAAATCCAAAGGAGGTTTGATATGGCTTCTTCCGAACGCGCGGTCCTTGCCGGCGGCTGCTTCTGGGGCATGCAGGATCTGATCCGCCGCTTTCCGGGCGTGATCTCCACGCGTGTCGGCTACAGCGGCGGCGACGTGGCGAACGCAACCTATCGCAATCACGGCACCCATGCCGAGGCGATCGAAATCGTCTTCGATCCGACCAAGACCAGTTTCCGCACGCTGCTTGAATTCTTCTTCCAGATCCACGACCCGACAACCAGGAACCGTCAGGGCAACGATGTCGGCATGAGCTACCGCTCGGCGATTTTTTACACCAGCGACGAGCAGAAGCGGGTGGCAGAGGATACGATCGCCGATGTCGACGCCTCGGGCCTTTGGCCAGGCAAGGTCGTCACCGAGCTCGCTCCGGCCGGCCCCTTCTGGGAGGCGGAGCCCGAGCATCAGGATTATCTGGAGCGCTATCCCAACGGCTATACTTGCCATTTCGTCCGGCCGGGCTGGAAGCTTCCGGTCCGTCAAAAGGCTGCCGCGTCATAGCGGCTACGCAATAGCCTCTCTTCCATGATCAAGCCCGCCGTGCCGAAAAGGCATGGCGGGCTTTTTTGCGTTCCGGCGCTGTTCTGGAGGGTTCGCCGTTTCGCGGAAACGCCAGACCGCTCTTGACGCAATTCCGGACGGAAAATCGTTTACTTTCTTCCTGAAATTGCTCCGGCACGGAGCGTGCCGGCAAGATGCCGGCTGGCAGCCTCAGCCTTTGGCCCGGCGGTTCTCGTTCTCGTGGCTACCGATCCAATGGGCGCGGATGCGGTCGCTGGCTTCGAGGTAAGCCATGTCGATGAGATAGGTCAGAAGCTTTTCGCCATCGGCCTCAGCCTTTTGGCGAAGCTCCCGCAAGATCCCCTGCGCAAACTGCAGGTTTTCCATTTTGCTTGGCTGGTCCATCGGTGCCCCCAATGTCTGCATGGGAAGTTTGGCTCACTATACTTGTACGAAGGTTATGGGTCTGACTCTCGGTTAGGCTGTACCCGGTTGCACCCGCGCTCGATCAAGGAAGCTGTTGGACATCGCGCGGAAATGTCGATATTTTACGCCCCCAATCGGATAGCGACCATGCACGAAGACGAGGGCAGCACTCCTGAAAAGTTGCAAGCCATGCTTGACGTGATTGCCAGGAGCGAGGCCTCGAGCGGGAGCGGACAGGCCGATGTCGGAAGGCTGCAGGCCGACGCCGCCAAAGCCGCCAACGTGTTGATCGAATTCTATGGCGATGCCGCGCTCGAGCGGGCCAGGCTTATCGAGCGCCGCTCGCCCCAGTCGCATTTCGCACGTATGGTGACGGCCGAGATCGGCAGGCGCGGCAGGCTTCCGCCTAGAAGCTAGCCCAAAATCTGTCAAAGACCGCCTCAGGAAGATTTGCGCCTCCTCGATTTCTCGCCAAGCCGCTGCTGGATCTCTTCCTGTATGTTGTCCAGGAGGTAGGACAGCATGTCGTGCCCGATCGACTGCGCGATTTCCTTGGCCTGCTCGGCATGGTTGTGGATTTCCCGCAGCGAGTGCTCCTCGCACGCGGCGTCCTGCGTCAGGTCGACGAACCAGCCAGGATACAACGCTGCCTCGCCCATGTCGTCGACATAGCATTGGCCGACGGCCAGAATCTTGCGCAGCCCCATCTTTTCCGAGCGGACCTTGTAAACCTCGCGGAAACCTGACCTGCGCTCGATTGCCTTGCGGATCGCCAGTCGAACCCTCGGCTGGTCTTCCCGCTCTATGCTTTGCATCCACCGTTCCAGCGGCGCACCGTGCGAGAATTCCTCGAGCGTCAGGTCAAAGTAGGCGGACAGATTTGCATCGCCATAGACGCGGTCGCGCTTGATGTCCCAGGTCCAGAACCCGTCCATCGGTGGATACCGCATATGCGCGTTGCGGCTGCACTCAGGCGCCAACGTCATGAAAACCGCCCCGTTCGGTTTCAAGATTCGCCAGTACTATGTCGCAAAACCAAAAAGAAACAAAGGTGGTCTTTTGTACAAGGCAGGAAATCATAGGGCCTGCAGCTTACTTACATAGCCAGATCGCGTAGTTGGCATGATCAGAAATGCGGACGATAAAAAATTTTCTCTTGCCGAAACAATTTTCACTTTTCCGTCGCAACTGAAGCTTGATGCTTCACACGATAAGAGAAAGCCTTGAATTTGAAACAACCTTAATGGTTGTATTCGCTTTGGACGCAGCGCCCAGGCCGAACATTCTATCGTTCTTGCAAGGCCGGCGCGGCAATGCTGATGTGTTGCCTGAGCCGCGCCGGCCGAAGCGGCCTCCAAAAGGTTTCGCCGCGTCGGGAATGCTAGCGGTCGTTGCCGCGCCGGCAACCGACCGGTGGTTGAAAGCGCGCGACTTCAAGAAGAAGACGAGGCTCTCGCGGAGGGCGTCCTGCCTTTCGGGGACCGATGCTTCTTTGGTCTGGGACTTAAGTCTTGCTGCCATTCCGAATTTAGGCTGACTTGCGGTGCGGCTCGCGCCTCCGTCGCCGGTTCGCCACCATCGGCCGCCGAATCGGCGACGGTCCGGTCATGCTCGAACTGGCGCGCATCGGGCAGAGGATGCAACCAGTGCTCGCGTCGACCGATCCACAGTTCGTAGCTGGGCTCCAGCCCTTCAGTCGGCGCGACATCCAGGCTGCCGATCATCACCTCGACCTCATCCTCGCCGACAGATGGCAAGCGGCTGCCGCAGGTTGGGCAGAAACTTCGCCCGCCATAGGTACTGGTGATTCCAGCGCTTTCGAATGCCTGGCGCGGCCATATGGCGAAGGCCTGGTAGGCCGATCCGCTGGTCTTGCGGCAGTCCTTGCAATGGCAAAGGCCGACCCTCAGCGGTTCGCCGGTCACCCGGAACTGGACACCGCCGCAAAGGCAACTGCCGCTGCGCATGATATCGCTGGACATGGCCGTTCCTCCTGCCGCCGGGGATTTGGCATCACCAGCCGCTACAATTCGCGTGCCGCCGCAACGGTTCCGCAACACGGTTGGAAGGGCCGCTCAATCAGGAAAGTCGAAGACCGGTTCCTCGCAGCGGTAGACGCGGCACGGACCGTCACGGGTCGGAACCGCGACCGACATCGGGACTTCCGGCCAATCGCACTCATTGCCGAATTGGCGCACGAAGCGATCATAGGTGTTAGGCCCGGTGGTCAGCACCGCGGCGTGCCGGCCTTGGATCAGCGCCCGCGTCTCGGGGCAGGTCATGGCGCGCGTGTCGGGCCGCGCAACTGCGCCGCCGACAGTCCACAACATCGTGCCGGCAACAAGGGTGATCGACAGGCTTTTCATGCGGACACCGCTTCCAGCCTTGGCTTTTCGGCGACGAATATGGATCGCTGCTAGAAAACCGCAAGATATCTGAGCAGCGAGACAATGCCGATGATGATGACGACGACCTGGGCGATCTGCCTTGTGCGGCCGTCGAGCGGCAGGCGCTGAATGAGATAAAGCACCAGGATCACCACCAGGAAGGTGATCAGGATGCCGATGAGGATCGATACATCCATTTGCCTGTCTCCGCATCTCCCAAGTGGGCTCGCCCTAACGTTGTGGACGCAGGAATGGTTCCGGATCGAGGGGCGCGTGTGTGAGTGCGGCAAAGAACAAGTAACAGGACCATAAGCGGCTATGTCCGCAAACCGCCCTTGGATCCGGCTATGTCAAACGAATGGCGAAGCCTTGCCGGCCATGCGAGAAAGCCGGCTCGCGTCGCGGCGGCCGCTCGCGGCCGCCGGGGGAGTCTCCTTCGCGGTGAGCGGCGGGCTCCTCGAAACGCGATCCGTCAGGCGTTCCGGCCTTCGCGTCCGCCGCATTCCAGGCACACCATGCTGTGTCCGGAGCAACTCAGCCGATGCGTGCCTTCCGGGCAGCAATGGCCGTTGGAACTGACCCAGCGGGCGCAAATGAAGACTTTCCTGGCGCCATGGCAGCGCCGGCATTCCGTCGAGGGCATCAGATTCTCCGTTAGCGAGACGCGATGCTCCCCTTCAACGACCGAGTTCATCTGTTTAGTCCCCAACGACTGGATTGTCGGCCCGATTTTTTTTAGGAAACATTACATTAGCTATATGTGATGTAAAGCCGCGAAGTAGCCGGGCGAAAGTTTCGGCGGTCGACGTTTTCCCTTTGCGCCACTCTTGCTAAAGGTGGTCCGGCAAAGTGCGGCCGAGCAGATTCTGCCGGGCAGGGCGAGCGGGAACCTCTGGAAATGACATGGACCGGCGCAGGCGCGCTTTTCATCCTCGTGCTCACCTATGCCGGTGTCGCCGTCGGCCGCATTCCGGGCCTCAGGCTCGACCGCGCAGGCATCGCGCTGCTCGGCGGCGCCGCCATGATCGCCATCGGCGCCATCGGCATGGAGGACGCCTACCGCGCCATCAATCTCGACACCATCACGCTTTTGCTCGGCATGATGATCGTGGTGGCGCATCTGAAAGTGTCTGGTGCCTTCCGGGCGCTCGGCGGCTTCGCCATCGAGCATGCGCATGCGCCCTTCATGCTGCTTGTCATGGTGACGCTTCTGACCGGCGTGCTCTCTGCCTTCCTGGTCAATGACGCGATCTGCCTGGTCATGGCGCCAATCGTCGTCCACGTCACTCGTGTCATCCGGCGCAATCCGGTGCCCTATCTCATCGCCACCTGCACGGCCTCCAACTGCGGCAGCGTCGCCACCATCACCGGCAACCCGCAGAACATGGTGATCGGCGCGCTGTCCGGCATTTCCTATCCGGCTTTCACCGCAGCACTTTCACCGGTCGCGCTGTTCGGCCTTGTCGCCGTCATCGTCATTGTGCGCATCGTCTACCGCGCTGAATTTTCGCGGCCCACCGAGCTCAGCCCCGAGGTCTATCGCGGCCGTATGCTGCCCGGCCAGGTGCTGAAGGCGACCATCGTCTGCATCGCGCTGGCGATCGCCTTCTTCGCCGGCGTTCCCGTCGCCAAGGCGGCGCTGATCGCCGGCGCCTTCCTGCTTGTTACCCGGGCGATCAAGCCGCACCGCATTTACCGCGAGATCGACGGACCGCTGCTCTTCATGTTCGCAGGCCTGTTCGTGGTCGTGGCGGGCGCCGAGCGCACGCTGCTCACCCCCGACATGATCGCCTGGGCAAAGACCATCGGCCTCGACGACGTCTGGCGGCTTTCAGGCTTCACCGCCGTGCTTTCCAACATCATGAGCAACGTGCCGGCGGTGCTGGCGCTGACGCCCTTCATTCCGGGCCTCGAAAACCCCGAGCGCGCCTGGCTGGTCGTGGCGATGAGCTCGACCCTTGCCGGCAATTTCACGCTGCTCGGCTCGGTCGCCAACCTCATAGTTGCCGAGCAGGCGAAGGCGGCCGGCAAGGAACTATCCTTCATGGCCTTCTTCAAGGTCGGCCTACCGCTGACCTTGCTGACGCTCCTCGTCGGCACTGCCTGGCTCGCCTTCACCTACTGATTTCGGACCCTTCCGCCCGTGACAAAAATCTGTCGCGACCATTTATCGAATCGATTGCGCAAACGTTTCGATGGCTTTATGGTTTCGTCAGATCCGCCGAAGAGCGGACGGGAAACGCAATCAAGGGAGGAGCGCTTGCGGGCACTCCGTTCGCATGCCGACAATGGCTGAGGTCGCGCGCCGCGCCGGCGTCTCGGTTTCGACGGTCTCGCATGTCGTCAACCGCACGCGCTTCGTCTCGCCCGAGAAGGCGCAGCTCATCAACGATGCCATCGCCGCCATGGGCTACCAGCCCAACGAGTTGGCGCGCTCGCTGAAGGTGGCCTCGACCAATAGCGTCGGTCTAGCCATCTCGGCGATCTCCAACCCCTACTTCACCGACATCATCTGCGCGGTTGAAGCGGAATGCGCGAGGCTCGGCCTGATGGTGTTTCTCTCCGACACGCAGGAAGATCCCGACCGCGAGCTCCAGGTGGTGCGCGCCTTCCACCAGCGCCGCGTTGACGGCGTGATCCTCGCGCCCTCAGGCTCGCCTGAGCGCGCGATCGCCTATCTCGCCGAAAAGAAGCTGCCTTGCGTCTTGATCGACCGCTTCGCCGACGACCGCTTCGACCAGATCGGCGTCGAGAACGAGACGGCGATGCGCTCGCTCATCGACCACGTCGCCTCCTTCGGCCACAGGCGCATCGGCTATATCGCCGGCCAGCCGGGGCTGGCCACCACGCGCGAGCGCGTCGACGCCTTCCGCGCCTCGCTCGCCGCCAATGGACTTGAATGCCTGCCGCACTATGTCTCGCCGGAGAATGTCGACACGGCGAGTGCCACGGCATCGACGCACGCGATCCTGTCGCTGCCCGCGCCGCCCACCGCATTGGTCACCGGCAACAACATGACGACGATCGGGGCAGTCCGTGCCATCCGCGAGAAGGGTCTTTCGATCCCGCGCGACCTGTCGCTCGTCGGCTTCGACGACTTCGAATGGGCCGATTGTTTCGAGCCCAGGCTGACGCTGGTCGAGCAGCCCTGCACCGAAATCGGCCGCCAGGCCGCGGCGCTGCTTAGCGAACGCATCGCCTCCAGCGACTCAGCACCTCGCGCGGTGCGGCTGCAAGCAAGACTGCAGGCGCGAGAATCCTGCGCGAGGCCGACCCTCACGAGGCCTGCATGAGCGCGCCGCTGCTTTCCGTTACGGGTGCTGTAAAACACTTCGGCGGCGTGCAGGCGCTGCGCGGCGTCGACTTCGACCTCAAGGCCGGCGAGATCCATGCGCTGCTGGGCGAGAATGGCGCCGGCAAGTCGACGCTGATGAACCTTCTGTCGGGTGTCTATGCGCCGGACGAGGGCGAAATCCGCGTCGACGGCAAGCCGGTCACCTTCAACAACCCGCGCGAGGCTCAAGCCGCCGGCATCGCCACCATCTTTCAGGAACTCGACCTCGTGCCCTCGCTCGACGTGGCGGCGAACCTCTTCCTCGGCCGCGAACTGATGCGGCCGGGCGGCATGCTCGACGTGCCGGCGATGCGCCGCGAGGCCAGGCAGCGTCTGGAGGCGATTGAGCTGGCGATCGACCCGGCGCGGCTCGTCGCCGACCTCTCGATCGGCCAGCGCCAGGTGGTGGCGATCGTCAAGGCGCTGTCCTATGCGTCGCGCGTGCTGATCATGGACGAGCCGACGGCTGCTCTTACCGTCGGCGAGGTCGAGCGCTTGTTCGACATAATGAGGAAGCTCGCCGCGACCGGCGTCGGGATCGTCTACATCTCGCATCGGCTGGAGGAAGTCCCTGGTATCGCCGACCGCGTGACGGTGATGCGCGACGGCCGCGTCGCCGGCATCGCCGAGCCGCACGCGCCACAGGCCGAGCTGGTGCGCCTGCTGGTCGGGCGGCCGCTGGACGAGCTTTATCCCGCACGCGCCAAGAGCGCCGGCAAGACGCTGCTCAGTCTCAAGGATGCAAGTTTCCGGCTCGTCCGCGAAAGCGCCGGCTGGCAGCCGCCGAGCGGCATTTCGCTCGAGGTCAGGGAAGGCGAGATCGTCGGGTTGGCCGGCATCATGGGGGCAGGGCGCACGGAGCTGCTTTCCGCGCTCTACGGCACCGGCCTTGCCGGCCGCTGGCAGGGTGAGGTTGCGGTCGACGGCCGGCCGGTGAAGCTCGAATCCATCCACGCGGCGCGCAAGGCCGGCATCGCCTTTGTCACAGACGATCGCCGCGGCAGCGGCCTGATGCTTCGGATGGCGGTCGGCTTGAACCTGGTGATGTCGGTGATCCGCCACATCTCGCCGGCCGGCTTGATGTCGCCGCGCCGCCAGGCGGAGGCAGTGCGGCAATCCTTCGGGCAGTTCGACATCCGACCGAAGAATCCGGACATCGCCGTCGGCGCGCTGTCGGGCGGCAACCAGCAGAAAGTGGTACTGGCAAAGGAAATCCTCGGCAATCCGCGGCTGTTGCTACTCGACGAGCCGACGCGCGGCGTCGATGTCGGCGCCAAGGGCGAGATCTACGCGCGGCTCAGGGCGCTCGCGGCGCAAGGGCTGGGCATTCTGGTTGCCTCCAGCGAGATGCCGGAGCTGATCGGCCTCTGCGACCGGATCGTGGTGCTGCGCCAGGGGCGCAATGTGGCGGAATTTATCGGCGGCGTCGACGAGCACACCGTGCTTGCCGCGGCAAATGGCAGGGAGGCCTGATGTCGGATCAGAAGATTTCGGTGGCGGCGAACCCGGCAGCTTCAAGCCCGGCACCTGGGGCGGCGACGAAGCATCGCATCGACCCGCTGGCCATCATCGTGCGCTTCCAAAGCCTGATCGGTCTGGTGCTGGTGGCGATCGGCGGCGTCATCTTCTCGCCCCGGCGCCACGGCGAGATTCTGTTCCTCAACCCCGACAACATCGCCAACATCGTGCGCGCCGTGTCGGAGACCGGCATCATCGCCATCGGCATGACCTTCGTCATAATCACCGCCGGCATCGACCTTTCGGTCGGCGCGGTGCTCGGCCTTTCCGCCGTGGTGACCGCCACGATGATGATCTCCGGCGGATTCGGACTGATCTCCACGATCCTTGCCGTGCTTGCCATGGGCATCGTCTTCGGCGTCGTCCAGGGTACGATTTCCACCCGCTTTCGGCTGGAGCCCTTCATCGTCACGCTGGCCGGCCTGCAGGCGGCGCGGGGTCTCGCGCTGATCGTCTCCGGCAACCAGTATATCAACATCTCCTATGGCGACGGGCCGGGCTTGGCGCCGCCGGTCTTCGCGGTGCTGGGCGAGCGCCTGTTCGACAACACGGTGCCGGTGGCAACTATCGTCTTCATCATATTCGCGGCTATAGCCACGCTGATGCTCAATACCACCCGCTTCGGCCGCTACGTCTATGCCGTCGGCGGTAACGAGCGCGCCGCGCGCATTTCCGGCGTGCCGGTGTCGATGGTGAAGATCTCGGTCTACGCCATCACCGGCTTTGCCTCGGCGCTCGCGGGCATCGTGCATGCCGGACAGTTCAACTTCGGCAGCGCCAATGACGGCATGGGCTATGAGCTGACCGCGATCGCCGCCGTCGTCATCGGCGGCACCAGCCTGTTCGGCGGCGCGGGCTCGATGGTCGGCACCGTCGCCGGCACCATCATGCTCGGCGCTTTAGCCAACATCCTTCAGCTCAACAACATCACCCCCGCCACGCAGTTGCTCGCGACCGCGGCGATCATCGTCTTGGCGGCAGTGCTTCAATCTCTCGTTCGCCGCCGCGAGGGATTGGGACGATAGGAGGCCGGCGGCAGCATCCCGAAAGAGCAACCAAAGGTCTGGCATCCCGAGCCGGACGAGGAGGAGACTGAGTATGAGAACCACACTGAGAGGATCGCGCGTCCTTCGGGTCGCGCTTCTGGCGGGCGCCGGCCTGTGCATTGCAGGTGCCGCGCAGGCTACCGACCCGATGGTGAAAGCCTGCGCCAAGGACGGCCAGTTCGTCATCGGTTTTTCGCAGGCTAACAACGCCGAGCCCTATCGCCAGCACGTCAATGACGAACTGACGGCGGCGGCCAAGGAGGTGCCGGGCTTCACGCTGCAGATCGCCGACGGCGCCGGCAATGTCAACACGCAGACCTCGCAGGTCGACAACTTCATCACCCAGAAGGTCGACATTCTGCTGATCTCGCCGTTCGAAGCGGCACCGCTGACGCCAGCCGTGAAGCGCGCCATGGATGCCGGCATTCCGGTCATCGAGCTCGACCGCAAGACGGTGGGCGACCCCGGCAAGGACTACACCGCCTTCATCGGCGGCGACAATTTCAAGATCGCCCAGGAAGCCGGCAAGTTCACGGCTGAAAAGCTGCTGCCCGACGGCGGCGAGGCGGCGGTGCTGGAAGGCCTGCCGAGCTCGACCCCTGCGGTGGAGCGCTTGAACGGCTTCAAGGAGGGCGTGAAGGCCAATGCCAAGATCCAGATCGTCGCCGAGCAGGCAGCCGACTGGGTTCCGGATAAAGCCCAGACCGCCTTTTCGGCCATGCTGCAGGCGCATCCCGACATCAAGGTGCTCTATGCCTCGAATGACATGATGGCGGCGGGCGCGCTGCTGGCCGCCAAGGGCGCCGGCAAAGACGTCAAGATCATCGGCACCGACGGCCTGCCGGGCCCGGCGGGCGGCATCGAGGCGGTGGCCAAGGGCGACTGGGCGGCGACCTTCACCTATCCGACCGGCGCCAAGGAAGCGATCGAGATGTCGAAGAAGATCCTGCTCGACTGCGCGACGTCCGTGGAGCCGACGGTGACGGTGGACACCACCGCGATCACGCCTGAGAACGCCAAGCAGTTGGCGGGGAAGTAGGGCAGGGCTCTGCCGCCGACGACTTTGCGACAAGGCCCCTAACGGGGCCTTGTTTGCTTTTTGACCGACCCTGGATTGGCGTCAAGATATCGAACCACTCTAAGGCATCATCTCCGCCTGGTGGGCGCTCATCGGCGCCATGTTCACGCTGAGATGGGCCATGATCCAGACCGAGCCGATCACGACGAGCGCGACGATCAGCACGCCGAAAGCGAGCGCGAGCACGTTGTTGGTGTTGTCGGGCCCGGTGGTCAGGTGCAGGAAGAAGACGAGATGCACGCCCATCTGCGCGATGGCCAGCACCACCAAGGCCGAGATCACCGCCGGCTGGTAGATCAGGTCGGTTTGCGCGGCGAGGAAGGAGGCGATGGTCAACAGGATCGCCAGGCCGAAGCCGAGCAGATAACCCGACAGCCCTCCCGCCAGCTCATGTTCTGTGATGCGCTCTTCGCCCGGCGCTGAATCACGGCGGTCGAGCTCCTCTTCGATCCGGCTTTCGATGTCGCTCATGGCGATGCTCCCAGGAGATAGACCAAGGTGAAGATGGCGATCCAGATGATGTCGAGCGCGTGCCAGAACAGGCCGAAGCAGTGCAGCCGGCGCAGCAGGTCCGGCCGGAAGCCCTTCACCCAGAGCTGCGCCATCATGGTGCCGAGCCAGAGCAGGCCGAGCCCGACATGGGTGCCGTGGCAGCCGACAAGGGCGAAGAAGGCGGAGAGGAAGGCGCTGCGCGAGGGGCCAGCCTGCTCGCTCGCCATTGTCGCGAACTCCTGCACCTCCAGGAACAGGAAACCAGCACTCAGCAGGCCGGTGACGAGCAGCCAGAACTGGGTGGCGGCGATCGACCGGCGGTGGGTCGCGAGCGTCGCAAGGCCGCCGGTGAAGCTCGAGGTGAGCAGTAGCCCCGTCTGCGCCGCGATGCGGGGGAACTCGAACAGCTCCTTGCCGGTAGGCCCGCCGGCCGTCGCCTGGGACAGCACGGCGAAGGAGGCGAAGAAGGCCGAGAACATGATGATGTCGGATAACAGAAAGATCCAGAAGCCGTAGGCGGCCGTGACGAATTTCGAGGCCGGGCCGCCCTTGCCATGGCCCGTCGCCGAAAACAGGCCGTGGCCGTGCGCGCCGGACTGTCCGGGCCGGTATGGTTCTCTTATTGCGCTGCCGGCTGTGACGTCGGTCATGCCACACGCTCCCTCTTACGCATCCACGCAAGCTGCGCGGCTCTGCCGTCGCGGTCGATACGCTCGACCTCGTCCGCCGGAATTTCGTAGTCGCCATGCTCGCGCCAGGCGAAGACGACGAAAGTAGCGTAGGCGCCGAGGAAGCCGACGATCGCCAGCCACCAGATATGCCAGATCAGCGCGAAGCCGATTAGCGTGCTGAAGAAGGCGGCGACGAAGCCGGTCGGGCTGTTGCGCGGCATCTCGACCGGCTCGTAGCTTTCGTGGTCGGCCGGGGCCTGCCCGTCCAGCGCCCGCTGCTTGACGGTCCAGTAGGGCTCCTCGTTCTCGACATAAGGCAGTCGCGCATAGTTGAAGAAAGGTGGCGGCGAGGATGTCGACCATTCCAGCGTGCGGCCGTCCCAGGGGTCGCCCGTCTCGTCGCGCAATTCGTCGCGATGCCTGATCGACACGATGAGCTGCGCCACCTGGCAGCCGGCGCCGACGATCATCACCGCGATGCCGAAGGCCGCCACCACTAGCCACGGCGTCCACAGATCCATGTCGATATGCTGGAGGCGCCGGGTCATGCCGAGCAGGCCGACGATATAGAGCGGCACGAAGACCAGCACGTAGCCGGCAAGCGTGAACCAGAACGCGGCCTTGCCCCAGCCTTCGTGCAGCCGGAAGCCGAAGGCTTTCGGGAACCAGTAGGTGAGGCCGGCGAAGGCGGCAAACAGCACGCCGGAGATGATCACATTGTGGAAATGCGCCACCAGGAAGAGCGAATTGTGCAGCATGAAGTCGGCCGGCGGCACGGCAAGCAGCACGCCGGTCATGCCGCCGATGATGAAGGTGGTGACGAAGGCCAGCGCCCACAGCATCGGCGTGTCGAAGCGCACGCGCCCGCCATACATGGTGAAGAGCCAGTTGTAGATCTTGACCCCGGTGCCGACGGCGATGACCGAGGTGGCGATGCCGAAGGCGGCATTGACGTCGGCCCCGGCGCCCATGGTGAAGAAGTGGTGCAGCCAGACCATGAAGGAAACGATGCAGATGAACAGCGTCGCCGCGACCATCGACCGGTAGCCGAACAGCGGCTTCGACGAGAAGGTCGAGAAGATCTCGGAATAGATGCCGAAGGCCGGCAGCACGAGGATGTAGACCTCCGGATGCCCCCAGGCCCAGATGAGGTTCATGAACATCATCTGGTTGCCGCCGGCTTCATTGGTGAAGAAGTGGAAGCCGAGATAGCGGTCGAGCGTGAGCATCGCGAGCGTCGCGGTGAGGATCGGGAACGCCGCGACGATCAGCAGGTTGGAGGCGAGCGAGGTCCAGCAGAACATTGGCATGTGCAGATAGCCCATGCCGGGCGCGCGCATCTTGAGGATGGTCGTCGCCAGGTTGACGCCGGTGAGCAGCGTGCCGACGCCCGAGATCTGGATCGACCAGAGATAATAGTCGACGCCGACGCCCGGCGAGTAGGTCGTCTCCGACAGCGGCGCATAGGGCAGCCAGCCGGTGCGCGCGAACTCGCCGACGACGAGCGAGATGTTGACGAGCAGCGCCCCGGTCGCCGTCAGCCAGAAGCTCACCGAATTCAGCGTCGGGAAGGCGACGTCGCGGATACCGAGCTGCAGCGGCATGACGAAATTCATCAGCCCGATCACGAAGGGCATCGCGGCGAAGAAGATCATGATCGTGCCGTGGGCCGAGAAGACCTGGTCGTAATGCTCCGGCGGCAGGTAGCCCGGCCCGTGGATGGCAAGCACCTGCTGCGTGCGCATCATGACGGCGTCGACGAAGCCGCGAAAAAGCATCAGCGCCGCCAGCACGATATACATGACACCGATGCGCTTGTGGTCGACCGAGGTGATCCACTCGTGCCAGAGATAGGGCCAGTAGCCTTTCACCGTGACCCAGATCAGCACCGCGACGGCCGCCAGGAAGACGATGAGGGTAGCGCCCAACGGGATGGGCTGATCAAAGGGAATGGCCGACCAGTCGAGCTTGCCGAGCATCGTCATCCTCCCACTTTGGGCTGCGGCTGTTGGGCTGCGGGTAGCGCTTTCGGGCTTACCTGCGGCTCGCCGTCGGCGGTCTCGGCCGGCCCCGGGCCTGGCGGCAGCGTCTGGCGCACGATCGCGTCGAACAGGCCCTCCTGGACATGACCGAACGAGGCCGGCGGCACGTTGATGCTCTGCCGGGCAAGCTCGCGATAGGCGCTGGCGTTGAGCACCTCGCCGCCTTGCAACGACGAGGCCCAGCTGGCGAAGGCGTCGGGCGAGACGGCGCGTACGCGAAAATTCATGTCCGAAAAGCCGTCGCCGCTGAAATGCGCCGACATCCCGAAATAGTCGCCCTCGCGATCGGTCTGCAGATTAACCTCGGTCTGCATGCCGTTCATGACGTAGACCATGCTGCCGAGCTGCGGAACGAAGAAGGTGTTCATCACGCTGGCCGACGTCAGCTTGAAGCGCACCGGCACGCCGGCCGGGATGACGAGCTGGTTGACGGTTCCGATGCCCTGGTCCGGGTAGAGGAACAGCCACTTCCAGTCGAGCGCCACCACCTGGATGTCGAGCGGCGGCTGGCTGGAGGCGATCGGCCGGCGCGGGTCGAGATGGTAGGACCCGTAATAGATCAGCCCGCCAAGGAAGAGGATGGTGAGCGTGGGGATAGACCAGACGATCAGCTCGATGCGGCCCGAATAGGTGAATTCCGGATCGTAGCGGGCGTTGCGGTTCGAGGCGCGGAACATCCAGGCAAATAAAAGCAGCGCCACCAGCGTCGGGATGACGATGACCAGCATGACCGCCAGCGAGTTGAGCAGGATGGTGCGGTTGCCGGCGCCGATCGGGCCCTGCGGGTCGAGCACGCCGCCCGCGCAGCCGGAGAGCGTTGCCGTCGCGGCTATCCAGAGGAGTGGGCGGCCTTGCCCGGGTCTACGGAACGAAAACACCGGAGCGGATCATGCGTGGCGGGAACATGTCGGTGGGACGTGATGGCCGCGAGCGGCGTCGCGGTATCGGTGTTTGAGAAACCCGCCTCGGTGAGGGGCGCGTTCTGCGGCATCTTTCATCTGAAGTCTCCCCGGATGCAGACTTTGAGACACTTCCGCCAAGCTCCGCCAACTGCCGGACAGGGCACTTGCCTCAAGCACCTGCCGCTTGTTCCGCAGAGGCGGTTTTGCCCGATGGCTGGATGGGCTGTGGAAAAGATAGGGCGCGGCTTCGGCCCGACCAGAAGGCGCCGTTGGACGCCAATCCGCATTGGCAGGAATTGGAAGGAACGGTGCTCTTCTGGCCGATCGGTTCGGCCGCCAGGGTAGTGACAAGGCGCGCGACGCGTGCATTGTTTGCGCGGGCAACCGACATCGACCTGGGAGAACAGCCTTGTCCGAGATTGCAACCATCCTGTCCATCCTTGGCGTTTTTCTGTTGGGCGCGATGAGCCCCGGGCCGAGCTTCGTCGTCGTCTCTCGTATCGCGGTCGCCGGCGAGCGCACGGACGGCCTGGCGGCCGCGATCGGCATGGGCATCGGCGGCTTCATCTTCGCCACCATCGCCGTCGCGGGCCTCACCGCGCTGCTCGTCCAGGTCGCCTGGCTGGACATTTTCCTGCGCATCGCCGGCGGCGCTTACCTGTTGTGGATCGGCATAAAGATCTGGCGCGGCGCCAACGAGCCGATCGAGATCGCCAACGATGCATCGGCGCGCGCCGGCTCGTTCTGGCGGGCGCTTCGCCGCGCGCTTCTGGTGCAGCTCGCCAACCCGAAGACCGCGATCTTCTACGCCTCGATGTTCGCGGCCATGCTGCCGGCCTCGCCGCCGCTCTGGATGCTCTTCATCCTGCCGCCGCTGCTCTTCCTGAACGAATTCGTCTGGTACGCGGTCGTCGCCTTCGCCTTTTCTTCCAGCCGGCCGCGTGCGGCCTATCTCGGCACCAAGCGCTGGATCGACCGCGCCGCCGGCGCCGTCGTCGGCGCGCTCGGCCTGAAGCTGATGTGGGAGGGCATGGCCGCCGCGCGCCGCGGCATCAGCGGATGAGGTGACGCCGAAACCCGGGCGGGGAGGGGCGAAGCGGCGGATATCGTGAAACTTTCTGATTTTTAGGCCGTTGTCGGCCTGATGTCAGACATGAAATCCAAACCGCAACCGCCCGACCGCGCCAAACAGCGTGGTGCCCAGCGGTCGCGCCCGGAAAAGGCGCACGAAGAAAAGTCGCACGAAGAGGAGTCGCGCCCAAGGAAATCGAGCGAAGAGAAAGAATCGGCCGCCGAAGCCGCGCCGGAGGTGAACGGCCAGGCCGCGCCGCCGCCGGATGCGGTCGACCCCGATCCGCAGCTGACGCCCCAACAGGCCGAGCAGGCGCGCAAGAAATACCTGCTCAGGCGTTTCTGGATCAGCGGACGAGGCTATTGGGGCCGGCATGGCGACAAGCTTGCCTTGCCGTTCACATTCGGACTGCTGGTACTGATCTGCGTCAATGTCGGCTTCCAATATGGCATCAATGTCTGGAACCGCGCGTTTTTCGACGCCATCGAGCAGCGCAACGTCCACACCGTCTATATGCTCAGCGCCATCTTCCTGCCGCTGGTGGCCGGAAGCGCGAGCTTGGTCGTTGCGCAAGTGTATCTGCGCATGACCATCCAGCGCCGCTGGCGCTCCTGGCTCACCACATCGATCATCGGGCGCTGGCTGGCCAGCGGCCGCTACTACCAGCTCAACCTCGTCAAAGGCGACCACACCAACCCCGAGGCCCGCATCTCGGAGGATCTGCGCATCGCCACCGAGTCGCCCGTCGATTTCATCGCCGGTGTCCTCAACGCGTTCCTGTCAGCGTCGACCTTCATCGTCGTGCTGTGGACGATCGGCGGCGCGCTCACCCTGCCTCTCGACGGCGAGAGCATCACCATTCCCGGTTTCCTCGTCATCACCGCGGTGATCTATGCCGCCATCACCTCGACCTCCATGGTGGTGATCGGCCGCCACTTCGTGCAGCTTTCCGAACAGAAGAACCAGACGGAAGCCGAATTCCGCTACGTGCTGACGCGCGTGCGCGAAAACGGCGAGAGCATCGCGCTCCTCGGCGGCGAGGAGGAGGAGCGCAGCGGTATCGACAACACGTTCGGCCATGTGCTGAGGCAGTGGGCGCTACTGACGGGGCAGCACATGCGCACGGCGCTGGTGTCGCAGGGGTCGAGCCTGTTCGCGCCGGTGGTGCCGGTGCTGCTCTGCGCGCCAAAATTCCTCGAAGGCACGATGTCGCTTGGCGAGGTGATGCAGGCGGCTTCAGCATTCGCCATCGTGCAGGGCGCGTTCGGCTGGCTGGTCGACAACTACCCGCGCCTTGCCGACTGGAATGCCTCGGCCCGGCGCATCGCCTCGCTGATGATGTCGCTCGACGGGCTGGAGCGCGCCGAACGGAGCGAAGCGTTCGGGCGCATCAGGCACGGCAAGACGCAAAACGGCGCCATGCTCAGCCTTGACGATCTCTCGGTGACACTCAATGACGGCACCGGCGTGGTCAAGGAAACCGAGGTCGAGATCGAGCCGGGCGAGCGGGTGCTGGTCTCCGGCGAATCCGGCACGGGCAAGTCGACGCTGGTGCGGGCGATCGCCGGCTTGTGGCCGTGGGGCGGCGGCAGCGTCAATTTCCACGCCGGCCGTCGGCTCTTCATGCTGCCGCAGCGCCCCTACATCCCCACCGGCACGCTGCGTCGCGCGGTCGCCTATCCCGCCCCCGCCGACAACTGGACGGTCAAGAAGATCAACGCCGCCCTCGACAAGGTCGGCCTCGGTTATCTGAAAGACCGGCTGGAGGAAGACGCGCCCTGGGACCAGACGCTCTCCGGCGGCGAAAAGCAGCGCCTCGCCTTCGCGCGCCTACTCCTGCACTGCCCCGACATCGTCGTGCTGGACGAGGCGACCTCGGCGCTCGACGAGAAGAGCCAGGACAGGATGATGCAGACGGTGATGCGCGCATTGCCCAAGGTCACCATCATCAGCGTGGCCCACCGCGCCGAGCTGGAAGCTTTCCATAGCCGCAAGATCACGCTCGAGCGCCGCGAGGGCGGGGCGAAGCTGGTCAGCGATGTGGAGCTTATGCCGCGCAAGAGGAAGCGGAGCCTGATCACGCGGGCGCTGTGGGGGAGCGGGAGGCGGGGCCGAGGGGCGTGAGGCGGGAGTGGGCGAACTCAATACGTGCCATAGCCGTCCACTACGGATCGATAACTACTACGTTAGAAGGAGACGGTCCCTAAGCCTCTTGCGGAGCTTGGCGCTGCCGAGAGTGCTTTTCTATCATGAGCCTTTGGTGCGGCATCCAGCCGCGCAGTACGGGTCACGGAGAACATAGCGGCGAGGGGACGCACAGCCGGTGGGGTTCAGTGATGAGCCATGTGCAGGGTACCCAATCAGCATGTTTCCATCGGGCCTTCACGTTTATTGGACGACACCTTTCGAGTTTACTTTCTGGAATGCGCGGCAGGGGCTGCACCCTCGCGCTATGCCTCATTTCGCTATGCCTCGTTCTGCTGCTGGGATTGCCGGCGAGGAGCCAGTCGACGGTTGACGACAGACTAGGACCCGGAGACAGTATCGAACTACACGTCTGGCACTGGACTGCGCTGCGCGGCGGCGTTTTGGAGGGGTTGCAACTCAACCGAAGCTTCAGCATCGACTCGACCGGCAGGCTCGATCTTCCGAACATCGGGAGCATTGGCGCCGCAGGCTTGCGTACGGACGAGTTGGCAAAGCTGATTGCCGATCGCCTGCAGGCCAGGAGCGGCCTGCCCGAGCGGCCGGAGACGATCGTCCAGCGCATCCTTAAACCGGCCACGGAAACGACAGGTTCCGTGGCGCCCGAAGGCGACCAGACAGCGCCCGAAGATATGGCGCCGACGGCGCCAGAAGCACTCAAGGAAGCTGCGCGAACGTTGCCTGGCGAGCATGAGCAGGCTTTGCGCCGCGAATTGGCGGCAGCACGAGCGGCGCTGGACGTCATGCAGCGCAATGCGCGCGACGCAAGTGCCGAGGCACATGCAGTGGCCGATAAGGCGGCCAAACAAGCACAAGACCTGCAAAAGCAGCGGCAGAAAGCCAAAGCGCTCGCGCTCGATCTGGAGGCGGCGAGACGCGTTATCGAAGGCTTCAAGGCCGATGCCATTGTCTGGGACAATGAAAAGGCCGCCATGCTTGAGGCGGATCGCTCGGCAGAAGCCTCCCGGGCTGCTGTCCAGCGGACGCTCGATGAGGAGCGGCACAAGGTTGAGCTCGTGGAACAGGAACTCGCCGCGTCCCGCCGGGCCGTCGACGCTCTGAAGACAAACGCAAATCTGGCGGCGATCGAGCAGGCCAACGCCATAAAGGACCGCCAGGCGGCCGAGGCAGCATTGAAGCAAGCCGGCGAAGCGCTGGCGCTGGAACGCCAACGGACAGATGCAGCCGCGCGTGATCTCGACAACATGCGCAAGGAGCGCGACGCTTCACGGGAGGCCGCGGCAGCGTTGAGGGCGGCCTGGGAACAAGAGCGTGAAAGGTCTGTCGGCCTGGCCCGCATCCTCAGTGCCGCACGGCAGGCAACCGGCATCGTCAAGGCGGAGCGTCGCACGGTGAACATGAAGCGCATGCCGAAAGCGTCGGCGCGCAAGCCGCCGGACAAACAGAGGGTCAAGGTCCAAAGGTCACCGCAGCCCGATCTGGTGGCGACCATAGCTCTTCCCGCCGCTTTGCTCCCGACGCGGCCACCGAAGCTCGACCCTCGCCATTGAAGAGTGGCGTGCTGCAACTATGCCGCAGGGAGTGTGGCCATGAAAAAATACGTCGCAGCCGCGTTGGCGATCGGGATCACAATCGGGCCTGCCTCGGCTGTTGACGTAGGCGTAGGCGGCAAGGTTGGCGGTGTCGGGGTCGGCGCTGGATTGAGCGCCGGTTCGCAAGGCATGTCGGCGGGCGTGGGCGCGAGCGCCGACGGCGTAGGTGAAGCAAACGTTGACGCATCGTCCGGGGGCAGCGGATCACCCGGCGTTGGTGCCGGCGGCAACCTGGGCGGCATAGGCGCAGGCGTGTCGGCGGGCGCCCGTGTGGGCGACCATCCTTCCGCCCAACGTGGGCCGGCTGCCTCGGCCCGGCGCCCGGCCGTGGTCACGGCACCCCCCGCTTTTGCCAGGGCCGCCGCACAATCCATCACGCTGCCTCGCGCCCTCCGGCCTTCCGGAGCTGGCAACGGTGACCTCAGGCGGGTCACCAAGGCGCATCCTTTTGGGTCTCTGCCACCTCTGACAGCGAAACCCGGCACACCAGATCACGTGGTGCGCGCCTGTCACGCGGCGATCATGACCGCCGCGAAGCCCCTCGGCGCCGTGCGTGTCTACGCGGCAAGCGCAGGTCCCGCGCGTCATGGTCAAAGCGGACTCAACGCCCCGATCGCGGTGCGCATAGACTATGAAAGGCAAGGCGGCATTGAAGTCAGGCAGGCGCGAGTCGGCTGTCACCTCAACGCGGCAGGGATGGTCACCGCAGTGATTTAGAGCTGGAAATTGGCTTTCGTGGCATTCGCCTCGGCCGGGGCAGGGGCAATCGCATAGGGCGCTCCCCCTCTCCGTCTCGGCCTCGCCGAGCCACCTCTCCCCCACTTTGTGGGGCATGGAACCCAAGCTTTTCGAAGGCCACGCCTTTTGCGATTGGCATTTCCTCGCCCCCACGAAATGGGGGAGAGGTGGCTCGGCGCGCAGCGCCGAGACGGAGCCGGGGCTGGCGCTGCCCTATGCGATTGCGATGCCGCGGCGGCTGCAGACAAGGCGCCCGCGCCTCGGCTACAGTTCCGCCGGGTGCAAAAACCATCGAAGGGGAGCATCGCGATGAACGAAGTCAGGCCGATCGCCGAGATCGCCAGCTATCACGCCCATATCTACTACGCTGGGCAGGCCGAGCGGCAGCACGCCGAATGGCTGCGCCTGCGCATCGGCGAACGTTTCCGCGTGCGCCTGGGCAACTGGCGCGACGAGCCGGTCGGCCCGCATCAGCAGGCCATGTACCAGGTCTCGTTCGCCAACGAGATTTTCGCGACGCTCGTGCCGTGGCTGATGCTGAACCACGGCGGCTTGAGCATCCTCATCCACCCCAACACCACCAACCCCAAGCGCGACCATCTGGTCGACCCGATCTGGATCGGGCGGGCGTTGGCGGTGAACGGCGAGGTTCTCGGCGAGGAGGACGAGGCGGAGGAGGCGCTGGAGGTGAATACCGAGCCGACGCTGGGGGTGTAGGGGCGTCAGCGTAAACACCAGCCTGAGAGGGTGTGGCGAGAGTCAGGCTGTACCGATGCTGTTCAATCCGATGAACTCATCGCCGCAAGCCGCCGATGGGCAATTCGCCAAACGAGACTCGGAACGCAAATCCCTCGAGACAATGTTTTGAAGTGATGTTAGTCATCGCGCATGTCATTGCCCGCCAATCGTGATTCATCAGCGAAAAGCCTCAGCGCCTACTATACACCGGCCACACTTGCCGACGCGCTTGCTCAGTGGCTGGTCCGCACGGGTACTGAACGTATTCTCGAGCCAAGTGTGGGAGAAGGCGCGCTGATCGATGCCGCCTGTCGGCAAGCACAGCGCGTGCACGAATATCCCAGCGTTCGTTTCACCGTATGCGATATTAATCCAGCAGTCATAGAGGCAATCGGTTCGCGGCTAAGCGCTCGGTCCGAAGCGAGATCTATTGATTTTCTGCAACTCGATTCCGCGAGCACTGGGCTTTTCGATGGAATCCTCGCAAATCCGCCATTCACGAGAAATCACACTCTCGATGCGCCGAGGCGATCAGTTCTTCGGAAGCGCTTCGACACCGTTGGTGCAGCGGGTCTCTGGGTTCATTTCCTCTTTCACGCAATGGAATTTCTTCGCCCCGGGGGAAGGCTAGCTTCGGTGATCCCTGCGTCGGCGCTTTTCAGCGACTATGGGCGCGCTGCCCTCCAGCGACTGTGTGGCCGCTTTGCGCAGGTACAGATTCGCGAAATTGTGGACCGTCCGCTTTGGGTTAACGGAGCTGATGAGCGCGGCGCGCTCTTTCTCGCTGATGGGTTCGACCAAGGGTCATCGCATTTGCCGGAATCGACCCGCTGGTCGGCAGACGGAATTCCTGCCGGGCTTTTACCGATATCGGCCGCGGCATACGGACAATTGGCTGATCAGTGCACTCCGCTCGGATCCATTGCGTTGCTCAGCATCGGCGCCGTCACTGGGTGCAACAGCGTCTTCTTAATAAATGAGGAACAGCGCAAGACACTAAAGATCCGCAAGTCCGATCTTCAGCCGATGGTGTCGCGGGCTTGGCATATTCCAGGTCTCACTATCGATAAGGCGAAGTTGCTGCAACTTGCCCGAGAGGGTGAGAAGACCTGGCTGTTGGCTCCGAAAAGTTTAGGTAATAAGGGCAGTGGCGTCAGGCGCCAACTTGCGAAGATCTCTGCGCGTCGCCGCTTGACGACCCTGTGGTTTAAGAAGCGCACACCTTGGTGGAAGGTTGATGTTGGTAAGTCGAGTGATGCGATTTTCACTTATATGAACGACCGTGGTCCCCGGCTGGTCTTGGCTGCCACAGATATTCGGTGCACCAACACTTTGCACTGCGTTCGGTTCTCAGACCACGTGTCTGTCGATCAGCGATTGACGGCGTGCTTGAGCTTGATCTCCACCTTCGGGCAGTTGGCGGCCGAACGCCTTGGTCGAATCTATGGAGGCGGGCTGCTTAAATTCGAACTGAAGGATGCCCGAAAGTTTCCAATCTTGCCAGTCCGACGAAACCTGCATTCCGAGTTTGACAACGCAAACAAGGCTCTCAATGCAGGCGAAATAGCCAAAGCGACGAGGATTGCTGACGAAGCCCTGCTCGCCCCACTCTTGGGAATGCAATGGGAACAGACGATCGAGCAGCTTCGAAGTGAAATAGATGCCCGCCGCGAAGTGCGCCGCGGGCGGCGCTGACTGATTAAAGCGTCAGCGGTTCTGAAATTGGGCTTTGCATCGCGACAATCGCAAGATGGTCGGGTTTGTTTATCATCTGCCGCCATCCCGCCAGGATTTGGTCGAAGCGGGATCGCTGACGGCCAGGAATCAATCGCAGCTGAGACTTGCCGTTGGCCGACATGACGTGCTCTCGCCATTTTTTCTGGTGAAGTTCAAGGATTGCCCAGCTGAGGACATCTACAGGATGGATGATTAGACTTGGGATGCGTGGGATATCATTCACCATTCCGTAAAATTGCATATGAAAAGCCGGATGTCCGGCACGGGCACGCTCCTTGCCTTTGTGCATCTCGGTCCAGCCGCCGGTTTCCACATCGAAATGGAAAACCTTGTCCGTCGCCTTATCAGAGTCCTTTATGCGGATGACGGTCACGCCCTTGGCGAGAGTGCGTTCACCGCCATCAGTTAGCGTGCATTTATAATCGATGGTAATGTCCGCGGACAACGGGTCGAAGTCCTCCGTCCCGCCTTTCCACTGACGTGACTCCTTTATCTGGATTGGCTGAGATGGTAGAGTTTTCCAATTGAACTCAGTGTGACCCGTGGCTTTCGCGTTGGCTACCGCGTTAATGAGGTCTTTGGCCAAGCGCTGGATCCGTGACACCGACTGACCAGAGAAAAACGGCGCTGCCACCCGCGACAACGAAACGAGATCGTCCGACATTTCCTTGGGAAGAAAGGTGAAGCTCATAAAAGATTCGCGAGTTCAGCAGGGTCAATCATGCTTTTGGCAGCTGTATCATTTGCGGCTTCGTCCCTCCGCATCCACAGCTTGAGCGCTTCCACCGGCCATCCAGGCGGATAAATCTCGACAACCTGATCGATCGCTGCAAGACCTTCTTCTTCGAGATCGCTATTGACAACGACAACTTTTTCCGGCGGCGCCATCGGGCTTAGGCCCGCTCCTGCCATTGCATCGAGGGCCAGCTGAATTCCTCCCTTTTCATATGACTGTTCCCGTAGCTGCCAGCCGATAAAGTCTATGCCCGCCGCCCACCAGCGTGGCGGGTAGAGCCCGTGCGCCGGACCTGTGTATCGCGCCTTCTCTAGCATTTTGGCCAAGTCGCTGTTGCCTCGCTCAGCCGTTTGCTCGAAGCCCTCAAGCTCTATCCCGAGAGACCAAGCTGCGTATCGATTCGAGACAAGTAGGCCAGGGCAAGGCAGAACCTGATGTAGCAACCACCTAAGAACCGCGGTCGCACCACGTGCACCCGCGCGAGCTGGGCCTGGTTCGCCTATTGGCGGTCGCCACCGCGCGATACTCGTGTATGCGATGTCCGACCACGCAGAACCTCGCGATAATCCCAGAAACGCGGCGGTTTCCTCGAGGCTCATTCGCCCATCTCCGGCAATCTGGTGGAGCCGGTGCGAGTCCTCGGCTAGGCCAACGGCAGATCGAGCCGCGCCGTCGAGGTTCTTGCTAATCAGCCATTCGACATCGAGCGCGGGCGCGATTCTCGCCTCGTGTCCGACAAAGCTCCCATTGAGCGGAACTGCAGGACCAAGCGCCGGAGATTCGTCTGAGAAGGCGCTATCTTCGCTGGTGTAGATGACCAGCGGCGGTAACGACACCTCATTTGCGCGTGCCCAAGAGCGAAGATGACCAACGAAACTCGCGCCGTCGGATGCGTTCAAGCCGAGCCGTTGGTCAAGGTGGAGATTATGATCGAGTAAGATCAAGTCAGTATTCTTGATCGCTCCCGAAAGATCGGCTCCGAAATTAGCGTCGGCTGGATTAAGCGCGAGGACCTCCGCTCCTTTCTCCAGATCGGTCACTTGTGGGTCGTCGTCGATAAGAAGTATGTGAGGAGCTGTCATGTTCGCGGAAACTCAACTTCGATGGCGGTTGCATAGCCCGCAGAGGGCGACACGAAGTGGATCGTGCCGCCGTATTCATCGACAAGGCTGCGAGTGATCGTCAGGCCAAGTCCCATGCCCTGTCCGAGCGCTTCGTCGACAGACGTGGTCGTCGAGCGGAAGGGTTCGAACCAGCGATCTGAATTCTGCGGATCGACTTTGTCGCCAGTATTCTCGATCCGCAGCCTGAAACTGCCATTTCCTGTCTCACTCGCAATTCGGATACGGCCCTTATCTCCCATGAACTTGATCGCATTACTGAGGAGGTTGCTCAAAATGGCGACAAGCTCAGCAGGAAAAAGCGGAGGGGTCTGCAAGTTCGTGGGAATATCGATGTCGACTGCTGCGCCACGCCGCTTGATGGCATTCTCGAAAAAGCCGAGCACCCGTTCGACGCGTTCACGAAGCGCTTGGCGACTACGCCGCCTCCGACCTTCAATCCCAGTCACATCAGCAAGATAGATGGCGTTGCGATGTAGTCTTTCGCGCAATTGACGCGCGTCTGCCGCAATAGCGCGAAGACGCTTCGCAACCGTCTCGTCAGCTACCCCGCGAGCGATCGTCTCGAGCGCGTCGCTAAGCGTTTGCGCACTGAGGGAAAGGGCTGCGAACCTCGTGGATAAACGCCGCATGCTCCAGTCCGAGCGATGCAACGACACGAAACATAGTCGCTTCGGAGATGACTTCGTCGCCGAGTTCGACGGCCGAAAGCAGATTCTCTTCGAGTTGAACGAACTCTGCTTCGGCATCCTCGGCGCGGCCGGTCGAGATCGCCAATCGCGCGTTGTTAAGGGATTGTCGGGCGACTTCGTGGAGTTCGCGCAGATTATATGCCGTCGGAGCCTGACCAGACGCGGCACGCTGTGCTGCGCGCTGTTGTCGATCTCGTGTGATTTGCCGAGCTTGCTTGACCTCGGAGGTTGCCGCATAACGCAGGCGAACCTGCAGATCAATCGCCAGCCTAACGGTCTCGGTGATGAAATCGAACTGCTTGCTTGGGATGAAGCCCTCGCGATTCACCAGCATTTCCAGTTCATCCGCACCCGACCGGGTGATCAGCACCGCTCCAAAGAAAGCGGTATTGCCTTGGATGGCCAGCATTTCCTTGTCGTTCCCGACTGGGAGATCCCATCCCGTGCGCTTTCTCAGTCGGCCCAATTCAGTGTGGCCGCGTGAACGATAGTCTCGATCCAGTTGCAACCAGTCGTCGCGTGAATCACCATAGGGAAGGACTCGAAATCCTTCGAAATAAACGCGCACGCCCTGGTAGCGCTTCGGCCATTGGCCATTTGACATTTGGAAAAGGCGTGCTTGGAACCCGACTAACGGGTCAGTTTCCTCCAGCTTGCGATTGAGAACAAATGATTCAGCATTTGTGAATTCGGCCTGTGTCTTGCGCGTTGGCAGGACGGAAATCCGCAGGCGGCGCTTGTCCTTATCGCAGTCGATCTCGATGATCCACGACGCACTTTCCGCTTCCGCCGGCAATTCACTCTCGGACAGTGCGAGATCGCCAGCATAGCTGACTTCGAAGCCTCCCGGCCGCAGTTCATCGCGCACATTCAACTTGTCGAGCAGCGGCGGAGCGGCAGCGACTGTGGATCTGAGTGGCTCGACCAGGACTTCTGGTGGCGTGAGTGTCGCCACTTCATCAACGAACTGCTCGCGATCGCGCTCTGTCCACTGCTTGCGCAATGGGGAGAGCGTGAGGGTCGTTCCGGAACTCCTTCCAAAGCTCGAATCGGAGTTCAATGTAATCGCGTCGCTCGTCTCAATCTCATTGATTGAGTCGAGAGCTTCAATCTTGTCCCAATTGATTGCGGCGTCGATAATCTCGTCGGAGGGGAAGCCAGCGACAGGATCGCGATCCTTGCCATTCCAACGGCGAGAAATGATCTTAATCAAGCGTGCGAGCTTGTGAGCGGCAAGACGGCCCACACCTTTTTCGCCCGTGTAGCGTCGCTGGAACCATGGCGATCGTCGATCCGCCCCGAGCTTCGAGCGGCCCGCAATTCGGAGAAAGCCTTCCGTAAACTCGGTCTCCGTCATGCCAACCCCATTGTCGGTCACAATGATTCTTCCGTTGGCCTTGGCTATGCCCTCTCCAAGAATCGTGACCTTAGTAGCGTCGGCGTCATAGGCATTTTTGATCAGTTCGACGAGCGCGGTCGACTCGCGGCCGACGAGCAATTCTCCCAATTCTCGGAAGAGCTTTGTGTCGACAGAAAACCCCGGCACCTAGACCCCCAATGTCTAAAGATCAAAACGATGTAGCATTTAAATAGCTACCGAAAACTTGCGGTCGTCATTCGTCTCGTCTCGGTGTCATATCGCGGTTAGCTTTCCGAACGGCATAGTTTCATTCGCGCGGTCGAGTGGGTATTCGCCACTGAGCAATCAATAAGGATTCGACTACCTCGGAAACCTGCTATCAAGACGTATCAAACACTCGGCTCAGAACTATCGAAAGTCGCGAGACGATTGCCTATCCCCCCGCCAGCCGCGGCAGCAGAAAAATCTCCGCCCCCTCGGGCAGTTCCTTCGACCACGTATCCCGATAAATCGTCCCGTCGATCGCCACCGCTATGCCGCGATCGATCAGGGGTTCGAAGGCGGGATACTGTTCCGCAAGTTTGCGGAACAGCTCCCTTATGTCCTTGGCCTCGATGTCGAGCTTGCTCTGGCCTCCGGCGGCAGTGCCCAGCGAGCCCCAGAGCGTCACTTCGACCATTAGCGCGAAAACCTCTCCCGTTCGGCTTCCAGCGCCGCCAGGATGCGCGGCGGCGACATCGGGATGTGGCTCATGCGCACGCCCACCGCGTTCGACACCGCATTGGCGATCGCCGCCAGCGGCGGCACGATCGAGGTCTCGCCGACGCCGCGCACCCCATAGGGGTGGTTGGGGTTGGGGATCTCGAGAATCTGCGTGTCGATCATCGGCAGGTCGGAGCACACGGGGATGCGGTAGTCGAGGAAGCCCGGGTTCTGCAGCCGCCCGTCCTTGCCGTAGATATACTCCTCGTTGAGCGCCCAGCCGATGCCTTGCGCGGCACCGCCCTGGTACTGGCCCTCGACATAGGTCGGGTGCACCGCCTTGCCGGCGTCCTGCACCACCGTGTAGCGGATCACCCTGGTCGCGCCGGTCTCGGGGTCGACCTCGATGTCGCAGATATGGGTGGCGAAGGACACGCCCGCGCCGTCGGCGACGAGCTCGCTATGGCCGGCGATCGGCCCGCCGGTCTTGCCGGACTGCGCCGCGATCTCCTTCAGCGACAGTTTGCCGAGATTGCCGTGCTTCTCGCCCTTGGCGACCGCATGGCCCTGTTCCCAGGCGACGTCGTCGACCGGAATATCCCACATCTGCGCCGCACGCTCGCGCAGCACCTTGATCGCGTTGCGGGCGGCCGAGATGGTCGCCATCGAGGAGGAGAAGGTGCCGCGGCTGCCGTCGGTCATGTCGTTGTAGCCGAGGCTCGACGTGTCCGCGACGATCGCCTTGACCTGGCTGTAGTCGATGCCGAGCTCCTCCGCCGCCACCAGCGACAGCGAGGCGCGGGAACCGCCGACGTCCACCGTGCCGACGGCGAGCGAGACCGAGCCATCCATGCCGATGTTCAAGTCGGTGCAGGTCTGGCCGCCGAAGTTGAACCAGAAGCCGCAGGCCATGCCGCGCCCCTGGTTTGCTTTGAGCGGCGCCTTCATGTGCGGATGGTTCTTCACCGCCTCAAGCGTCGGGCCGATGCCGATCGGGCCGTAGACCGGACCGTAGGAGGCGCGGGTGCCTTCCTGCGCCGCGTTCTTGATGCGGAAGTCGACCGGGTCGATGCCGATCTCCTTGGCGAGCTCGTCGACCGCGCTTTCCACCGCAAACGCCGCCATCGGCGCCGAGGGCGCGCGATAGGCCGCGGTCTTCGGCCGGTTGACCAGCACCTCGTAGCCCACGGTCTTGACGTTCTCCAGCTTATAGCAGGCGAACGCCGTCATCGCGCCGATCTCGGCCCACATGCCGGCATAGGGTCCGCAGCTGTAGCGCAGCGTCGCTTCGGCGGCAGTGATCGTGCCGTCTTTTTTGGCGCCGATCTTCACGTCGATCGAGGTGGCGCTGGTCGGGCCCGAAGCGCGAAACACCTCGTCGCGGGTCATCACCAGCTTCACCGGGCGGCCGGCCTTGCGTGACAGCGCCAGCGCCACCGGCTCGGCCCAGACATGGGTCTTGCCGCCGAAGCCGCCGCCGATCTCGGAGGAGGTGACGCGCAGCTTCGAGGCCTCCAGCCCAAGCAGCTGGGCGCAGTGCTGGCGGTAGACGAAATGGCCTTGCGTGCAGACCCAGAGGTCCGCCGTGCCATCGGGGTTGACGCTCGCCACGCAGGCATGCGGCTCGATATAGCCCTGATGCGTCTGCTCGGTCTTGAAGGAGCGTTCGACGATCGTGTCGGCCTGGGCAAAGCCCTGATGGACGTCGCCATGGCCGTATTGCGTGCGCTTGGAGACGTTGGAGGGCTTGACCGGCTTCTCCTCGAGGCCCTCGGTGAAGATGGCGTCGTTGATCAGGGGTGCCGTGTGCTTCATCGCCTCGTCGACGTCGGTCACATGCGGCAGTACCTCATAGTCGACCTCGATCAGCTTCAGCGCCTGCCTTGCGATGCGGGCATCGATCGCCGCGACCGCGGCCACGGCATGGCCGTCATAGAGCGCCTTGGTGCGCGCCATGCAATTGTCGAGGATGTCGAACATGGCGGCATCGCCGTCGGTGAGGTCGGGCAGGTCTTTCGCCGTGATCACCGCCTTCACGCCGGCGAGCTTTTCCGCCTTCGAGGTGTCGATCTTCCTGATGATCGCATGGGCGTGCGGGCTGCGCAAAACGCGGCCGACAAGCTGTCCCGCCATGTTGAAATCGGCGCCGTAGCGCGCGCGGCCAGTCACCTTGTCGACGCCGTCGGGGCGGATGGGGCGCGTGCCGACGGAAGAGAAATTGCGTCCCGAGTAGCGCGGATCGAAATTCATCTCAGGCTCCCTTCATCACGTTGGCCGCGTCCTGGACGGCGCGCACGATCTTGTCATAGCCGGTGCAGCGGCAGAGGTTCCCGGCGAGGCCGAAGCGGATCTCTTCCTCGGTAGGCGAGGGGTTCTTCGCCAGAAGGTCCTTCGCCGCGATCAGGAATCCGGGCGTGCAGATGCCGCATTGCAGCGCGGCGTGCTCCAAAAACTTCTGCTGCAGCGGATGCAGTTGGTCGCCATGCGCCATGCCCTCGATGGTCTCGATCTGGCGGCCTTCGGCCTCAGCGCCGAGCACCAGGCACGAGCAGACCAGCCGGTCGTCGACGATGACGCTGCAGGCGCCGCAGTCGCCGGTGCCGCAACCTTCCTTGGCGCCGGTGAGCCCGAGCCGGTCGCGCAGCACGTCGAGCAGCGTCTCGTCAGGCTGGCAAAGATACTCGACGTGATCGCCGTTGATTGTCGTTGAAACCGCTACACCGGCCATCACTTGCCTCCTGCACGCTTGTAGGCGAGCTCTGCGACCCGTTTGGCCAGCACGCCCGCGACTTTCCGTCTGAATTCGATGGTTCCGCGCTTGTCGTCGATAGGACGGCAGGCGCCCGAGCAGACTTTTGCCAGCCGCTCCAGCGTCGCTTCGTCCAGCTTCGAACCGACGAGAACCTCGGCGGCCTCCTCGACCAGCAGCACCGTCGGCGCCGCGGCGCCCAGCGCCACGCGGGCGGACTTGACCGCGCCCTTATCATCGAGCGTCAGGTTCACGCCGGCGCTGACCACCGCGATGTCCATCTCGGTGCGCGGAATGAAGCGCTGATAGGCATCGCCCGCATTTGGCCCACGCTTGTCGAGCAGGATCGCCTCGATGATCTCACCCTTGGCAAGCGACGTCCTGCCCGGCCCGGTCGGCACGGCTTCCACGGCAATGGTGCGCTTGCCCGAAGGCCCGGCAACCACCGCCTTGGCGCCGGCGGCCACCAGCGCCGGCACGCTGTCGGCGGCGGGCGAGGCGTTGCAGAGATTGCCGACGATGGTGCAGCGTCCCTGCACCTGCTTGGAGCCGATCAGCTTGGCCGCCTCGACGACACCGGGCCAGGCCTTCTTCAGGGCCGCATTCTCGCCCAATACGGCGCAGGGCACTGCGGCGCCGATCCTGAAGCCGTCGGCCGTTTCCGTGATGTCGCTCAGGCCGGCGATCGCCTTGATGTCGACGATCAGCTCGGGCTCGACAAAGCCGCCCTTCATCCTGACCAGGAGGTCGCTGCCTCCGGCAAGGATGGCGGCCGGACCGGCCGCGCCGGCCAGCAGCCCTACGGCATCTTCCATTGATTGCGGACGTATGTAGCGCATCGTCTCCCCTTGGTGGTCATGATCAGATCGACCGTTATAAAGACTCTCCTCATAATGGCCATCCGCTTCCTGCATTGCACCATCCAAGTCAGGCGCATTGCCCTAATTCCTACCCCTAAATTTTCTAAGCCTAGCCGCTAGAACTACTCGTTTGCGCCCGGCCGGCCAAGCCTCCACCATGCTCCTAATTAAGCCGGACATCGCATCCGGCAATGTGGAGGCTTCAATGACCGCTCTTGCCCGCAGGCCCTGGGTTCCCGCCCATTGCGAGGATTTTATCCAGGCGCTGGCGACTGCCACAAGCGGGCAGGGGAGCGACGCCGTGCTCGCCGCGATCGAGGGCGGCATCGCGCTCAACCGGCAAATCCACGAGGCCGACGCCGTCAACCTCAATCCGGCGACCAATGTCATGAACCCTAGAGCCGAGGCCGCGCTTGCTTCCGGGCTCGGCTCGCGCCCGTCGCTCGGCTATCCCGGCGACAAATACGAGATGGGGCTGGAGGGCGTCGAGCGCATCGAGGTCATCGCCGCCGAGCTCGCGGCGCAAGTCTTCGGCGCGAAATATGCCGAGATCCGCGTGCCTTCCGGCGCCATCGCCAACCTCTATGCCTTCATGGTCGCGGCGCGGCCGGGCGACGCCATCATCGCGCCGCCGCCGGCGATCGGCGGCCATGTCACGCATCATATGGCGGGCTGCGCCGGCCTCTACGGGCTGGAGATCCATTCCGCGCCCGTCGACGCCGACGGCTATACGGTCGATGTCGCGAAGCTGCGCGCGCTTGCCCTGCAGGTCAGGCCGAAGATGATCACCATCGGCAGCAGCCTCAATCTCCTGCCGCATCCCATCAGCGAGATCAGGGCGATCGCCGATGAGGTCGGCGCGCTGGTGCTGTTCGATGCCGCGCATCTCTGCGGCATGATCGCCGGCCACGCCTGGCAGCAGCCGCTGGAGGAGGGCGCCCATCTGATGACGATGAGCACCTATAAGAGCCTCGGCGGCCCGCCTTCAGGGCTGATCGTCACCAATGACGCCGATATCGCCGAAAAGCTCGACCGCATCGCCTTTCCCGGCATGACCGCCAATTTCGATGCCGCCAAGTCTGCCGCCTTGGCCATCACGCTGCTCGACTGGAAGGCGCATGGCCGCGCCTATGCCGCCGCCATGGCCGGCGCCGCCAGGGTGCTGGCAGGCGAGCTGGCGCAGCGCGGGCTGCCGGTGTTCTCGACCGCGAAAGGCCACACCACCTCGCACCAGTTCGCCATTGAGGCGGCGGAGTTTGGTGGCGGCCAGGCGGCGGCGAAGCGGCTGCGGCGTGCGAACATCCTCACTTGCGGCATCGGCCTGCCGGTCGCGGCGGTCGATGGCGACATGAACGGCCTGCGCTTCGGCACGCCGGAGATCGTGCGCTGGGGCATGACCGAAAAGGACATGCCGGAGCTTGCCGCCCTTGTCGCCAGAGGGCTGCGCGGCAACGATGCCGTGGAGGATGTCGCGGCCGACGTGAGTGCATTCCGGCGCCGGTTCACCAAACTGCATTTCGTGAACTGACCGCCTGAACCCGCGGGCAGCGAGCCCGCATCTTAAAAAACAAGGGGCTGCGGGCGAGAAGCCCGCCTTCTTCAACAAAGGGGAAAGACCATGCGCATTATTCTGCGATTGATGACTGCTGCCCTGATGGCCGCCACCGCCGCCGGCGTCGCCAGGGCCGATATCGTGCTGGGCGTCGCCGGCCCGATGTCGGGGCCGAACGCCGCCTATGGCGAGCAGTACCGCGTCGGTGTCGAGACGGCGATCCAGCGCATAAACGCCAATGGCGGCGTGCTCGGCCAAAAGCTCAGCGTCTCGGTCGGCGATGATGTCTCCGACCCGAAGCAGGGCGTGTCGGTCGCCAACAAGTTCGTCGCCGACGGCGTGCATTATGTCGTCGGCCACTACAATTCCGGCGTCACCATTCCGGCCTCGGAGGTTTATGCGGAAAACGGCGTGCTCTTCGTCACGCCCACGGCCACCAACCCGATGGTCACCGAGCGCGGCCTGTGGGACGCTTTTCGCGCCTGCGGCCGCGACGACCAGCAGGGCATCATCGCCGCGAAATTTGTGCTCGCGCGTTTTGGGGACAAGAAGGTCGCGATCGTCGACGACAAGTCGACGGCCGGCAAGGGCCTCGCCGACGAGATGGCCAAGGCCTACAATGCCGGCGGCGGCAAGGAAGTGCTGCACGAGGAGATCAACCCGGGCGAGAAGGACTACGGCGCGCTTGTCGCCAAGATCAAGGAGTCGGGCGCCGACCTCGTCTATTATGGCGGCCAGCACACGGAGGCCGGCCTCATCGTGCGCCAGATGCGCGACCAGGGCGCCAAGACGATCCTGATGGGCGGCGACGGCATTTCGAACAGCGAGTTCGGCGCCATTGGCGGCGAGGGCGCGGCCGGCACGCTGATGACGTCCTTTCCCGATCCGGCCACCTTTCCCGAGGCCAAAGACGCTGTGGCCGACCTGAAGGCGAAGAATGTGCCCACCGAAGCGGTCACGCTCTATGCCTATGCCGCGACCCAGATCCTCGCCGAGGCGATCGCCAAGGCCAAGGCCGACGATCCGAAAGCGACGTCCGACTATCTCCATTCGGGAGCGGCTATCCCCACAGTGCTTGGCGCCATCTCCTATGACGACAAAGGGGATATCAAGCAGCCGGGCTTCGTCGTATTTGAGTGGCGGAAGGTCGACGGCAAGCTCACTCCGGTGGCCCTCAAATAGGCCTGAGGCGCCGGCGGCCTGGCGCAGGCTGCCGGCGCGTCTTCGGTCGAGGGAGCTTCAATTTGTGATCAGCGGCAGTCAGGGCGATAACAGTGATCTCATCCGCCGCGCGGTGGCCGCTTTCAATTCCGGCGATCACGGCCAGGCGACGGATCTGTGCGAGCTTGGCCTGAAACAGCGTCCGGGTGATCCGGCGCTTTGCCATCTTCTTGCGGCCGTTTTGTTCGCCAGGGCAGACCTGCCCGGGGCTCGTGCGCGCATCGAGGCGAGCCTCGCCGCTCGGCCGGACAATGTGCCCGCCTTGATCCTGGCGTGCAGGATTGCCCGGGCCGAAGGCCGGTTCGAAGCGGCGTTTCAGTTGCTGGACCGCGCCGCAAGGCGCTCGTCCCAAGTGGAAATTCTCGTCGAGCGGGCACGCACCCTGGATCAGGCGGGCAATGCCTCGGCAGCGGAGGCGTCCTGGGCACTTGTCTTGCAAAGGGAACCGAAATCCGGGGAGGCAATGGCGCGCCTCGGGCGCCTGGCGTGGCAACGCGGTGCGACCGCTGAGGCGGAAGGCTTCCTAGAACGAGCCGTCGCCGGTGGCGGGCATCCGGCTCAATGGTTTGACCTCGGGCTGGTGCGTCAAGACATGCGCAACTTCGGCAGCGCCGCCGAGGCCTATCGACGTGTGCTGGAGTTGAGCCCCGACGCCGCGGAAGCCGCGGTCAATTTGGGCGTCGTCCTGCAGGAAACGGGTGACCTTGACGGCGCGATGGCGGCCTATTCGAAGGCCTACCGTTTGAACCCATCCACCTTCGGCGTCATCGCCATGGCGCTCACCTCGGCGCCAAGCGGCAGGCTGTGGCTCGATGAGGAAGCACTGCGCCGCTCACTCGCCGGTGGAGCGACCCCGCCTGGCGCGAAACCGCTTGCGGTAGACACCCGGCGTTGACAGGACATCGGCGACCGTCTGGGCATACGAAGCCTGCCGTTTTTCGTCGAACACTTCATATTCGAGCCGAGGCGCGGCCCGCGGAACCGCAAAGCATTGCGCGACCGGAGTTCCTTTCCTGAGCACGCCGCAGAATTCGGGCTCTGTCCAGACCGCCGGGAAATTGATGCCGCCATCGCTGAACCGGTCGGAATCCACTAGGCCGGTCACCAGCCTGAAGGGAAGATCCTCGCGATTGACCGGGTGCGTCGCGAACAGCGACCAGCCATCCTCGACCTCGATGGTCCAGAAGCTATTGAATTTGAGGGCGGCCTGACCAGGCTTGGCAAACGGGCTGCCGGCGAGCTGTCCCGGCGTGTGAAAGCTCAGCGGCGCCCGGGGGTGGTTCTTCGTGACGGGGTCTGGGATTTTCCAGTCCCAGGAAAACGTCCCCCTGTCGACGATGACGTCGCATGGCAGCAGGATCATGAAGCCATAGGTCATAGCGTCGACCACCGGCGGGCACTGCTTGAGCGTGCGAATGTCGCGGCCGTGGATCGCAGAATAGGCGGTGGCGGGCATGGCGCGCAGCCAATCCGGCAGCGCGCCGCGCGCCAGGATCGGCCGCGGCAAATGCTCGACCAGCATCGGATCACATCGGAAAATGACACGCATCGCCGCCTCCCGGCATTGCGATACCATGCTTGCCGGCCACGCTCCAAGAAGGGGATATCAAGCAGCCTGGCTTCGTCGTGTTTGAATGGCGGAAGGTTGAGGGAAGCCGACCTCGCCGGCTCTCAAGCCGGTAACATTTGCGCAAATCCGGACGGAAAACCGCTACACACTTTCCTGGAATTTCTTTTTTGCGCCGGCGGCCGACTGCCGGCATTCCGTCGGGAGCCTGGAATGGCCGTCAATCCGCCGCGACCCCGCATGCCGCCGCTCAACGCCTTGCGGGCGTTCGAGGCGGCGGCGCGGCATGAAAGCTTCGCCAAGGCGGCGGGCGAGCTCGGCGTGACGCCCGCCGCTGTGTCGCATCAGGTCAAGGCGTTGGAGGCTTGGCTCGGCTCGGCGCTCTTCGTGCGCCACGCGCAAGGCCTGCATCTCACCGAGGCTGGTCGCTCGGCGCTACCCTCCTTTTCCACCGCCTTCGACGCTTTGGGGCTCGCCGTCCAGGAATTGCGCATTTCCGCACCCCGGCCGCAGGTTAGCGTCGCCGCGCTTCCCTCGATCGCCCAGCTCTGGCTGGCGCCGCGCCTGCCGGCGTTGCGCGCCGCTCATCCCGCGCTTCGCCCCTCCATCCATGCGCTGGAAGAGCCGCCGGACTTCAGGCGCGAGCCTTTCGATCTCGCCATCTTCCTCACCCGCCCTGGCGGCGGCCGCTCGTCAAAACTGTGCGACGACGTCATCTTCCCGGTCTGCGCGCCGGCGCTGTCCAGGCAGCTGAAGACGCCGGCCGATCTCGCCTCGCAGCTTCTGCTCTGGGACACGACCTGGACCGGGGACTGGAGCCTGTGGTTCGATGCCGCCGGGGTGAAAGGACCGTCGATCGAGACCGGCTCGGAATTCTCGCTCTACAGCATGGCGGTGCAGGCCGCCGTCGATGGCGCCGGCGTTCTGATGGGGCATGAGGCGCTGGTCTCGCGTGCTTTGGCCGCCGGCTCGCTGGTGGCACCTTTCCCCGAGCTGCGCGTGCCGACCGGCCTCGCTCTCTCGATCCTGGCGCCGGACCGACCGCCCGCGACCGCCGCGGCGATGATCGACTGGCTTCTGGAGCAGGAGGGGGCCACAGGGGCTGATACGGCCGCGTTTCCGTCGAGGCCCGTCGAACCGGGCGACAGATCTACCTCGCCACTTCGGGCATCCGCGCCCGCACCAGCGTCGCTGCGGCGTGACCGGCGGCCGTGATGTAATCCGGATTGTGGTGGATCAGCATGCTGGAAAAGGCGCCGTCCATCAGAAGCACGATCTCGCGCGCCAGCACCTTCGGCTCGCGCACGCCATGGCTTGAAAGCTCGCCCGCCAGCCATTTCTCGAAATTGCTCTTATGGCGGGAGCCGGCCTTCACCGCCGGATGGCCGGGCATCGCGGCGAGCTCGGCGGCCGTACGCAAGAAGCCGCAGCCCTTCCATTTGACGTGGCGGGCTACACGCGCCAGGTGGGTGAAGATCGCCACCACTTTCCGGTCCACGCCGCCTTCCGCGGCCTCGAACCAGCCGGCCATCTGCTTGAGGTTCGGCTGGTCGCGGCTGTCGAGATAGGCCGTGATCAGCTCGTCCTTGCTCTTGAAGTGGTAGTAGAGCGTGCGCTTGGTCAGCCCCGCCTTTTCCGCCACGGCATCGACGCTGACGCGGCCGATGCCTTCGGCATAGAACAGCTTCGCCGCCGCATCGACGAGGCGTTTTCTGGTGTGATTGGGCTTCTCGCTCATCCGTTGGGTATACCGACTAGTGAATATACAAACAAGGAGAAAGCTGATCCCTTGCGGCCGTCCCAAACCGGAAAGGAGAAGACGATGACCGAGCTTGTGCTTTGCGAAATTCGCGACCGCGTCGCGGTGCTGACGCTCAACCGCCCCGAAAAACTCAACGCCCTGAATTACGCCCTGATCGACCGCCTGCTGGCGATCCTCGATAGGGTGGAGACTGACGATGACGTGCGTGCCGTGATCCTCACCGGGGCAGGGGAGCGCGCCTTCTCGGCCGGCGGCGACATCCACGAATTCTCGTTGAGCGTCGCCGAAGGCGCGGATGTGGCGCTGCGCGACTTCGTCATGCGCGGCCAGCGGCTGACGGCGCGGCTGGAAGCTTTCCGCAAGCCGGTCATCGCCGCCGTCAATGGCCTGGCCTTCGGCGGTGGCTGCGAGATCACAGAGGCGGTGCCGCTGGCGATAGCCAGCGAACGCGCCCTGTTCGCCAAGCCGGAAATAAAACTCGCCATGCCGCCGACCTTCGGCGGCACACAGCGCCTGCCGAGGCTTGCCGGGCGCAAACGCGCGGTCGAGCTGCTACTGACCGGCGAGCCCTTTTCGCCCGCGCGGGCGTTGGAGCTCGGGCTCGTCAACAAAGTCGTGCCGCATGAAGAGCTGATGCCGGCCGCGCTTGATCTTGCGAACCGCATCATCGGCCATTCGCAGCCTGCGGTGGCGAGCATCCTCACCGCCGTGGCACGCGGCATCAACCTCAGCATCACCGAGGGCCTGATGGTCGAGGCCGAGCAGTTCGCCCGCATGGCCCCGACCGCCGATCTGGGCGAAGGGCTCAGCGCCTGGATCGAGCGGCGCCCGCCTGTCTATGACGGCTCTTGGACGCACATCACACGGCCGGCCGAGGCGAGGCGCGCCTCGCTTCGGCTCGACCGGGCGGCGGATCAGGGCGAAACCTCGACATGACCCTTCATATTGGGGTGGAAGCGGCAGAAATAGTCGACAGCAGCCGCTTCCTTGAGCGTGACCTTGCCCTTCGACTTGGGCGGGATCATCACCTCCCAGCCGCCTTTCACAGTCGCGGTGTGGGCGATCACGTCTTTGTTCGTCCACTCGATCGTGTCGCCGACCTTGGCGTTGACGCTCGCTGGCGAGAACACCAGTTTGTCGATCGTGACTTCGATCGTGGCGGCGAGCGCCGGCGCAGTGACAAGCGCCAGCGCCAATGCGACCGGGAGCGATAGCAGGCCCGCCCTCATTTCAGCATGCCGGCGACATGTTCGGCGTGCTGCTCATGCCCCTGGAATATCTTGAGGCCCGTTTCCAGCAGGCTCTTCAGTTCGGCATTGCTGGCCGAGGGGATGAGCAGGGTTTCGAGCGCGCCGTTGACCTGCTTGTGATAGGCCACTTCGTTCTCGATATAGGCCTTGTCGAAGGCCGCGCCCTTGAGCTTCGCCAGCTTGGCGCGCTCCTCCTTCGCCGTCTTGGTCAGCGCCTGGCTGGTGGCGTTGTCCTCGGGCTTGACCTTCAGCTTCTTCACCAGATCAAGCGCCTGCTTGTTCACCGCCTCGTGGTCGCGTTCCATGTCCTTGGCGAAGTCGACGACTTCCTTGGTCTTGGACGTCTTGATCGCCAGCTTGGCGGCTTCGACGTCGAGCGTGCCGGCGGTGTAGGCGATATGGGCGATCTGCGGGTCGGTGGGCTTTTCGGCGCCCTCAGCCAGCGGCGCGGCGCTGACGAGGAGGAAGGCGGCGAGTGCTGCGGTCGGTCGGATAAACATGGCATCTCCTTCGCCCGGCAGCGCGAGGCCCTCGGGCTTGTTTTGGGTTGACGGCCATTGGATGCGGGAAGGGGCGAAACGTTCCCGGCGTTTTTAAATTCGGGGATTGGAGCGCGAAGCGAGCACCGATGTGTCGAGTTCCGTCACACCCCCCTCTGGCCTGCCGGCCATCTCCCCCGCAAGGGGGGAGATTATTGGCTTCGTCGCCGGCGCCCTTCTTACAACGTTGATGGTTGGCGAAAGCGGACGTGACATCCGATCTCCCCCCTTGCGGGGGAGATGTCCGGCAGGACAGAGGGGAGTGCTGTCCCTCGGCGTATCGGGGTCAAGCCCGAAACGACGAATTCAATCGCCGAACCCCAGCCTCTTCATCACCGCCTCCGTCAGCCGCTCGCAGCGCCGACCGGCGAACGGAAAAGCGTCGAGCAGCACCGGGCCGATCTCATCGTCCAGCGCCTTGCGCACCAGGCTACGCGCTCGGTGCAGCCTGGTCTTTACCGTCTCCGGCCTGATGCCGAGCAGGTCGGCCGTCTCCTCGATGCTCAGGCCCTCGATGACGCGGGCGACGAAGACGGTGCGATAGACATCGGGAAGGCTGTCGGTCGCCCGTTCGACAAGCCTGAGGATCTGCCGCTGCGCCATCGTCCGCTCCGGATCGTCGCCAGGGTTCAAGTCGCTTGGGTTCAGGGGAAACCGGATGATCTGCGCTTCCGGATTTTCAGGCATCGCTACGATGCGCTTTTTCTTGCGCAGCCGGCCGAGCGCCTCGTTGATGACGATGCGCGTGAGCCAGGTTGCCAAAGAGGCGTCGCCGCGAAAGGCATCGAGGCTGGCGAAGGCGCGCATATAGGCTTCCTGCACGATGTCTTCGGCCTCGGCGTCGTTGCGCACCACGCCGCGCGCTATGCGGTAGAGCCGCTGGTTGTGCGTCTTGATGATCGAGCGGAAGGCGCCCGCTTCCCGCGCAAGCGCACGGCGCACCAGCGCCATGTCGCTTGCGATAGCGTCCGCCGCCGAAATCGCGGCGGCCTGCAGTGCGGACTGTCTCATCGCGTCCCGATCTCCCGACGGGCGTTGCATCCGATAGTTGGACGCGCCTGCCGGCAAAAGGTTCCCGGACTTTCCGGATCCAGCCGGCGCTATGCTACAGCTTTCAACTGCGGCCTGTCTGCAGCCTGTGCGCGGGCGGCGGCGGCCAAAAGGTCGGTCTGGGTGATCAGGCCGAGAATATGCCGCCCGGCGTCGACAATCACCACGGCGTGGCTGCGCCCGTCGGTCAGCGCCGGCAGCAGGCTCATCGCCGGCGTCTCGGGCGAGGCGGTGCCGGCCTTCGACATCACACCCTTTACCGTGTCGGTCGTTCCCGTCAGCTCGCGCAGGCCGACGGCGCCGACCAGCTTCGCCTCGGCGTCCACCACCGGCAAGGTGCGGATGTTGTGGTCGAGAAGCTGCTTGCGCGCCTCCTCGGCGGTGGCGTTCTCCGGCACCGAGATCACGTCGCGGGACATGATGTCCTGGCAGAGCAGCGTGCGGTGTGCGCGCACCGTCGCCTGCAGCTCGACCTGGCGCAGCAGCCTTTCGATGTCGTCGCGGTCGATGTCGAAGGTTTCGTCGAGCGCTGCAAGCGCGGCATCGACATCCTCGGGCCGGAAGCCGACCCGCTCCGTCGGCGGTCGGTCGGCGGTGCCGTGGCTGTTGGCCACGGGCACGTGCACATGCGGATAGTTGCGCCGCGACAGCTTGTGGAACAGGAAACCGAGCGTGACCAATATGATAGAGTTCAGCGCCACGGGCACGAATGGAAACAGGAAGCCGGCGCTGATCACGGCCGGTCCGCCGAGGACGCCGGTGAGCGCCGCGGCGCCGCCCGGCGGATGCAGCGAGCGCGTGAACGACATGGCGGCGATCGCCAGCGCCACCGCCAGCCCGGAGGCGATCACCGGGTTGTGCACGAAATGCGCCACCGTGACGCCGACCAGCGCCGAGATCGTATTGCCGCCGATGATCGACCAGGGCTGCGCCAGCGGGCTCGAGGGCACGGCAAAGAGCAGCACCGCCGAAGCGCCCATCGGCGCCACCAGCATCGCCACATGCGGGCCGCTGCCCATGGCGAGCCCGCTGATCACCCCGGTCAGCGCGATGCCGATCGTGGCGCCGATGCAGGCGGCAAGCCGTTCGCGCAGCGTCGCGCCGGCAAGGATCGGAACGAAAAGGCGAAACGCCATGGCGGGCCCCAGGTCGAATAGCTGGAATTATCGAATGGGTGGAATCTGCGCTGCTCGCAATGCCGCCGAAGCCACGGATTTGGAAGCCAAGCCAATCCGTATATTCGCGGCTGTGGAGAATATTATTGCGCGAAGAGGTCGCGTCGGCATGCCGCCAGCGGCCTCGGCTTACTCATTCGCGCCAAAGCGTTACGGCCGTTTGCTGAATCGGTTGCTACGTGCCTGGCCTCGTACTCAGGCTTCGGCTGCCGCTTTGAGCCCGCGCAAAATGTCGGCCTTGAGGTCCTCGACGTCTTCCAGCCCGATCTGCAGGCGGATCAGCGGCCCCGAGTAAGAGCCCTTGGCGATGGTGCGGTCGCCGAGGAAGACCGGCACCGCAAGGCTCTCATAGCCGCCCCAGGAATAGCCGAGGCCGAAGATGGTCAGCGCGTCGAGGAAGGCGTGCTGCTGTTTCTGCCCACCTCCGTTCAGCACGATCGAGAAGACGCCGCTCGAGCCGCAGAAATCGCGCTTCCAGAGCGCGTGGTCGGGGTGGCTCTCCAGCGCCGGATGCAGCACCTGCGCCACGCCCGGCTGCCCCTCCAGCCAGCGCGCGATTTCAAGCGCGCTCCTCTGGTGGTGTTCGAGTCTCACACCCATGGTGCGCAGGCCGCGCAACGTCTGGTAGACGTCGTCCGGGCCAGAGCAGCAGCCCAGCGTGCAGAAGCCTTCATAGAGCTTCTTCCAGCAGGCCTCGTTGGCGGACACCAGGCCGAGCAGCACGTCGGAATGGCCGGCCGGGTATTTCGTCGCCGCATGGATGGAGATGTCGACGCCGTAGTCGAGCGGCTTGAAGTAGAGCGGCGTCGCCCAGGTGTTGTCCATCATGACGATGGCGTTTGCGGCATGCGCCGCCTTGGCGATAGCCGGAATGTCCTGCACCTCATAGGTGTTCGATCCTGGCGATTCCGTCAACACCACCTTGGTGTTGGGCTTGATCAGCGATGAGATGCCGGCGCCGATGCGCGGATCGTAATATTCGATCTCGACGCCGAGCCGCTTCAGCATGGTGTCGGCGAAATTCCGTGTCGGGTGATAGACGGAATCGACGATCAGCAGATGGTCGCCGGCCGAGGCGAAGGTAAGCAGGGGAATCGTCACCGCGGCCAGACCCGACGGCACCGCGATCGTGCCGGCCGAGCCTTCGAGCGCGTCGACGGCGAGCGTGAGCGCATCCATGGTCGGCGTGCCGCGCGTGCCATAGGTGTATTTCTGATTGCGCGAGGCCATCGTGGCGGCGTCGGGATAGAGAACCGTCGAGGCATGCACGACCGGCGGATTGACGAATCCGAAATAGTCGAGCGGCTTGTTGCCGGAATGGGCAAGCCGCGTGTTGATGCCGATATCGCTGCCGTCTGTCGCCATGGTTCGTCGCCTGTCGTAGTGTGTCAGGAGGCCAGCCATAAAGCGGCGGAACTGGCCGCGCAACTGCTGCCGACCCGCCAAGCGGCGGTGTTTGGATGGGCCAAGTAGAAGATCGCCAGCCTGTCGTTTGCACCCTTGCACGCCTCTGGCGAAGGTGCGCCGAACGCGGTTTGGCGCACCTTCCTGCGCCCATGAATCATGCCAGTCCTCCCATCGGAGGCGACAGTAGTAACCGGCAGGAGGTCACGTAACGTTCAAACTTTCCGCGACGCCTGACTTGCCGGTTCCGATTGCAGCTCTTGACCAATTCGCAGGCGCTTTTGGCTGCAATTCGAGCACTTGTGGCAATCCGTTTTCAATCGTGTCGCAATTCGGTCATTTCCCTTGACCTCACAGGAATAATCGCCTTCGATGCGTTTCGTGAATGGGAGGCAGTGCATCGGCAACGATGCGGGTCCTGGAGAGGGCCGTTAAGTGGGAGCTGCATTCACACGCGGAAAAGATCAGGGGCTGCCTGGGAAGCAGGGGCGCCTGTAAAACAGAAAAGGGTCTGTGGGTCATGAAACACATTGCAATCGGCATTCTCGGCGCCGCCGCGCTCGGATTTATGGCGTCGGCAGCCTCGGCCGGCACGCTGGATACCGTGAAGCAGAAGGGCTTCATCCAGTGCGGCGTCTCGACCGGCCTCGCCGGCTTCTCGGCGCCGGACGACAAGGGTGAATGGCAGGGCATCGATGCCGACTTCTGCCGCGCCGTCGCGGCCGCTGTCTTCGGCGACGGCACCAAGGTCAAGTTCACCCCGCTCAGCGCCAAGGAACGCTTCACCGCGCTGCAGTCGGGCGAGGTCGACATCCTCTCGCGCAACACGACCTGGACGATCAACCGCGACACCGCGCTCGGCCTGAACTTCGTCGGCGTGACCTACTATGACGGCCAGGGCTTCATGATCAACGCCAAGAAGCTGCCGGGCGTGAACTCGGCGCTGCAGCTTTCGGGCGCCGCCGTCTGCGTGCAGACCGGCACCACGACCGAGCTCAACCTTGCCGACTACTTCAAGTCGAACAAGATGGAGTACAACCCCGTCGTGTTCGAGAAGCTGGAAGAGGTCAACGCCGCCTATGACGCCGGCCGCTGCGACGTCTACACCACCGACCAGTCGGGCCTCTACGGTATCCGCCTGACGCTGGGCTCGCCGGCCGACCATGTGGTGCTGCCCGAGATCATCTCCAAGGAACCGCTCGGACCGGCCGTGCGCCAGGGCGACGACCAGTGGTATCACATCGTCAAGTGGACCTACTTCGCGCTGCTCGACGCCGAGGAGCTCGGCATCACCAAGGCCAATGTCGATGAGATGAAGAACTCGGACAATCCCGAGATCAAGCGCGTGCTCGGCCAGGAGGCCGACACCAAGATCGGCACCGATCTCGGCGTCTCCAACGACTGGGTCGTCAACATCGTCAAGGCCGTCGGCAACTACGGCGAAGTATTCGAGCGCAACGTCGGCTCCGGCAGCCCGCTCAAGATCGCGCGCGGCATCAACGCGCTGTGGACCAAGGGCGGCCTGCAATACGCTCCGCCGATCCGCTGACCGAAACGTGATCCGGGAGGCAGGTCGACCTGCCTCCCGGTTTCTCTTTCCAGGGGATGGTCGCATGGCATCGCAGGAAATCCTTCGCGAGGAGCCGAGCCGCGGCTCCTTCATCAATGACCCGAAAATACGCAGCCTCTTCTTTCAGACGCTGGTCATCGTCTTGCTGTTCGGCTCGGTCTGGTGGATCGTGCAGAACGTTATCGACAATCTGGCCCGCCTGCACATCGCCTCAGGCTTTGGCTTCCTCAGGGGGCGCGCCGGCTTCGATATCTCGGACACACCGATCGCCTACACGTCGGACTCGACCTATTTCCGCGCCATCCTCGTCGGCCTGATCAACACGATCATCGTCGCGGTTGCCGGCATCATCACCGCCACCATCATCGGCTTCATCATTGGCGTTGGTCGCCTGTCGCAGAACTGGCTGATCCGCAAGATCTGCACCGTCTATATCGAGATCTTCCGCAACATCCCGCCGCTGCTGGTCATCTTCTTCTGGTATTCAGGCGTGCTGGCCGTCCTGCCTCCGCCGCGCGAGAGCTTCCACCTGCCGTTCGGCTCTTTCCTCAACCAGCGCGGATTCTATTTCCCGCGCGCCATCTGGGGTGATGGCTCCTGGTTGATCCTGGTTGCTTTCCTCGTCGCGCTCGCCATGGCCTGGTTTGTCGCCCACAGGGCGCGCCAGCGCCAGATGGCGACCGGCCAGCAGTTTCCCGTGTTCTGGACTTCGGTCGGGCTGATCGTCGGCCTGCCGGTGCTTGCCTTCCTGTTCGCCGGCATGCCGCTCACCTTCGATCTGCCGAAGCAGTCGACCTTCAATCTGACCGGCGGCTTCCAGGTCAAACCCGAGTTCCTGTCGCTCTATCTGGCGCTCTCCTGCTATACGGCGGCCTTCATCGCCGAGATCGTGCGCGCCGGCATCAGGGGTGTCAGCAAAGGCCAGACCGAGGCGGCCGGCGCCCTTGGTTTGCGCTCCGGCCCAATTCTGCGCCTGGTTGTGGTGCCGCAGGCGATGCGCATCGTCATTCCGCCGATGACCAGCCAGTATCTCAACCTGACCAAGAACTCGTCGCTTGCGATCGCCATCGGCTATCCGGACCTCACCGCCACCGCCGGCACGGTGCTCAACCAGACGGGGCAGGCGGTCGAGGGCGTGTTTATCATGATGAGTGCCTATCTGGTGCTGAGCCTCGTGACCTCCGCGGTCATGAATGTGGTCAACGCCAGAATGGCGCTGGTGGAGAGGTAGGGCCATGCAGGAACACGACATGTCCTGGGTGCGTACCGAAATGGCGCTGGCGCAGCCGGCGCCGCCCAGCGAGCGCGGCGCCTATGCCTGGGTGCGCAAGAACCTAATCGGTTCGGTAGGCGACACCATCCTCACCGTTCTCGGCATCGCCATTGTCCTCTGGGTGCTGCCGCAGGTCATCAACTGGGCCTTCATCAACGCGCAGTGGACCGGGCCCAACCGCACGGTCTGCGCCACGGTTTCGCAGGGCGGCATCCAGCCCGACGGCTGGAGCGGCGCCTGCTGGGCCTTCGTCAACGCCAAGTTTGGGCAGTTCATGTTCGGCACCTATCCGGTCGAGGAACGCTGGCGGCCGATCCTGGTCGCTATCCTGCTGGTGGTGCTTTTGGTGCCGATGCTGATTCCACGCGTGCCGCGCAAGGGACTGAACGCCATCCTGCTCTTCCTGGTGCTGCCGGTCGTGTCTTTCTTTCTCTTGTCCGGCGGCGCGTTCGGCCTCCCGGTTATCGAGACTTCGCGCTGGGGCGGGCTGCTGGTGACGCTCAGCCTCTCTTTCGTCGGTATCGCCGTGTCGCTGCCGCTCGGCACGGTGCTGGCGCTCGGCCGGCGTTCCAAGATGCCGATCGTCAAGATGCTGTGCGTGATTTTCATCGAGACGGTGCGCGGCATCCCGCTGATCACGGTGCTGTTTTTCGCCAGCGTCATGCTGCCGCTGTTCCTGCCGGCCGGCGTCACCTTCGACAAGTTCCTGCGGGCGCTGATCGGCGTGTCGCTGTTCGCCGCCGCCTATATGGCGGAAGTGGTGCGCGGCGGCCTGCAGGCGATCCCGAAGGGGCAGTATGAGGGTGCCGATTCGCTTGGCCTCGGCTATTGGCAGAAGATGGGTCTGATCGTGCTGCCGCAGGCGCTGAAGCTGGTCATCCCCGCCATCGTCAACACTTTCATCGGCATGTTCAAGGACACCAGCCTGGTGCTGATCATCTCGATCTTCGACCTTTTGGGCGTGGTCAAGCAGAACCTGTCCGACGCCAACTGGGCGACGCCGCAAACCGCGAAATCCGGTCTTGTGTTCGCCGCCTTCGTATTCTGGCTGTTCTGCTTCGGCATGTCGCGCTATTCAATGTACACCGAACGCCGGCTCGACACCGGCTACAAACGCTGATGCATGTCGCCCAAAAGTGTGTAGCGGTTTTTGGGGTAACGACATGCATCAAATACAACGATAAGGGGAATTTGCCATGAGCACCGAAAACGCCGTCAGCGCGGAAGACATCAAGGTCGATGCCAAGAAGATGCATGTCTCGACCACCGATGTCGCCATCGACATTGTCGGCATGCACAAATGGTACGGCGAGTTCCATGTGCTGAAGGACATCAACCTCAAGGTGATGCGCGGCGAGCGCATCGTCATCTGCGGTCCGTCCGGCTCCGGCAAGTCGACCATGATCCGCTGCATCAACCGGCTGGAAGAGCACCAGAAGGGCAAGATCATCGTCGACGGCAAGGAACTCACCAACGATCTGAAGAAGATCGACGAGGTGCGCCGCGAGGTCGGCATGGTGTTCCAGCACTTCAACCTCTTCCCGCACCTCACCATCCTGGAGAACTGCACGCTGGCGCCGATCTGGGTGCGCAAGACACCGAAGAAGCAGGCCGAGGAGATCGCCATGCATTTCCTCAAGCGCGTCAAGATTCCGGAGCAGGCCAACAAATATCCTGGACAGCTCTCCGGAGGCCAGCAGCAGCGCGTGGCGATCGCGCGCTCGCTGTGCATGAACCCGCGCATCATGCTGTTCGACGAGCCGACCTCGGCGCTCGACCCGGAAATGATCAAGGAAGTGCTGGAGACGATGGTCGGCCTTGCCGAAGAGGGCATGACGATGCTCTGCGTCACCCACGAGATGGGCTTTGCCCGCAAGGTCGCCAACCGGGTGATCTTCATGGATCAGGGCCAGATCGTCGAGCAGAACACGCCGGCCGAGTTCTTCGACCATCCGCGCCATGAGCGCACGAAGCTGTTCCTGTCGCAGATCCTGCACTGAGCGGATCGGATACCGATTTGCGAAGCCCGGCCGCGAAACGGCCGGGCATTTTTGTTTTTGGGTGATCGGCTAAAGGTTTCGCCGGTTTGAAACGCGACGGAATCGCTGCCGCCGATGAGAAAATTCCTGCGTTTCCTGATCACGCTGGTCGGCGCGGCAGCACTTGCCGCAGGGCTCGGCACACTGGTGCCGCGCCCGCTCTGGCCGTCGGCGATGGCCGCAGGCGAGGGCACCCGGCACATACTGGTGCTGAGGAACCCGATCCATACCGACATCGCGATACCGGTCGAAGACGGCGTGCGCCGGCGTTTCGGCTTCCTCGCCGATGCCGGCCTGCCGATTGATGCAGCGGCGGCGCGCTACCTCGTCTTCGGCTGGGGCGGCCGCGCCTTCTATCTGGAAACGCCGACCTGGTCGGAATTGAAGGCGGTGCCGGTGTTCGAGGCGCTGACTCTCGATGCCTCGGTCATGCATGTCGATGTCGCCGGTGCGATTGCCGAGCCGCATCCGGATGTCGCCGGGTTCGACATCGACGAGGCGCATTTTTCGGCGCTGCTCGATTACATTCAATCGAGTTTCCAGCAGGGGTCGAACGGGCCGATGGTCATCGACAACGCGGGCTATTCCAGCTTCGACCGCTTTTACGAAGCCAACGGCCACTTCAACGCGCTGGTCGGCTGCAACACCTGGACGGCGGCGGCGCTGCGCGCCGCCGGCCTGCGCACCGGCTGGTGGAACCCGCTGCCGGTGTCGCTGGGGTGGTCGATGAGGCTGTATAATTAGCTGGGTGCTTGCGGGAATTCGCCGACGTCGCGTTCCTTCTCGCCCCCCTCTGTCCTGCCGGACATCTCCCCCACAAGGGGGGAGATTGGCAGCTCTGGCGCCGGCGCTCATCATGCAACGTTGGTGATTTGCGAAAGCCGGCGCGACATCCGATCTCCCCCCTTGTGGGGGAGATGTCCGGCAGGACAGAGGGGGGCGCTGTCCCGCCAGCGTATCCAATTGGTCGGCCGCCTGCTAAAAAGCCTCTATCGCCTCACAACCTTCCGCTCCTCCCACCCATAAAGCCAGTCCAGATCCGCGGCGAGCTTCTCTGCCGGCCGCGTTGCCAGCACCAAATTGCGCGCGATCGCCACCGGACCCCAGGCATGCCAGGCAAGCCGGTTGAGCGCGCCTCGGCTGAGCACCTTCTCGATGCGCGGCCGCCTGAGGTTTTCCCAGATGGTGAGGCTCTGCCTTGGATCGGTGAGGATATCGACGACCAGATTGGCGAGCATCGCGGCGTCCTCGATCGCCATCGCAGCGCCCTGCGCCGCAAATGGCGTCATCGCGTGCGCCGCGTCGCCGATCAGGGCGATGCCTTCCGGCATCGTCCAGCGCCGCTGTTCGACCGTGTGGATCGGAAACGCCGTCCATGGGCCGGCCAAATCGACAAGTCTCGCCAGTTTGGGCGACGTGCCGCGCATGGCGCTGGCGAGAATTGCGGGATCGGCATGACCCGACCAGCCTTCGGCGATGCGCTCGCCCTTGGTGAAGGCGGCGAGGTTGAAGGCACTGCCCTTGCTCACCGGATAGGCGACCATATGGAAACCGGGATGGAGGAAAGTGGTGATGCAGTCGATCGCGCCGATCGCGGCGAAGGCTTCCCCGCCAGCGCTTTCCGCCGCCACCGTGGCGCGCCAGGCGAGCTCGCCGGAAAAGCGGCTTCTCGTGAAAGCGGGCTCCCTGCCGGCAAGTTGCGATCGAACCGACGACCAGACGCCGTCGGCGCCCACCAAAAGGTCCGCGGCAATCTCCGTGCTGCCGCCGTCTCTTTGCGCCGTGACGACGATATCTTGCGGCGCCACAGCAATGCCTGTAACCCGCGCTCCGGTGATGAGCTGGATCTCGGGGTGCTCCGCCATTCGCGCCGTCAGCGCCGCTTGCAGGTCGGCGCGGTGCGCCACGAGATAGGGCGCCCCCCAGCGGTCCTCGCCGGCCTGACCCAGCGGCACGCGCGCCAGCTCGCGCAAGGTTGCGGCGTCCTTCAGCACCACCGCTTCGGGCCTGATCGCGCTCAGCCGCAACCGGTCGAGTGCGCCGAGCTGGCGCAGGATGCGGGTTGCGTTGGGGGAAAGCTGGATGCCGGCGCCCGCCGCTTCGAGCTGCCTGGCCTGTTCCAGCACCGTGACGGCATGGGCGCGCCCGGCAAAGGCAAGAGCCGCCGTCAGCCCGGCGATGCCGGCCCCGGCAATGACCACCTGCCGGGACCGCGCCTCATTCATGATCTAGCAGTCGTCCAGGCGACGCGGGAATCAGGCGGCCTGGTCGACATAGAGGCAGCCGGCCGGCTCCGTTTCCGTCGCCTTCAGCTTCGGCGAATAGCGGTAGAGCGTCGAGCAATAAGGGCAGACCTTCTCATTGTCGTCGCCCATGTCGAGGAACACATGCGGATGATCGAAGGGCGGATTGGCGCCGGTGCACATGAATTCCTTCACGCCGATGTCGATCGCCTGATGGCCCGCGTCGTTCTGGAAATGGGGAATGGTACCGCCTGCCATCGTCGTCTCCTTCAGTTCGGCCCGTTTGCATCTGGATCATAACCGGCCAGTTTGCAAGATCGATGAAATGAAACTGTCGCAAAAGGCTGGCAAAGGATAAGTTGAGCCGGTTAAGCGCATGACCTTCCGCTCGGAAGGGATTCACGAGGGGATCGTGCGTCACAAAGAAGTGGTAGAGCGTCCATAGCGCGCTCCAAAAGGGACCGTTGCGGACAAGGAACCATGACCGAACTGAAGCCGATACAGAGCGAGTTCATCAACGTCGAGGTGGCCAGCCCGGATGGCGGCAATCCCGACCGCTTCGTCAACCGCGAGTTTTCCTGGCTGCAGTTCAACCGCCGCGTGCTCGAGGAATCGTTGAACGGGCATCACCCGCTGCTCGAGCGTGTCCGCTTCCTGTCGATTTCGGCCGCCAATCTCGACGAGTTCTTCATGGTCCGCGTCGCCGGCCTCGCCGGCCAGGTCCGCGAGGGCATCGCGCTGAAGAGCCCGGACGGCCGCACGCCCGAGCAGCAGCTCGAGCAATTGCTGCGCGAGGTTGAGCGCCTGCAGGAGGACCAGCAGAAGAGCCTGTCGACGCTGATGGAGCTGCTTAACAAGGAAGGCATCGAAAGCATCACCCGCGACGCGCTCACCAAGGACGAGCGGGCCTGGCTGGAGGAGCATTTCCAGGAACAGGTTTTCCCGGTGCTGACGCCGCTGTCGATCGATCCGGCGCACCCGTTCCCGTTCATCCCCAATCTCGGCTTCTCGATGGCGCTGCAACTGCGCCACCGCAAGAACGGCGAGGAGATGAGCGCGCTGCTGCGCCTGCCGGTGGCGCTGCGGCGCTTCATCCGTCTGCCCGACCGCAGGCATCTTGTGCGCTTCATCCCGCTGGAGGAAGCGGTCGGCCTTTATATCGGCAAGCTTTTCCCTGGGTATGAGGTCAAGGGCTCAGGCACGTTCCGCATCATCCGCGACAGCGATATCGAGGTGGAGGAAGAGTCGGAAGACCTCGTGCGCCTGTTCGAGACGGCGCTGAAGCGCCGCCGCCGCGGGTCTGTCATCCGCATCGAATTCGACACGCTGATGCCGGCCGAGCTGCGCGACTTCGTCGCCGGCGAGCTCGGCGTATCGTCAAGTCGCATCAGCGTGCTCACCGGCCCGCTGGCGCTCAACCAGATTTCCGAGATCGTCGCCATCCCGCGCGACGATCTCAAATTCACGCCCTACAATCCGCGTTTTCCCGAGCGCATCCGCGAGCACGGCGGCGACTGCTTGGCCGCCATCCGCGAGAAGGACATCATCGTCCACCACCCTTACGAATCCTTCGACGTCGTGGTGCAGTTCCTGCGCCAGGCGGCCGCCGATCCGGAAGTCGTCGCCATCAAGCAGACGCTCTACCGCACCTCGAACGACAGCCCGATCGTGCGCGCGCTGATCGACGCCGCCGAGGCCGGCAAGTCGGTCACGGCGCTCGTCGAGCTCAAGGCGCGCTTTGACGAGGAGGCCAACATCCGCTGGGCGCGTGACCTCGAGCGCGCCGGCGTCCAGGTCGTGTTCGGCTTCCTGGAGTTGAAGACCCACGCCAAGATGTCGCTGGTGGTGCGCCGCGAGGACGGCCGGCTGCGCAACTACGTGCATCTCGGCACCGGCAACTATCATCCGGTCACCGCCCGCATCTATACCGACCTGTCCTTCTTCACCACCGATCCGACGATCGCGCGCGATGTCGCGCAGGTCTTCAACTTCATCACCGGCTATGCCGAGCCCGCCGAGGAGATGCGTCTTGCGGTGTCGCCGTTCACGCTGCGCAACCGCATCCTGAGGCACATCTCCGAGGAGATCTCCTACGCGCGCGAGGGCAGGCCGGCCCGCATCTGGATGAAGATGAACGCGCTCGTCGACCCGATCATTATCGACGCGCTCTATGACGCCAGCCGCGCCGGCGTCGAGATCGACCTCGTGGTGCGCGGCATCTGCTGCCTCAGGCCGCAGGTGCCGGGCCTGTCCGAGAACATCAGGGTGAAGTCGATCGTCGGCCGCTTCCTCGAGCACAGCCGCATCTTCTGCTTCGGCAACGGCCACGGCCTGCCGTCGGACGAGGCGATCGTCTACATCTCCTCGGCCGACATGATGCCGCGCAATCTCGACCGCCGCGTCGAGACGCTGGTGCCGATCACCAATCCGACTGTGCATGAACAGGTGCTTGGCCAGATCATGCTCGGCAACATCATGGACAACCAGCAAAGTTTCGACGTATTGGCAGACGGGACCTCCCGTCGCGTCGTGCTGGAGGAGGGCGAGGAACCGTTCAACGCGCAGGAATATTTCATGACCAATCCGAGCCTTTCCGGACGGGGTGACGCGCTGAAATCGCATGCGCCCAGGCGCATTGCCCAGTTCAAGCGCCGTAAGAAGAACGGCGCCGCGTGATTTCAATCTCCCAGGGCCGGCTTCAGGACCGGCGGCCGCTGTCGATCATCGACATCGGATCGAACTCGATCCGCCTCGTCGTCTATGAAGGGCTGGCGCGCTCGCCGACGCTGCTGTTCAACGAAAAGATGCTGGCCGGCCTCGGCCGCGGCATCGTTTCGACGGGCAAGCTCGATCCCGAGGCGGTGACGCGCTCGATGGAAGAGTTCCGCCGCTTTCGCGCGCTTTCGGATCAAGCCGGCGCCGAGCACATGTATGTGCTGGCGACCGCGGCCGCCCGCGAGGCGGTCAACGGTCCGGATTTCATCCACCGCGCCGAGGATGTGCTGAAGACCGAGATCCGCGTGCTCTCCGGCCGGCAGGAGGCGCATTATTCGGCGCTCGGCGTCATCTCCGGCTTTTACCCGGCCAACGGCATCGCCGGCGACCTCGGCGGCGGCAGCCTGGAGCTCATCGACATCAACGGCGAAGCGATCGGCGACGGCATCACGCTGCCGCTCGGCGGCCTGCGGCTGCAGGACATGGCGAAGAATTCGCTCGTCCAGGCGCAGAAGATCGCGCGCCAGGAGCTGGCGCGGGCGAAGCTCCTGAAGGGCGGGCAGGGCAGGGTCTTCTACGCCGTCGGCGGCACCTGGCGAAACCTCGCGCGGCTCCACATGGAGATGACCAACTACCCGCTCGGCGTCATGCATCATTACGAGATATCGGCCGACAGTGCGCAGAGCTTCCTCAGGCAGGTGGCCAGGGGCGAAGTCGAGAAGGTCAAGGGCATCGAAGGCGTTTCCAAGAACCGCCGCTCGCTCCTGCCTTACGGCGCCGTCGTGCTGCAGGAGATCATGGCGGCCACGCAGCCCTCTAAGATCGTCGTCTCGGCGCAAGGCGTGCGCGAGGGCTTCCTCTATTCGCTGCTCGACGCCGCCGAGCAGAAGGCCGATCCGCTGATCTCGGCGGCGGAGGAGCTAGCGTTGCTGCGCTCGCGCTCCGTCCACCATGCGCACGACCTCGTCGAATGGACGGGCAAAGCCTTCAAGGCCTTCGGCATCGACGAGACGGTCGACGAGGCGCGCTACCGCCACGCCGCCTGCCTGCTTGCCGATATCGGCTGGCGCGCGCATCCCGAATATCGCGGCCGGCAGTCGCTCAACATCATCGCGCATGCCTCCTTCATCGGCGTCGATCATCCGGGCCGGGCCTTTCTGGCTTTGGCCAGCGCCTACCGCCATGACGGCGTCTTCAACGATGGCATCGCGCCCGAGATCAAGGCACTGGCGCCGCCGCGCGTGCTCGAGCGCGCCCGCGTGCTGGCGGCGATGATGCGTGTCGTCTACCTGCTGACGGCGGCGATGCCGGGCGTGATGCCGCGGGTGAAATGGGAAAGCCGCGGCAACGGCGCGCTGGCGCTGGTGCTGCCGGCCTCGCTTGCCGACCTCTACGGCGAACGCCCCGCCGGCCGGCTGGCGCAGCTCGCGCGCATCACCAACCGCCGGCTGATGCTGGCGGTGGAGGGCGGTCCGAGCGTGTCGGTGAAGTAGTCGTCAGGTCAGTTGCGCGTCGACATCGAAGCCGCGCCCATCGGCCGACCACGCGCCGGCGCCGGCCATGGCGAGCGCCAGGAAGCCGCCGGCAATCGCAATGTCCTTCATCAGCATCTGCTGGTGCATGAAGGCTAAAGTCGCATCGTCCGCCCCTTGGCCGTAATGGCCGATGAAGCCGGCGGCGATCGAGAAGGCGGCAAGCAGAAGTGCTGCGATCCGCGTCTGGAAGCCGACCAGGATGAGGAGCCCGGCGATCAGTTCGAACAGCCCGGTACCCCAGGCGGCAAGTGACGGCAGCGGCAGGCCGAGGCCGGCGAAATAGCTGGTCGTGCCGGCGATGTTGGTGAGCGCCTGGAAGCCCGAGGGCACGAACAGCGCGGCAAGCAGCAGTCGCGAGACGAGAAGCAATGCGTTGCGGGGCATTGGCCACCTCCTTGCCGGTACTCGGATTCGTACCGGCTTTCGGTGCAGTGTACGCCTGCAGTTGAGAAAACGAAAAAGCGGCGCGGAAAATTCCGCGCCGCCTGAGCTTAGGTCTCTGGGAGGAAAAAGTTCAGCTGCGCTTGGCGTCGATGGAATAGGCGCCGGCGCCCGAGGAGGCGAGCAGGATGAAGCCGCCGGTGATGGCGAGGTTCTTGAGGAACTGGATCATCTGCATCTGGTCGGCCCAGCCGGTGTGAGCAACCAACCCGGTGGCGATCGTGAAGATGGCAAGCACCCAGGCGGCGACACGGGTCTGGAAGCCGACGAGAATGGCAAGGCCGCCAAGCAACTCGATCAGGCCGACGACAATGGCGCTTACAGTCGGCACCGGCAGGCCGAGGCTGCCGAAGTAGCCGGCGGTGCCGGAAATGGCGGTGAGCTTGCCGAAGCCGGAAAGCAGGAAGATGACGGCGAGCAGGATGCGGCCGAGGAGGATGGTGGTGGAACCGTTCGAGGCGGTGCCGGCACCGGCGGCGGAAGTGTTGATGGACATGGCGAGTCTCCGAGTGGGTTGAATGCCCAGTCAGATAGACGACGGAGACTGTTCACCAAAGCCGCTTATGCGGCGACACATTGTTCACAGGTTACGCATTCTAAGGTCATGCGGCCGCCGCGAAATTCATGCCGCGAGAATCGGCTGCGAGAGCAAATTCTCCCGCTGCAAAATCCCTTACGCTTCGTCATCAACGGGCGAAGCAAGGAGCGAAGCGACGCGGCGCAGACACGAGCATCCATGCCGTGACTTCAAAACAGCCGCTGCGGTGCAGGTTTTGCTCCGCAGCGCCCAGGTAACGGCATGGATTCCAGGGTCTCCGCGACGGAGCTTCGCTCCAGCTTCGCCCTGGAATGACGACGTTGCGAGGCTATAACAGCCTGCAACAACGTGGGCTTCACCCCGGATGCGTCATGTCCTCGGGCCGCACTAGCCGGTCGTAGTCGGCTTCGCTGACCAGCCCGGTGGCCAGGGCTTCCTCGCGCAGTGTGGTGCCGTTCTTGTGCGCGGTCTTGGCGATCTTGGCGGCGTTGTCGTAGCCGATGGTGGGGGCGAGCGCCGTCACCAGCATCAGCGAGCGCTCGAGCGCCGCCTTGATGTTGTCCTCACGCGCCTCGATGCCGACCACGCAATTGTCGGTGAAGGACACGGAAGCGTCGGCGAGCAGCTGCACCGACTGCAGGAAGTTGTAGGCCATCAGCGGATTGTAGACGTTGAGCTCGAAATGGCCCTGGCTGCCGGCGAAGGTAAGCGCGGCGTTGTTGCCGAACACTTGCACGCAGACTTGTGTCAGCGCCTCGCACTGGGTCGGGTTGACCTTGCCCGGCATGATCGAGGAGCCCGGCTCGTTTTCCGGCAGCGAGAGCTCGCCAAGGCCGGAGCGCGGGCCGGAACCCAGAAGGCGGATGTCGTTGGCGATCTTGAACAGGGCCGCGGCCGCAGCGTTGATCGCGCCATGCGAGAACACCATGGAGTCATGCGCGGCCAGCGCCTCGAACTTGTTCGGCGCCGTGACGAAGGAAATGCCGGTGATCGAAGCGATCCGGTCCGCGATTTTTTCCGCGAAGCCGACCGGCGCGTTGAGGCCGGTGCCGACGGCGGTGCCGCCCTGCGCCAGCTCCTGCAGGCCGGGCAGCGTCTGCTGGATGCGCTTGATCGAGGAGGCAACCTGCGCGGCATAGCCGGAGAATTCCTGGCCGAGCGTCAGCGGCGTGGCGTCCTGCGTGTGGGTGCGGCCGATCTTGATGATGTGGTTGAAGGCGCGGGCCTTGGCGTCGAGCGCCTTGTGGAGGTGGTGCAGGGCGGGGATCAGATGGTGCGCGACCCGCTCGGCGCAGGCTATGTGCATGGCCGTCGGATAGGTGTCGTTCGACGACTGGCTCATATTGACGTGGTCGTTCGGGTGGACGGGCTTCTTGGAGCCCATCACGCCGCCGAGCATCTCGATCGCCCGGTTCGAGATCACCTCGTTGGCGTTCATGTTGGACTGCGTGCCCGAGCCGGTCTGCCAGACCACCAGCGGGAAATGCTCGTTGAGCTTGCCGTCGATCACTTCCTGCGCGGCGTCCACGATCGCCTTGCCGATGGCGGGATCGAGCCGCTTCATCTCCATGTTAACTTCGGCCGCCGCGCGCTTGACGACGCCCAGAGCGCGCACGATCGAGGCCGGCTGTTTCTCCCAACCGATCTTGAAATTGCCCAGCGAACGCTGCGCCTGCGCGCCCCAATAGCGGTCGGCCGCCACCTCGATGGGGCCGAATGTATCGGTTTCGATTCTGGTCTTTGCAGCGCTCACGGGAAGTCTCCTGTCGATTTGCGCAACGGCGTATCGCGTTGCACAAATGGCATCAAGCGGAGATTGCGGGCGAGGTCGATGCAAATCGGTTGAAGGGGTGGCGCCTCTTTCCTTCTCCCACAAGAAGGGGAGAAGGGAGGGCGTTCCTCACCCCATCGGCGCTCCGACAATATCGATGCCGTTCTCCCCGCACAGCCTTGTCAGCGCCGCGATCATCTCCGGCGTCGGTGCCGCCGGCCGAGGCAGCTCCGGCCTTTCTGCCGGCCGGCTCGCCAGACGCACCATCGTCTCGAAATTCGCGCCGCGCGTCACCGTGAGGGTATGCGCGCCTTCCGGAGATTCGACCCTGTAAGTGTGCGGCTGGCCCTTCGGCGCGACGATCGTTTCGCCGGCGCCGGCGACCCGCTCGCGACCGTCGACGACGAAGCGCATGCGTCCTTCCAGGATGTGAAAAATCTCGTCCTCGTTCCGGTGCACATGCAGCGGCGGGGAATCGCCGTAGGGCAGGCGATGCTCGATGACGCAGATGCCGTCCTCGCCCTCGGCCGACGAGACCTGGATGGCTACGAGCGTGTTGTTGAACCACAGGAGCTCCTTGCCTGCGATGGTCCGGTTGATCATTGTCACGATGTCTCTCCCTTGTGTCGGGCCGGCGAAACGGCGTCGATGCAACCTAACCAGGGGTGGGCGGACGATGGAAATCGAATGATCGTATGGGCTGAATTGATGCGATGAATTTGAATGCGCTCGATCTCAACCTTGTGAGGGTCCTCGACGCGCTTTTGCGCGAGAAAAGCGTGACGCGCGCCGGCGAGCAGATCGGCCTCAGCCAGCCCGCCGTGAGTGCTGCGCTCAACCGGCTGCGCCATGCGCTTAACGACCAGCTTTTTGTCCGCCGCGGCAATGACATGGTGCCGACGCCGCGCGCCGAAAGCCTGGCCGAACCGGTGCGTGCGGCGCTGCGCGAGATCGAGCGCGCCTTCCAGCCGGCGACGGACTTCGATCCGGCCAGGCTGGAACGCACCTTCACCTTCATGGGCGCCGATTTCTTCTCCATGCTCCTGATGCCGCCTTTGGCCGCGCGCATCGCGGCGGTTGCGCCTCGCATATCATTCCGCTTTCTCGACAGCGCTATCGGCGACGTTTCGAGGCTGCTGCAGGAGGATCAGATCGACGCGGCGCTGGAGCGCCCGCTGGAGGTCGCCGACTGGGTGTCCAGCGTGGCGCTGTTCGGCTCGCCCTTCGCCGTCATCGCGGCGAAAGACAACGCCGCGCTTGGTCGAGCCGGCATCGCAGAGGGCGAGCAGGTGCCGCTCGACCTGTTCTGCGAATTGCCGCACGCGCTGCGTTCCATCGACGGCTCGATGTCGGGCTTCACCGACGACGCGCTAGGCAGGATGGGCCGGGTGCGTCGCGTCACGCTCGCCTTGCCGCATTTCCAGGCCGTCGCGCTGGCGGTGGCGGGCGGGCCTTATCTGGCCGTTGTTCCAAGGCAGTTCGCGGCGGTGGCGGCAAAATCCTTGCCGATCTGCGTCTATCGGGCGCCGATTTCAATCCCTTCGCCCGCGGTGAGGATGTACTGGCATGCTCGCCACGACGACGAGGCGCCGCATCGCTGGATCCGCGAGCAGATCCTCGCCGAGGTCGAGGCGCTCGGATTCAAGGACTGGGATGACGCGGACGGTGCCGGCGTTTAGGACCGGGTTTATCCGGCCGAGGCCAGGCCGGCGGGCGCCGGCTGGCGCATGGTGAGGCGTCCTGCGACATAATCCTTCACTTGGCGGACCGCCTGCTCTCGCGTGACGCTGCCCGGCTGCAGGCCGAGCCTGAGCCACAGCCCGTCGATCAAAGCCGTGATGCCGAGCACGATCTCGTCGGCGGCCTCCGGCGAAGCGAGGCCGCGCAGGCCGGACAACAGGTTCGAGCGCATGCGGGCGTGAATCACCCTCTGGATGCGCGCCAGCTTCTCGTCGCGCGGCACCTCGGCGCAGAGCGAAAGCCAGGCATGGCAGAGCGGCGGCAGGAACAGATGCTCCTCGAAATTGCCCTCGATCACCGCATCCAGCCGCTCCATCGGCGTCCGCGCCCGCTTGAGACGCGCCACCACGGCGTTGCACAGCACGGCATTGGCCTCGCGCATCGCGTGCTCGAACAATTCCTGCTTGTTGCGGAAATAATGAAGCACGATGCCCTTCGAGGCGCCGGCCTGGGCCGCCACCTTTTCCAGCGTCGCGCCGGCAATGCCTTCGCGCTCCAGCACCGCGAAGGCCGCCTGCCGCAACTCCTTGCGGCGGATGTCGCTGAGACGCCTGAGTTTCACCGGCTCGATCCATGCATTGCGAATCCACGTTGACATTTTCGTCCGCTCAGATCAATGATTGACCAATGGGACAACAAATAGACCACTAGGTCAACAAATATCGATGAGGAGAACCGGAATGTTGCGCATGCTTGCGAATGGCGTCTGTCTCGCTGCCTTGATGGTGGCTGCTCAAACGGCTTATGCGGCCGAGCCGGAGCAGTGCAGGGTGGTCCGCATGGCGGAGCCCGGCTGGAACGATCTCGCGTTCACCACAGGCGTTGCCAAGGTCCTGCTTCAGGGGCTCGGCTATGAGCCGCAAAGCGAGGTGCTCGGCATCAACGTCATCTATGAAGGCCTGAAGAACAAAGACCTCGACTTGTTCCTCGGCTACTGGGACCCGGCCATGGTCACCTACTATGCGCCCTACAAGCAGGACGGCTCGATCGAGAACGTGCGCGTCAATCTGGTGGGCGCCAAATACACCTTCGCCGTGCCGACCTATGTCTGGGAAGCCGGCGTCAAGGACCTGTCCGACCTGCACAAATTCGCCGATAAATTCGGGAAGAAGATGTACGGCATCGAGCCCGGCTCCAACCAGCTGATGATGGACGCCATCGCCGACCCTCAGTTCCAGCTCGACGGTTGGCAGGTGGTCGAATCCAGCGAAGCCGGCATGCTTTCGGAGGTCGGTTACGAGATCAAGGAGAAGCAGTTCATCGTCTTCCAGGGCTGGGCGCCGCATCCGATGAACACGATGTACGACTTCCAGTACCTGACCGGCGGCGACAAGTTCTTCGGCCCGAATTTCGGTGCCGCGACGGTGACGACGCAGGTGCGCAAGGGCTACCTGCAGGAATGCCCGAACGTCGCGCTGCTGCTGAACAATCTCGTCTTCGACATCGATCTGGAGAATGTCGGCATGGGCTACCTCATCAATGACGGCATGAAGCCGGAGGAAGGGGCGCTCAAGTCGATCACCTTGAACAAGGACCGTCTCGACGCGTGGCTTGCAGGCGTCACCACTTTCGACGGCAGGCCCGGCCTTGCCGCGGTCAAGGAAAAGCTCGGACTGTGAGGCCGGCGGCATTGGATCTGCCGGAGCAGGAGGCAGAGCAGGGCGCCTGGGCCGGCCGCAAGCGGTTCGCCGATGTCGGCGGGCTCGATCTTGCCTATGTCGAGGTCGCCGGTTCGGGACCGCCGCTCGTCCTGGTGCACGGCTTCACCGATACCAGCCGCAGCTTCTCCTTGCTGGCGCCGCATCTTTCCGGTCGGCGGCTGATCATGCCGGACCTGCGTGGCCACGGCGCCTCGCAGGCGGGCAGGGGCTTTGGCATCGCCGACTTCGCCGACGACGTCGCTGGATTGATCCGGCGCCTGCGGCTCGAACGGCCGGTCGTCGTCGGCCATTCGCTTGGCGGCATGGTCGCCATGCAATTGGCTGCACGGCATCCGGAACTCGTAGGCGGCCTGGCACTGCTGGCCACTACGCTGAATCCCGGCATGACGCCGGACCATCCGCTGGTCGCCGGTGTGGCGGCGCTTCGCGACCCGATCTTGCCGGCCGATCCATTCTACGACTGGTGGCATCAATGCGGACCCGGCGTGCCGCAGGCCTTTCTAGCCGGCATGGCGAAGGACGCTTCGGCGATGCCGGCGGCCCGCTGGCGCGCCATCCTGGAAGAAATCCGGAGGACGGATCTGGGGGGCGCGGCGCGGGCCATGCGGGCCCGGACGCTGATCATAGCGGGCGCCAGCGATCCGCTCTTCGGCCAGGCACACCAGCAGGATTTGGCTGGGGCGCTGGCGGGATCACGTCTTATCTGGGCGAAGGATTGCGGCCACAACCCACACTGGGAGGAGCCGGCCTTCATTGCCGGCGCGATCGCCGGGGCGTTTCGGAACGGGGAAGCGTGACTACCTCAACAGCGATCGGGCCGTGGGCGTCAGGCGCAGCGTCTCGGTCGGGCGATCGGCCCGCGTGGTCTCGCGCGAAGCAGCCAGGGCGGCGCTGTATCGGGCATGGGCGGTTTCGTCGTCGAAACCGGTGACGCAGATGAAGACATTTTCGCCGGCTCGCACAGGCAGCCGGGGAAAGGTGTTTTCGGCATGCTCGCTGATGAAGGCGCCGAGCAGCCGCACGCCATTTGCCGTGAGCTGCGGTACCGCTTCCGCCTGGAAACGCTCGGCGAAGCCAGCTTCCATGCCTGGGCGCAAATGGTGAATCCATATCTCAACAATGCCGTCTAAACGACTATTCCGGCTTTTGTTTTCGGCTTCGCTCGCGGCCGGTCGTTTCAGTCCCGACAGGTTGAAGCCCGCATCTTTCCACGCCGGCTTCAGAAGCAGCACATCGTCGGAATCGATCATCGTCGCATTGGCGGCGTCGCGATGCTTGGCCCAGACCGGCCCTCCGTAGAAGGCGGTGAGCGCGTCTTTTCTAGCCTCCATGTCATCGAAGCCGCGCAGCCAGACGAACATGTCGTGGCGGTCGAGGTCGCGGAACTGGCCGATGACGGTCATCCCGGTTGCTTCCTGCGTTTCGACGAACTCCCGGTCGAAGAGCGCAATCAGCGTTTCGCGCTTGCTGGGTTTCAGTGTGTATTGCCGGAGCTCCACAACCGGCGAGGCAGGGCGGAGCGAGGTGTCGTTTCGAGCAAGATCCATCTTCGGTTCCAAAACAGGGTGATTGTCCTGTTTGCAAAACAGACCGGTTGTCCTGTTTTGTCAATCTGATATCTTTTCCTTTCCTTCTTCCCTTGTGGGAGAAGGTGGATTGGCGCGCAGCGCCAAGACGGATGAGGGGTGCTGGACGGATCGCCGTCCTTGCCAGGCTGGAGCACCCCTCATCCGCCTTCACTTTGTTCAGGCACCTTCTCCCACAAGGGGAGAAGGGGAGACGGCGATGCGCAGGAAACGTACCAACGATCCCGAAGGTATGCGCCGCCGCGTGCTCGACGTGGCGGAGGAATCCTTCCAGGCGCGCGGCTACCACGCCTCCAGCCTCGGCGATCTGATGGCGGCGGCCGGCGTCACCGGCGGCGCGCTTCACCACCATTTCCCGACCAAGAAGGCGCTGGCGCTGGCGGTGATCGACGAGCGCGTGGCGGCCGCGGTTCAACAGACCTGGATCGAGCCGGTGCGGGCGGCGCCTTCGGCCCGCGAAGGCGTTCGCACAGTGTTTGAAGCGGTGGCGGCCGAGCTCGAACAGCAGGGGTATGTGCGCGGCTGCCCGCTCAACAACCTGGCGCATGAACTGTCGCTCGCCGATGCCGATTTCCGTGTTGCGCTGGCCGATATTTTCGCCGGCTGGCGGCAGGCCATCGCCGACAAGGTGCGGAGCGATCAAGCGAGCGGCGGAGAGGGCGGGACCGATCCGGACCGGTTTGCGGCGTTGACGGTAGCGGCCTACTCCGGAGCGATGTCGATGGCCAAGACATCGCAGAATGCGGGAGTGTTGCGGGAGTGCCTGGCGGGGCTGGACCGGGTCCAGCCTCCGCCGTCACAGAACGGTTTGGCAGCCAGGCGACGCCGCAGGGTGTTGCGACGGCAGACCATCCGCTGATGCCGCCGGGACAGAGGCGGTGTTAAGGATCGCCCCGTCGATGCCGCAACGTCGGCTTCACTCCCTCAGCGGCTTGATCGTCTCGAAACCCACCTCGCTCTGCGCGCTCGTCCCTTCGTCGTAGCGCCGCGCCAGCACGGCTTGCAGGTCGGGCGAATAGAGCGCGGTGAAGCTGTCGATCACCGCGCCGGAATCGCCGGTCAGCGTCTCGTTCACCGCCAGCACATTGTATTTGCAGTCACCGAGCTTATAGGTCTCCTTGCCCTTGACGGCCAAAGCCAGCGTTTCGGTGCCCTTTGGCGTCTTCTTTGACGAGAGCCGCACGAACTCGGTCTTGCTCTTGCCGCCCGCCTTCAGCGGGAACAGTTTCTTGAGGTCACCGAGCGGGATCATCGACAGCCGGCCGGTGTCGCTGTCGCGAAACACCTCGATCAGCCCGGCATAGAGATATTGCGTCTGCGGCGACTGCGACTGGTAGTTGTTGGCGACCGCGACCATGCCGCCCGGCGCCGGCCGGAACTCGCTGCGGATGCCGGGCTTCTCCAGCACGAAACCCGCCTTGGCGGATTTGGCGTCGACGCAGTCGGCAGCCTCGGCGGTGCCGGCGAGGGCTAGCATGGCAAGCGCCATGCCGGTCGTCATGGGTTTCATTGCGTCCTCCTGGATGCGTCCTGGAAGGAATGACAGACCCTTATCGCGCTGTCGACCCAAGTGCCCTTCACGATTCAACCAAGGCTTGAAAAGTCCGCCGGCCGCCGATCTGGACGATTCGGCGCTGAAAATGTTCAATCGAGCGACGATGAATCGCCTGTCCTCAGCATCCTTGTCCCGCCGCGATTTCCTGGCTGGCCTTGCCGCGACTTGCGCCCTGCCGCGCTCTGCCTTCGCTCAGACCGGCCGGCGCATCCAGCCGATCGATGCCACCTTCCTGTTCATCGCCGACATCCATGCCTGCCGCATGGCGAGCGGGCTGAGCCCGCATTGCGAGCAGGAGGGCAAGACCGACGCGGCATTGCTGCGCAATGTGGCGGCGCTCAACGCAATCGACGACAAGGAGTGGCCGACCGAGATCAACGGCGCGGCCACCGGCCTGCGCTCGGCCGGCACGCGCGTCGGCACGCCGCTCGGGCTCGTCACCGGCGGCGACATCACCGATGACGGCGGCGGCCAGATCACCCAGCCGCGCGAGGGCACGCAGCTTCTGCAGTTCAGTCAGCGCTACCAGCAAGGCATCGGCCCCGATCGCGTGCATATCCCGGTTTATGTCGGGCTCGGCAATCACGATCTCGACCAGAACGGGCCGAAGCGGCAGGTCGACTGGTACCGCCGCGAGATGCGCGACTATGTCGAGGTCAACCATCGCCCCGGCGTCTTCTTCAAGCCGCCGGTGCCGGCGACCAATTACGACGTCGGCACCGACTGCTATTCCTGGGACTGGGGCGGCCTGCATCTCGTCCAGACGCATCGCTTCGCCGGCGACACCGGCCACGGCGCGATAAACAGCCTGCCTTGGCTGAAGCAGGATCTGGCGACCTATGCCGGCGACGGCCGCCCGGTCATCCTGTTCCAGCACTATGGCTGGGACACCTTCTCGATCGAGCGCTGGGATCCGGCAAAGCGCACCTATGACGACGACGGCGCCGGCCGACCGCACTGGTGGGGCGAGGCCGACCGCCAGGCGCTCATCGCCGCGCTGAAGGGCTACAATGTGATCGCGATTTTCCACGGCCATCAGCACGCGGTGCCGATGATCTACCAGCGCGACGGGCTCGATCTCGTCAAGCCGAAGGCGGCCTTCATGGGTGGCTTCGCGCTGGCGCGGGTGACCGATGACCACCTGGACGTGGTCCTGGGCGAGGCGGCCGGAGACCACGGCGAGGTCATCTTCACCAACGCCTTCGCCAAAAGCTGGGCCACCTGAGCCGGGAAGTCTGGGGGAAGAGTTGCGCCTCTAGGCTGTGCCCGAGCTTTCCGGCCCTCTTGGCGCACTCGGTTGCTCAAACGACGAAGAGGCCGGCGCGGGTCGCGCACCGGCCTCGCCAGGGATGGAACGGATCAGAGCACCTTGCGGGCCTTGTCCTTCACATCGCCATAGGCCTTGCGCACCTTGCCGGCGATCTTTTCGGACACGCCTTCCACCTGCATGCGCCGGCTGCCGGTGGCCTTGCCGGCCGCCTGCTTGACCGAGCCCTTCACCTGCTTGGCGAGCCCGACGACCTGATCCCTGTTCACCATATCCGCATCTCCTGGGTCTGGAATGGGAGCAGGATGCGATAGCTGCATCCGACACGACAACGAGCGGACAACGTTCGGGTTCCCGTGCGGCCTGCCACGTCGCGGCGAAGACTTTCATGGGGAGGGCGGAGCGGTTAGCCTGACGCCGCAAGCGGCACCAAACGGGGCGATCATGGCTGAGTTCACACTCTACATCGGCAACAAATGCTTTTCGTCCTGGTCGCTCAGGCCCTGGGTGGCGATGAAGCACCTGGATATCCCTTTCGAGGAAAGCTTCGTGCGGCTGCGCACGCCGGAGACCGCCGCCAATCTCGCCAGGGTGTCGCCGACGGGACTGGTTCCGGTGTTGAATCACAATAGCAGGATCGTTTGGGAAACCCTTGCCATCCTTGAATATCTGGCCGACCTGTTTCCGGAGAAAAAACTCTGGCCGGACGATCGCGGCGCGCGTGCCCTGGCACGTTCCGTGGCGACCGAGATGCATTCCGGCTTCAGGGAGGTCCGCTACGGCTGGCCGATGAATCTGCGCCGTCCGAGGGCCCACAAGCCGCTCGACGCCGAAGGCGAGGCGCAACGGACGCGCATCGAGGCGATCTGGCGGCAGTGTCGCGAGCAATATGGCCAGGGCGGCCCGTTCCTGTTCGGCCATTTCACCGCGGCGGACGCCATGTATGCGCCCATCGTCACCCGCTTCGACACCTATGGTGGCGAGCTTGCGCCCGTCACCCGCGCCTATGTCGATGCAATGCTGGCGACGCCGGCAATGCTGCATTGGTACGCGGAGGCAGCGAAGGAGCCTTGGCCGGAGCCGGGGCCGCACGAGCAGGATTAGACTCCAGCGCGGCGGCATGGGCCGCAATTGTGTCAACTGCTCCGATGGCGGACTTCAAGAAAGGACTGCGCGGCCTATGTGGTGGGAAGGGCGGGTACCTGGAGAAATCTCATGACATCCGCAAATTGCTCCCTCTCGGGTAAGGTCGCGCTCGTCACCGGCGCCTCATCCGGCATCGGCGAAGCGACGGCCGCGGCACTTGCCGCCGCCGGCGCGAAGGTGGCCGTCGCCGCCCGCCGCATCGATCGCCTCGCGACGCTGGTCAGCCGCATCGAGAAAGCCGGCGGCACCGCGCTCGCCATCGAAGCCGACATCGCCAAGGGCGGCGACATTATTGCCATGGTCGACAAGGTCGTTTCCAAATGGGGCCGGCTCGACATCCTCGTCAACAATGCCGGCGTCATGCTGCTTGCACCGGCGGCCGAGGCCAATCTCGACGACTGGCGCCGCATGATCGAGCTCAACCTGATCGGCCTGATGGGAACCACCAAGGCGGCGCTGCCGCATCTCAAGGCTTCCAAGGGCCATGTCGTCAACGTCTCCTCGGTGGCCGGCCGCGTCGCCAACCCGGGTGCCAGCGGCTATGCGGCAACCAAGTTCGGCGTCGTCGCCTTTTCGGAGTCGCTGCGCCGCGAAGTCTATGCCGATAAGGTGCGCGTCACCGTCATCGAGCCAGGCCTGGTGCGAACCGAACTCGGCGACCACATCACCAACGAGGAGTTCAAGGCCGGACTCGAGCACCGCCTCGCCACCATGGAAGCGCTGACCGCCGAGGATATCGCCAACGCAATCCTCTTTGCCGTCAGCCAGCCGCCGCGCGTCAACATCAACGAAATCCTGATCCGCCCGACCGACCAGGAGCGCTGAGCCACCAACGAACACCTGGTCGCCGGTCGGGCAGAATTGACCGGTGCCGCATTTCGGCATAATACGTAACCAAATGGATACGTATCATGCCGCAGGCTGAGCAGGACCGTTCCGTCTTCCGCGCCATTGCCGATCCGACGCGGCGCGCCATCCTCGACCGGCTGCGGCAAGGGCCGGCGCCGGTCAACGAGCTGGCCTCCGCCTTCGCGCAAAGCCGGCCGGCGATTTCCAAGCATCTGCGGATCCTGCGCGAACTCAACGTCGTCTCCGAGCAGCGGCAGGGGCGCGAGCGCGTTTATCGGCTGGAGCCGGCCGAACTGAAGGACGTCGCCGACTGGATCCTTCCCTACCGGGACTTCTGGCAGCAGAGCCTCGGCAATCTCAAATCCTATCTGGAGAACGAGTGATGGCGAGCGATGACAGACCGCGCGCGATCGCGGACGTTTCGGCGGGCACGATCCTCGCCACGGTAACGATAGCGGTGCCGCCCGAGCGCGTGTTCCGCGCGATCACCGCTGAAGATCAGATTCCGCTCTGGTGGGGCGCGGACGACATGTACCGGACGACGAAACACATGGCCGATGTCCGGCCGGGCGGCGCCTGGCGCTCGGAAGGCAAAGGCGCCGACGGGCAGGATTTCCACGTTGGCGGCGAATATCTCGAGGTCGAGCCGCCGCATCGCCTGGTGATGACCTGGATAGCGCCGTGGGACGGCGATCATGTCACCACCGTTACCTACACGCTGGAAGCGGTGGAGAACGGCACGCGGCTGACGCTGCGCCACGACGGTTTCGGCGCGCGCAAGGATTCCTGCCGCGACCACGGTTCCGGCTGGGAACGGGTGCTGGGCTGGCTCGGCGACTTCCTTGCCAAGGAGACCGCCAGCAAGGCACCAGCCGTTTTCCATTGCCGGCTGATCCCGCCACGGCCGGATTTCGCCTTCACCCTGACGGAGGAAGAAAGGGCGCTGATGAACGCGCATGCCGACTATCTGCGCGGCCAGCTTCGGGCCGGCACGATGATGATCGCCGGCCCGGTCGCCGATCCGGCCGGCCCGTGGGGACTCTGCATCCTGCATGTCGACACGGAGGCCGAGGCGCGGGCGATAGCCGACGGCGATCCCGTCGTGCGGTCAGGCCGCGGCTTCCGCTATGAAATCCTGCCGATGATGAGCACCATCATGTAGGGTCAATAGAAAACGCCTCTCGCGCTTTTTACGGCGCGGGAGGCGTCTTTTGCTATCAGCTCTTTCAGATTGCTCGTGAATTTGCCGACAGCAGGAATAAAACCGTCAGCCGGCGAAAGGGTTCCCGGCAAAATAAAAAAATCTTGTTCGGCCGGCGAGGGTGTTTTCCCGCGCTCTGTGCTAGAGGCAGTGCCAGTATGAGGATCGCCTTGCCGCACGACCACTCCTTCCCGATCCTGGCCGACGTATCGACCGCCTTCGATTGCCAGAGCTGCGGCGCCTGCTGCGCCTATTCGGCCGACTGGCCGCGCTTCTCGACGGAAGAGGATGCCGAACTCGACCGCATCCCCGAAGCATTCGTCGCCGCCGACCAGTCCGGCATGCGCTGCGAGGGCAGCCGCTGCTCTGCGCTTGGCGGCGAAGTAGGCAAGGGGACTGCCTGCGCGATTTACGAAGCCCGCCCGCATGTCTGCCGCGCCTGCATGCCCGGCGGCGACGACTGCCTGATGGCGAGGGCGGCGTTTGGGCTGGCGCTCGAACTGCCAATCTCCCCCCTTGTGGGGGAGATGCCCGGCAGGGCAGAGGGGGGCGCTGTCCCGCCGGCGTCTCAACTGAGGTTCAGTCGCACATCGGAGTAGATTTCGGCCGGGGAACCGGAGGTCGGCATTCCTTCGCGCCCCCCTCTGGCCTGCCGGCCATCTCCCCCACAAGGGGGGAGATTACGCTCTCGCGGACGCTTGCCCACCCTCACGCCGCTCGATACCTTGCCGCGCGGGCAGGACTGTGGAGGAAACCGTGAGCATCGAATTCCTGTTGACGTCGCTGATTATCGTCGCTTCGCCCGGCACCGGCGTTCTCTATACGCTGAGCGCCGGACTCTCGCGCGGCGCGCGCGCCTCGATCGTCGCTGCCTTCGCCTGCACGCTGGGCATCATCCCGCATATGGCGGCGGCCGTCACCGGCCTTGCCGCGGTGCTGCACACCAGTGCCGTCGCCTTCGAGACGCTGAAATATCTGGGCGTCGCCTATCTGCTCTACATGGCCTGGAACACGCTGAAGGAGCGGGGTGGCCTGAGTATCGACGAGAACGTCGCGCCGCGCTCGACCGGCAAGGTCATCACCTCCGGCGTCCTGGTCAACATCCTCAACCCGAAGCTGTCGATCTTCTTCTTCGCCTTCCTGCCGCAATTCGTCAGCACCACCGAGCCGCATGCTTTTGCCAGGATGCTTGAGCTCTCCGGCGTCTTCATGCTGATGACTTTCGTCGTCTTCGCCGTCTACGGCGTGTTCGCCGCCGCGGTCCGCAGCCATGTCGTGTCGCGGCCGAGGGTGCTGACCTGGATGCGCCGCAGCTTCGCCGCCGCCTTCATCATGCTGGGCGCCAAGCTGGCGCTGGCGGATCGCTAGTCCGCTGCAGTGTCGGCCGGTTCGCTTTCGGTATCGGAAGCCTCGTCGCCTCCGGAACCGGGCGCAGGCCGAACCCCAAGCCGCCAGGCCGAGGGCGGGACGCCGATCATCTTCTTGAAGGCGCGGCTGAACGCAGCCTCGGATTCGTAGCCGATTTCGGCCGCGATGTTCGCCACGTTGCTGTTTCCGGCGCTGAGCAATTCCGAGGCGATCTGCATCCGCCATTTGGCGAGATAGTGCATCGGCGGCATGCCGACGAGTTTCGTGAAGCGCTCGGCGAGCACCGTGCGCGACAGCGCGGCCTCCTTCGCCAGCGCCTCCACAGTCCAACTATGCGCCGGCCGGTCGTGGATCAGCGCCAGCGCCTTGCTCAGATGCGGATCGCGCAGGCCCGCCAGCCAGCCGGTTTGCTGCGGCGGCAGTGACTCCACATAGCGGCGCAGGACGTCGACGAACATCAGCTCGCTGAGCTTGGTGAGCACCGTCTCGCTGCCCGCCCGCTTTTCCGCGACCTCCGACACCGCCAGCTTGATGAACTGGCCGAGCCAGCCGCCATCGCCTTTCACGTCTCCGGCCTTGATGATCGGCGGCAGCGCTTCGAGCAGCGGATTGTACGGCAGGGCATCGCAAGCGAGATAGCCGCAGACCAGCCGGGCCGACAACGATCCGTCCTTGACGTAGTTGATGGGAAACGGCGTCTGGCTGGCGGCCGCGATCTCCAGGACATCCGCGGTCGGCGGGTCGGCCCGAAGGTCCGGCGTGCTCGACATGATATGCGGGTCGCTGTTGGTGAAGACTACGACCTCGCCGGCCTCGACGGGAATAGCCTCCTTGCCGATGATGCGCGCGAAGCAATGGCCGGCTGTCAGCACGTGGTAGGAGATCAGGTGATCCGCGCCCGGCAGTATCCTCGGCAATATCGAAGCGGGCGAGGGCGAGCAGACCGCCCATGGGTCCTGGGCTTCGATGTCGAAAAATGTCGCCCCGGTGAGGCGCACCGTTTTCAACAGGTCAGACAGAGCGTCCCCGGCCATTCCACCCAAGTCCCGCTAGAGCAATTCCAGGAAAAGTGTGAGCGGTTTTCCGTCCGGAATTGCGTCAAAACAAGAAGATAGAGCGGTTCGCCGTTTCCGTGAAACGGTGAAACGCTCTAGTTGCGCGGCAACCCGGCGCGACATCCCTTTCGAGTTCCGGACGCGCTGTCAAGTGAGGCGGACGCCGCGTCATTCCGTTCGTTGCCGGAAGCTTTAAACCCGCCAGGCGCTGAGCTTCGACTCAAATCGGGCGCTCAAGCGCAGTCGAACTCAAGGAAGGATGTGAGTCATGACGGTACATAAGGGCGGGTGTTTTTGTGGCGCCGTGGAAATCGAAGTCCACGGATCGGCCGAGGCCATGGGCTATTGCCATTGCAGTTCCTGTCGGTCGTGGTCGGCGTCTCCCGTGAACGCCTTCACGCTGTGGAAGCCGGAGAACGTCAAGGTCACCAAGGGTGCCGAATTCCTGTCCGGCTTCAGGAAATCGAAGATGAGCGATCGTCAGTATTGCACCAAATGCGGCGGTCACCTGATGACGGATCATCCGCCGCTCGGCCTGGTCGACGTCTATGCGGCCACGATACCGACGGTGGAATTCACGCCGGGCGTCCATGTCAACTACGCCGAGACGGTGATGCCGATGAAGGACGGCTTGCCGAAGCTGAAGGATTTTCCGGCCGAGCTCGGAGGCTCCGGTGTGAGCCTGCCGGAATAGCCCGGCGATGACGCACGACCTCCACGAACCACGCTCAACGACAGGAGAATATGCATGGACATCGCGACATTTCGCGCCACGCAGGAGCCGATCAAGGATCTATATCGCAAGGATGCCCGGGCGGCGCTTCTTACGCTGAAAGCCAAGGGCAGCGCCGACGACTCCAGGGTGACCTGCAAGGTCGAGACCGGCCGCGGCCTCGCGCTGGCCGGCATCCATCCGAAGGCCGGCGGCAGCGGGCGGGAGCTTTGCTCGGGCGATATGCTGCTGGAGGCGCTGATCGCCTGCGCCGGCGTCTCGATGCGGGCGGCCGCCGCGGTGCTCGAGATTCCGATCAAGTCGGCGGAAATCTCCGCCGAGGGCGACGTCGATCTTCGCGGCACACTCGGTGTCACCGAAGGCGTGCCGGTCGGCTTCAAGGAGATCCGTTTGCGGTTCGATATCGAAACGGACGCTCCGCAAAAAAGGCTGACGGAACTGCTTGAGCTCACCGACCGCTACTGCGTGATCTTCCAGACGATCCAGCGCAGCCCCAAGACCTTCGTGAAGCTCAACAGGATCGCGCGCTAAAGCGACGCGGCAATGCGAGTTGCCCGGAATCCTAACCTTGGCGGGGGGATTCCGGGCTGGGCCTGAGCGCGGCTTTCCGCGCCAGGCCCTATCCCTTCACGTAACCCATGGCCTCGACGATCCGCCCGTCCGCGACACGCATCAGGTTGACGCCGCGCAGCGAATTGCCGTCGGACATCCAGAAAGCGCCAACGGATCGTCGCCCGGTCGCCGGCGACAAATGTCTCTTCCAGATCGAAGCGCATTCCGGGTGCGGTGGCGATCGCCGACCACAGCTCGACGCAGGCGGCCTTGCCGACGCGCCGGGCGCCGTCCGGCGCCGGAGTGGTGTTCTCGATCACGCAGTCCTGGGCCACCAGTTCGGCGAGCGCCGACGGGTCGTGCCTCTGGAAGACGTCGTTGTAGCGCCGCATGATCTCGGCCGTCTCGTCGGAGCGCTTGGCGGCGGCGGTGTCGACGATGAATTCCTGGGTCATTGGATTTTTCCTTCCGTCTCAGTGCTCTATGAGGTTCGCCTTGAGCGTGATCGCAGCGACGCCTGCGAGCGCCCGCGAGACCAGGCAAGTCGCCTTGGCCTTCTGCGCCAGCCGCTCGAAGTCCTCGCCCGACAGGCCCGCGACGTTGGCCTCGGTCTCCAACTCGATGCGGGTGATCGTCGGCCCATCTGAGGTGGCGCCGAGATGCACCTTGGCGATCGTGCGGATGCTGCCCGGAATGTGGCCTTCGCGGCCGAGAATGGCGCTGAGCGCCATCGAGAAGCAGCCGGCATGCGCTGCCGCGATCAGTTCCTCCGGATTGGTGCCGGGGCCGTTTTCGAAGCGGGACGGGAAGGAATAGGCGCCTTCGAACGCACCGCTGCCCAGCCGCAGCCGGCCGGATCCCTCCTTGAGCGTGCCTTGCCATTCGGCCGAAGCGTCGCGCATTGTCATTGCTGTTCCTCCTCTCTGGTTGGTCATGCGCCGTCGATGACGACCTTGCCGAAGACGTCGCCCTGCTGGAAATGAAGGTAGGCCTCGCGTGCCTCGGCGAAGGGAACGACCCTGTCGATCACCGGCTTCAGCCGATGCGTGGCAACAGCGGCGAGCATCGCCTCCAGCCCGTTGCGGCTGCCGACGAAGACGCGGCTTATGGTGGCGAGGCTGCGCTGATAGACGGAACCCGGAATCTCGACCGGCTTGCCCTTCTGGTCCTGCACGGTGAGCAGCACGATGCGTCCGTAAAGCGAGCTGGCGATCAGCGATTGCGCGAAGGTCGCCGGGCCGTCGGTATCGACGACCAGGTCGATGCCGCCGGTCGCCTCGCGCAGCCTCAGGCCCCATTCCGGCGTCTCGCTCGTTGCGATGACCAGATCGGCGCCGAGCGCCCGCAGCCTGTCGGTCTTCCCGGCGCGCGAGGTGACGGCCGCCACGCGGCAGCCGGCGAGCTTGGCGAACTGCAGCGCAAACACTGCGACGCCGCCTGAACCGATGGTGAGAACCCATTGCCCGGGCTTCGGAATCTCCGCGCCCGTCAGCGCGCTCCAGGCGGTCAGCCCGGCGCAGGTGAAGGTCGCCGCTTCATGCCATGAGAGATGCTCGGGCAGCCGCACGGCCCATTGCTCATCGAGCAAGACGTATTCCGAAAGCATGCCGTCCAGCGTGCAGCCGAGCTGGTCGACAATGCCCGGATGCATGCGGCCGTCGATCCAGCGCGCGAAATAACTACCGGTGACGCGGTCGCCGACGGCAAAGCGCGTGACGCCGTCGCCGATCGCCACCACCTCGCCGGCGCCGTCGCTCAGCGGCACGATGCCCGGCCGCGGCGTCAGCGGATAGGTGCCGTCGAGGATCATCGTGTCGCGCCGGTTGAGCGAGGTGGCGCGCACCCGCATGACGATCTGATGCGCGCCGGGCCGGGGCGCCGACTGCTCGTGCATCACCAGTCCGTCGATGCCGCCTTGACCCTCCAGTCGATAGGTTCGCATTCTCGCCTCCGAAATATGTAGACCGATTTACATATTATGTAGACCGATTGTCATATTCTTGGCAAGCCCTATAATGCGCACTCCTGACAGAGGTTGACATTGAGGTTGATGTGGCGACCGACACACGCACCCGCATGATCGAGGCGACGGCGCTGCTCATCAGGCAGCGCGGCTATCACGGCACGTCGCTCAACGACATTCTGAGCGCCAGCGGCGCGCCGCGCGGCTCGCTCTATTTCCATTTTCCGGGCGGCAAGGATCAGCTGGTCGTCGAGGTGACGCGCGACAGCGTGGCGAAGGTCACCGAGAGGCTCGGCGCCGATCTTGCCGCTGAGAGCGACCCTGCGGTCGCTGTCCGTCACATCTACCGGTCGGTGGAGCAGATGCTCGAGGAAAACCAGTTCTCGCTCGGCTGCCCGGTCGCGCCGGTGGTCCTGGATGCGCCGAACGATGTGCCGGACCTCGCCGAAATCTGCCGCGCCGCCTTCGAGCAATGGATCGGCCTGCTGCGCCTGGCATTCGTGCGGGCAGGGGTGCCGGAGCACCGCGCGCAGGCGCTGGCGCTGCTGGTCGAATCCTCGCTCGAAGGCCTGATGGTGATCGCCCGCGCCACCCGCGACCGCTCGGCGCTCGCTGTCGTGGCCGACGAAGTGGTGGCCCTGGTCGAGGCGGCGGTGCGTTCCGGCAGGGTAGCGCAGCGCGCCGACGCAGCCGTCTGAATAGCCACTAGCTCTTGGCAACAACGAAAAAGGGCGGCATCTCTGCCGCCCTTTCCGTATTCGCGATATGGGTAGGACTTCTTAGAAGTCCATGCCGCCACTCAAGCCCGCAAGCGGGCTTGAGCATTGTTAGTTGATGGGCGTGCTTATGGATTTCCTTAGAAATCCATGCCGCCCATGCCACCCATGCCGCCGCCGGGCATGCCGCCCGGCATACCGCCGGCGGCTTCCTTCTTCGGAGCCTCGGCGATCATGGCTTCGGTGGTGACGAGCAGGCCGGCAACCGAGGCCGCGTCCTGGAGAGCGGTGCGCACGACCTTGACCGGGTCGACGATGCCCATGCCGATCATGTCGCCATACTCGCCGGTCTGGGCGTTGAAGCCGTAGGTCGCAGCCTTGTTCTCGAGGATCTTGCCCGCGACGATCGAGGCTTCGGCACCGGCGTTGGCCGCGATCTGGCGGGCCGGAGCCTGCAGCGCGCGACGAACGATGTTGATGCCGGCGTCCTGGTCGGCATTGGCGCCGGTGGCCTTGACGTTGGCCGAAGCGCGCAGCAGCGCGACGCCGCCGCCGGCGACGATGCCTTCTTCCACAGCCGCGCGGGTCGCGTTCAGAGCGTCGTCAACGCGGTCCTTCTTTTCCTTGACCTCGACCTCGGTCGCGCCGCCGACGCGGATCACCGCGACGCCGCCCGCGAGCTTGGCCAGACGCTCCTGCAGCTTCTCCTTGTCGTAGTCCGAGGTGGTCTCCTCGATCTGCTGCTTGATCTGGGCGACGCGGCCCTGGATCTCGGCCTTCTTGCCGGCGCCGTCGACGATCGTGGTGTTCTCCTTCGAGATCGACACCTTCTTGGCGCGGCCGAGCATGTTGAGGCCGACATTCTCGAGCTTGATGCCGAGGTCTTCCGAGATGACCTGGCCACCGGTGAGGATGGCGATGTCTTCCAGCATGG
>NZ_JAVIIY010000011.1:0-208943 GCF_033977345.1 Mesorhizobium dulcispinae
ACCATCGATCAAACTCCTGCTCTTGTGACAGAAGCCGAACAAAATGAAGCTTACTTTGGTTCCAGGTGACTAGGTTGAACCGTATCTTCAGCGAGCCTGGCCTAGTGATGCCTCCAGGGAAATAGCTCGGTTGATCGAATACCACTGCATCGGGCAGTCCGTCACCGTTGACGTCGACGAAATCAGTTGGGGCGAAGGAAACCCCGTAGTTTGCGCTTAAGCCGAGCGAAAGCCCAAAAGCGCCATCCGGCGAGGACTTGCCAGCTGTCGTAGCCGTTGCTCCTTCGGTCGAAACGCCACGAGCCGTGTCGTACCCTACCGCCTGCCCGCTGTAGCCTTCTCCAGTCGGCGGCGCAAAGACGGCTCCCGTTGGCACTCCCCCCGATCCTATGTTCACCGACAAATCGAATTGACGCGACTGGCTCTGTCGCGTTTGCCCTGCGCCTACAGTAGAATTTGGCGACTGGGCTAGCCACTTGTCCCTGGGTATGCCAGTTGGAGCAGTCGGGTATACAGCGCCGTCTATAATCGGATCTGGATAGCCGTCCCCATTCATATCGAGATAGAGCGTTTTGCTCTCGCCCGTCGTCGTTATCGATGAAAGCGACGCTACTCTTGCCGACAGCGACTCGCTCTCATCGTAAAGTGCGGGTACCGGTATAAAGGGGCTTGTCCCTGTTGGGGTTCCGGTGTTGATCGGAGGTATCATTGAGACTAAGTCATCCGGCCCAAGCCGGCCGGTATTTTGGGCCATCGTATTTGGTGGCGGATTCGTGGCAGGAAGCCCCTGGCCCACTGCAACCCATATATCTTCGTCGGGTCCCAGGAAGCATTCGACTGGGATGGGCCCTGTGGCAGCGCATGTGGCAGCCAACGCCGAAACCGAACTCGCCACCGCACTGCGGGCACTCGGCACCTTGGAGTGGATCACTGACTCGTCTTGGACCCAATATATCGCAGAAAGCGGGAAGATTTCCTCCTTGTCTGCGGCTGCCTTCATGACCGAGCTTGACGCGCTACACGCAGCAGCATTCCTACCGCTGCAATCCACGGCCACGTCCTCGGCGGCGCCCCGATTGTTGGGCGTTGTTTTGTCCGGAAACTGGACTTGAGGATAGGGCGGCGCAGTAGCGCTCATTGGGCGCCTGACAGCGAAACGCCCCCACCCACGATGATCCGTCGACACTATCGGATGAACGACCTTCAGATGCCCAGAAGGAAAAACGGCAGGCGTCTGAATGCGGTAGTGCTCCTGGGCGTATTTTAGCGGGACGAAGAGCCGAGCAAAATCCTTGCGATTACTTTTGGCATCAGCAAGCCCCAAGCCGTCCTCAAAACCAAGCCGTATCTCGGTCGACCTCAGCCCGAGCCACGTGCGGCAGGTATCTGCCCTGACGTCGACATCAACTAGGAGCTCCACTTGACGGGGAGAATGGATATTTCGGTCACAGTGATCGGACGGCTTGTCCCATGGGTGGGCTCTTGAATCGCTGACAAAATCCGGAATAGTTGCCTGCGCATTCCATTCTGGGCGTACCGACGCTTGGACCTGCAGAATATCGCCAGGCTTTGCCTCGAAAGAATAAATCAGATCGCGCCCCCTGACCCTATTTCCATCGTTGAGGGGAAATTGAATTCCCACATTGCTTGGAGGCGCCTGCGAATCGGGAAGGATCAGGGCCGAGTTCTCGAGCCCGCAGTCTACAGACCTCTCGAGATGTTCACTGGGATATCCACTGACGGGATTTACTCCGCACGCAAACCGCGGAACTGTCCCCAAATACTGAAGCGTCTGCAATTTGCCATTCACGAATACGCGAAGTTCAAAGTCCATCGCTCGGGGGGCGTGTTCGTCATAAGCGGGATAGTCCGTGAAGAAGACATGCGAGATTCGATACTCACATTGTCCGTTGGGCCGGCTGCATTTTGCGACGTCGCCAGGGAGGCGATATCCTTCCTCGCCCACAACAGGATCGTCGAATAGGTCCTTACCTGCAGCGACATTCTTGGCCTTCAGGAATGCCCGCTCCTCGTAAATTTCGTCGCGTTGATAGATCTGGCCTCTGTCGTGCGGACCAATCAGGCCCGCGTCGCGCATTTCAAGGTATCTTCCTCGAAAAAGCGCCGGCAGAAAAACAGTCTGAGGGATTCTGTCCGACATCTTTAGCTGGGTCGAACGGTCCACGTCTGAGCGATTGAGGTCTACAGGCGGCGTCGGATCCGACAGATATTCGATCCGCGGCGGGACGGTCCACCGTAGCTGGGTGTAATTGAGCGCCCCGTTCGCTGCTGCCAACGCACCGACGATACCTTGGTAAGGCTCGGAGGTCCTCACTCCAAATTGCGGTGACACCTCAAGACGGACTTGGGTGTCAGTCGGAGGGGTACAAGTGCCCGTAGGACAGATTAAAAAAGGCACCTTGTCAAACGATGCCACTACGTTTGTGCCAACGCAACGCGTGCTGAGACCAGGTACCTTAAAGATGGGACTGGCCGAGCACGAGCCGGGCAGGAACGCTGCAAACGCTTCTTTCCAGTCTGCGGGCCCTCTTGGGGTCGCGAGTTCCCCTGCTTCCTGCAGTAGGCCCCTTAGATATTGGTATTGATCGTGCGAGCTCGGCGAGACGTTAGGAGGTGCCGCCTTGGTAAGCAGCATTACTTTCACAGGCTGAGAGCCTGCCGGAAATGTCAGCGTTCCCGAGAACGTGAGGTTTGGTGATTGTGTGGCTGGAACGATGTATGCATCATCGAGAGCAGATGCAGAGAAGACTACGTCGTCGGTCAATGAGAACGCATAGGGGCTTCGGCCATATTCGTCGCAGGACGGCAAATAAGGTTGCGGACTGCCTCCCGGGACTAGACAAGCGATCAGATCGGCTTCCTTCCAGCTCTTGGCTTGCGCAACGACTGCTTGAACCAAAGCCAGCCGATTCGCGGCTCGAGCTGGGTTGGGCGCGTCCCACAGAGTGGAATAAATCAGATGTATGTCGGCCAACCCCGGGTCTACACCGCCTGATGCACCGCCGTTTTCTCGGAAGTACAGAACGTCGTCCTTACGCACGAAAAGAAACAGAGGGCTTCCTGTTGAAAGCTGACTAGAGAGCGCTGCTATGGACGCTTGCTCAGGCATACTTTCGGAATCACAAACACGAGGTACCGGAACCCACTTGACTACTGCTCCAGGTACTATCTTCTGGGTTTCCGCACATTGTAGGACGCCTTGGGAATTCCTTGATCGCTCTACCAGAACCTTTGTATCGGGTGCGGGGCGAGGGCCTTTCTTTGTGTCCAGGATTCCACCGCTCACGGCGATCACGCCGGTAAATGGAGCGCGCCAAGACTGGACCACATCAGTGGGCCGGAAATTGTCTTGATCCGCCTGGGCCCGCTGCCGAGCCACATTGTAGGCGTCGTTCAGTTTGGCCAGCGCTGTGGAGCTGATTGCCGCGACGCTTGGGGGAGCGTTTACAAAGTCCGAACTCATTGAGAAGATCGGAAGGCCGTCCGTGTCCGGGCCGTTGTTGTAAAACGGAACACCATCGCGAACGAAATCCATGAGCCCATTGCCATCAACGTCCGCAAAGTAGCTCGATCGGCTTGTTCGACTTGAGGTGTAGGCTCCTCCAAAGATCGCGTACGGAGCTAAGTGAACCTCACCTCCGAAGCTGAACGAACTGGCTTGTTCGGAAAGTATCTGAGGAGAAGCGCCACCTCGGAGATGGGCAGGACCACATTTGGCGTCAGGATATTCGACGTGACCTGAATCCTTGTCGGCCGGGCAGACTATCAGGGCGCCCTTGCCATCCATGATCATGTCCGGCAGGCCGTCGCCAGTTACATCAACGAGCGCGGATTTACCCGTCGTGGTTCGGTCAACATAGCCAACTTTGGCCCCGAATGATAATTGCTTCCTAGGGTTGGGGGACCAACCAACGTAGGCGCCGGACCCAACGTCACTTGACGTATTTGTGCCCAGGAGCGAGGCCGAACCAAGCGCTGCCCCGGTATAGTCGTTCAATAGCCCGAAAGCCCCCAAGTTTAGCCTATGTCCCAGCGCGGGGTCTGCGCCAGTCATCTGACGGAAGGGGTCGAAATTGGAAAAATAGTCGAAGGCTATTTCCTGTCGCTTTCCGGGACACCCCGCCACGGGAGCTCCCGCTACGTCATACTGGCAATCTTCATCAGGTGGAACAGACACGGAAACCGATGTCAAAAGCGTCTTTTGCAGGCTAGCGGCGGATGGAGCGTGGTAGTTGAGATCGTACGCCACAAAAGTTTGCGTTTTGCCTGCCGAATCGACGTACGTGATATCGATATTCTTGAGTAGGTCAGCTTGTTCGACCAGTCCGCCTGTTCGGCTGCTCACCACACGATCCGTACGGGGTGGAACGGTGTCATGGGTCCACGGACTCCAGCCGAAGCCTATTTCCGTCACCCCAGCTCGGCGCTGATCAGATGCTCCCTTCAAATCATAGTGCTCGTTATAGACGATGCTTTTGGGTATTAGCGATGTAACGCAAGAAGCGATGGGAAGTTCGGCGGAACAGTCTCGCTCTGGCTCCCAGCTATACAGGATCAGATTGCCATCCGGGTCCAGCGCGGCCGTAATGCCCCAATCGTGAATCCGGCGACTGGGATCCCGGCGCACCGCAGATTCGACCACCGAATCGGAATAGGGACCACCGCCGTAGTATTCACGGTTCCCGTTCTTATATACGACTTCCCACCAATAATTCCGCGGATTATCTCCGTGGCGCCGAAATTCAGCGAAACTATTGTCGCTGCGCAGTTTGAACGTATAGCCCCCTCTTCGGATCGGGCGATTGAGGAAGTTGTTACGATATGCGGCCGGTATTTCATGCCCCTTGTCATCATATCCGACCAACTCGCCATCGCCATACACATAAGTGTCCGTCTCAAAACCAACTGAATACTCCGGTACACCCCATTTGGTTTCGATCGAGATTGTCGGCAGATCAAGGTTCCAGCCTTCGCCGGCCAACCCATCACCCCGCAAAGAATTATATGAGAGAGAAAACCGCGGTTGGTTGCCACCACGCACGGGGCGGAGCAGCATAGGAAAGGTCAGGTTCGCCGAACCGAAGGGGTTAGGTTCGGGAGGGGCGAGCCTCACGCGGCCGCTTAGTGGGTCGATCCCGCCTGTGAGTTTGTCCAGCCCATCCTTTGTTTGTGATACAGGTTGCCCCTCTTCGCGACCCGGCCCCTTGAGAATCCCCGCGATTACGACGCTTGACCGGTCCCGCAGTGTGGCGACGGTCCTCTCGTTTGGGATGTCGAGGTAGCTTTCGGGAACGATCGACCAAGCACTGGATCCGCCGTTCATAGCCACCAGCTTCGTGTCCGTTCGTTCAAAGCCATCGGGAAGATTGGTCAAGATCGCAGGCAATGACACTGCCAAGTCTGATAGCGAGCCTTTTTCGATCTGGTAGGACGCGCATTGGCCGCCGGTCGTATTTAGAAACTCCGCTGACGCTGGTGTCTCAAGTTTCCGTTGGCAAGACACTCGAACTTGAACAGGCTTAGCCGCCGGCGGTACTGAGAGATGCGCTCCGAATACCTCCTGGTCCGGTTGCCCAGGCTCGACCATTGCAATGCGGGTCGGGGGCTTGCTGAGCTCTTCGTCGGCACGGGGGCTAAACAGGCTGATCTGCTTATTGATCAGCCGCCCATCAGGGAATTCGGCGGACACGTTTATTGCCCACGGGGACCGTCCGACGTCGGCGTCGCTCCGATCAACAATGATCTCGAAAAGCCCTCCAGATGTGATGACCGGTTTCCCGTCGACACGGACTAGCACCGGACCAGACGCCGCGTCCCGCACTGTCCCTCTTACCAAAGCGCGGGAACCGAAGTACTGCCCGCTCTCCGGATAGCTGATCTCCAGCGGTGGACCCTGAGCGGGCTCAACCGATAGCCTGGGGAGGGCATTCAGATCGGCACCTGGCTCCCACGAGAGTGACGCGGTGAGGAAGGTTTCCGCGGCAGCGAAGGTGGTTAATTTGGCCTTGCCGTCGTTCCCCTTTACCCAAAGGCGAAGTCTTGCATGCGAGACAATCGGGATTTGCCCGAAATCGTTCTTCAAGAATTCTAGAGTGTTTCTGCCGGCCACTAAGTCGCGCGGATCCACTGGGTCGACGATATGGGACCAAGCGCCAATTGCTTGGAAACGTACGTATCCGCCTGAGTTTGTATTACTATTGATGCGGCGCCGCACCTCTGCTGAGTTCGATGGCCCTTGCGCATCATACTCAAGGTACGCGGCTATTGCGTCGCTTGGTCTGACACCAATCTCGACGTCGATGGGGTAGTTGAGCTGCTCATGAGAGTCTGCAGCGCTGCGAGGGAACTGATAGTCCGCCTGCGCTCTATTGACTTCCGTAAGCCAAAGGCACTGCAAAAGAGCAAGGAAGAATCGAACTCTTCCTGTTGCTGCACCCGCGAGAAAGGACAGCATTCCCATCCCCCCGAATACGCTTGGTTGGTTCCCTGCGCTCTTTAATTGCTAGAAAGCTACTTTAGTGCGGAGACAATTGCAATCTGTCGCCAGAACTGGTTGCAGAATGATTGCGGGAATCAGAACCCCAAGGTTCTCGACTTCAGCTGTAGCCGCAAAAACTCCACATTATTCAATTATTTAATGGGAGTGAGGCCACTTTCCTGAAGGTTGACTCGGGTACTTTCGGTTTCGCGACCGATGAAACGACTGAACTGATCTTCGTCCCTATAAAGATTTCGCCAACCGTTTTCGGCAAGCAGCTTTCGCCAGATCGGGCTTTTTGAAAGTTTGCCTATAATTGAGCCAACCGCCTCCCGGTCCGCGGGTCGACTTCCAGGCGGCATCATGATGCCGGTCCAAGAGCCCCCCTCAACATAGACTCCCTGCTCCCTGAGAGTCGGAACATCAATACTCGCCACTCGATCCGGCGCCGCAATCCCCAGCGCTTTAATATCGCCTCGCTCAATTTGATCGATAAATTCGCTCTGAGTTCCCACCGCAACAGCGAAGCTCCCACCCAACAAAGCGTCTCGTTGCGTAGCCGTCGTATACGTGACGGTCTTCAATTCGTTGGGGTCAACGTCGAGGCTTTGAGCAATGTTTGCCAATACGGCCAGTTCCGCGTTTGATCCTTCCGCCAAAACCCACGTGACGGATTTGGGGTCTTGCACCATCATCTCGACGAGATGCGCCAGTGATCTGAACTCGGATGCCTTGGAGATAACCAAGACGTAGTACTCACCGCTCAAGAGAGCCAAAGGCTCAGGCCCTTGGCGACCGCTCTTGGTTTCCTTCAGGGGGGCAGTCGCCTGATCCGGTCCCGCCACAATGACACTTGGAACTCCGCTCATTGACCCCGTTACAGCCGCCGCGCCAGCGGGAAGGCGGCTGATGGTGACTTTACCTACAAGCCCGCTCCCCTCAAGACCTTTCTTCAGAGTTTGCGCACCAGTCGTCAAATCCGCGCCGCCTCCGCCCGGCACCAATATCTGCAAATTGTCCATTTGCTGGGCGCGAACTTGGCCAGGATCGAAGCTCGCGGCGACCATGATTAAGACCAACGAATGAGATAGGGTCCACAAAGCTGGGAAACTCCTATTCCTCCTCACGTGCTGCTCCTTTCGCGCCTCCGCAAGCACAACAACGTACCTGAAAGTGACTCGTTCCGCCACGACAACCTTGACACCTCTCGAGCGCGAGCTGGGACTCCTGCGTCTGTCTAGTCCGACACTGATACTTCTGCATGTACACGTGGCGGGTATCATTGTAGGCTGCATCTGTGAGCTGTTGACTTGGGCATTCAGATGAACGTCTGTCGCTGCATTGCAATATTCGGCTTCGCTGCTGTGGGCAGCCTAGCTGCGAGCAATATCTGTAGCGCTGATGTGCTCATAGCCCTCGCTGCCCCCCTTTCGGGTTCCGAGGCAGCAGCTGGTGGGCAGATGAAGGCTGGCGCCACTAAGGCCGTCGACGATCTTAACACTCGTTACGGCGGCGTGCTTGGCGAAAAGATTGTTCTCCAGGTCACCGACGACGCATGCGATCGGAAACGGGCAATCGCGGCCGCGAACCAGTTAGCAAGCCAAATTCCCGTACTGGTCCTGGGTCATCGTTGCCTGCTGGATTCTATGACCGCTTCCGCAATCTACGACAAGGAAAGCATCCTTCAGATTTCGCTAGACAGCACGAATGTAGATTTCATGCAAACGTCTCCAACGGCGGGGATATTTCGCATATGCGCCCGTGACCCCGCTCCCGGTCCCACTGCAGGCGTAGGGCATGTGGCCGGCGAGTTTCTAGCCAGCTTAACAGGAAAGAAGGTCGCTGTTTTGTCGGATGGATCGTTATACGGAGACGCTCTGACTGCAGATGTGGTCTCTGCCATGAAAGCTCATAGCCGCCAGCCGGACATCAACGATAAGTTCATCCCGGGAAAGGGCGATTATACCTCAGAGGTCGACAGCTTGAAGTCGGACACAATCGACTTTGTATATCTTGGTGGTCGTTATCCTGGGTTGGGCGAATTTGCGAATGAAATACACGTCTCAATGCCCAGTGTGATTATCTTGGCAGAGGATGCGATAGCGTCGAAAAACTATTGGGCTAGGCCAGAAAATCTGGCAGAAGATTCCAGACTTGCAACTATACCTATTGATGACCTGACGTACGCCGCCGTGCAAATCTGGGCAGGCGCAGTTATAAATGCGTCTTCGTTCGAGCGCGACAAAGTCGTTAGCGCGATTAATAAATTTCGCTTTCGCACCGCGTTAGGGGATATAACATTCAAGCAGCAAGGCGATCTGAATGACGCCTACTACGTGGCATACCAGAAAGTAAAATCGGCAGCGCACCGCCTCACGGAGTGCCAATAGTGATATCGTGGAAAAGATGGCTATGGCTCGCACTGGCGGGGACGATGATATCTTCTCCCTCCTCGGTTCTTCAGGCTCGAACGCCTTACGAATTTTATGTCGTTTCGAGACACGACGACCCGTTTTTTCAACGTGTTGATGATGGCTGTAAGCAGGCCGAGTTGGAATTAAGGCAGGATTTGGTGTGCTTCCCTCAGCCCGCCGACGACGCGGCGGGGCAGGCCAAGATCCTCGCCGATTTAGTCGCCCGTAAGGTCGATGGCATTGCGGTTGATGCATACGACGATCCGTCCGTGGTCGGAGAGCTTAAGGCTGCCGCTGCGGCAGGCATTCCCGTGGTAGCATGGGACGTTGATCTGCCGGCAGGGTCAACATCACTCCGCACTGTATTTGTGGGATCAAACGACTACGATCTAGGCGCTGATATTGGCAAGCTTATTAAGATGCTGAAACCAGCAGGGGGGTCGATCTGCCTTCAATCGAACTCTGCCACATCTACAAGGAACGAGGATAGGCTGTGGGGCATTCGGGACGCCTTGGCCGGAGCCCACAGCCCTCAAGCTCCCGGGAATCAACTTAATGGACAGGGAGGATGGACGGAGCTTGCCGGATGTCCGGTCTACACGACCGATGATTTTGCGACCACCATGGGCAAAATTGAGGAGGTCTTGACTGACAACAGCGACCTCGGCGCGTTCGTGTCGGCGTCGGGATTTACCGGCTTTGACGAAGCGTCCTTCAGCGATTTCATGGTGGATCATGCGCAGGCAATTCAAACGCGTTACCTTGCATTCGTGATAGCAGATACCTTCGAAGGCCAAGACGACGTTAGGACGCGCCTTTGGAAGAAAAACCTTTTGAACGGCGAGGCACTTCAACGACCATTCAGGATCGGGTACGCACTGATGTATGCTCTGAGAGACATTAAGAACGGCGCAGCAGCACCAACCGGCCCGATTTATATTGGCGTGGACGTGTGTCGATCAGACAACTGGGAGGTTTGCTCGGGACGCGACGCCGTAACATATTAGCCACCCATCTGCGCACCCGGCCTGCCGACGGCTTTCTCGCCTCGTGCTTCCGCGAAATCAAATTCGGCGGGCAAAATCCCAATCCGAAAACTGCCTCGGTAACTTCCCTTAAAATGTTTGCTTCGCCCGCGAAGTTGCTCGGTTGCCGTCAAGTCGACCATTGCTCCCCGCAGGCCAACAATCTCGCACGAGCGAGTTTTGAAACAGGCTCTAACAAAATGCCGGAAACTTGAAATTCAGGTATCGTGAATGGAGCCACAGAGGAAGTTTTGCGGACGGGCCGCAAGATGAAGCGGCAGGCTGAAGCGTCTAGCGATGCGGTGGAATTCATTGTGCACGCCCTGCACATGATGGGGGTACGCGATGATTAGCCGACCCGAATGCGGCTACCGCAGAAGGTGAAAGGGAACCGGCGGAATGACCCTCGCTATTGCGGATGCCGAAGCGATACTTAGGTCTCGATTTGGCGAGCCGGCCAAGCCCCCCACCGATTATGTGGTCGGATTCACCACGTCGTCCGGCAGGGTGCTAGCCATCCATCGCGAAGCCACCGAGACACGTATCTGGTTCCAGCCGCCCGCACCGCCGAAACTCGACGGTGTGCGCCTGATGGATAGCGCTTCGAATAGCAACTCGAACATCAACGGGCCGCTTCTGCCGCTTCGGGCACCGACAACCCTACGCATCGAAATCGATAGCTCCAGCGCTCTAACCAAATTCCTAGACTGGTATGCCGGTCCGGGACGCGCGGCCCCCGCACTCGCCGCCTCTGCAGCCATTGATTCGCACGCCTTCCGCGAAGCCTTCGCGCGCTTCCAAGTACTGATGACGGCGAAATCGGGACGGCCGTTCGCAAGCTTCGCCGATGGGCTGATCTACGACTGGGAAAGCTACAAGCCGCGCTTGCGCGCCTACGCACTCGGGCTGCTTCGCACCGGGGAATGGTCGGAAGCCGCCATCGGCTCCGGTGCGATCCTGAACCGCATGATCGAAGCAATCGAGATTCAGAACAGCCGGAGCAACCTCACTAACAATCTTGTCTTCTGGCAGAATCGTTTCGGGCATGCCAACCGCGATCACCGTGCGCTCTTGGAGGCGGCATCCAACCCGAAGCTGCGTCGCGAGATCGAGCAACTGCTGTTCGGCCTTTTTCGCAGCAACGCCGATGAGGGCGCAACATTCGATCGCCTGAGTGAACTGACGGGCGGCAAGTATCCACTCCTCGCCTATTTCTATTTTCTCAAGGACATGGACCGGTTTATGCCGATCCAGCCGACTGGTTTCGACCGCGCTTTCCGGGCGGCCGGGATCGACTTATCGACCTTGCGCCAATGCAGTTGGGAGAATTATTCGACCTACAATCAGACGCTCGCCGAGTTGCGTTCGCTCATCGAGACGGCAGCCGGTTTGAAAAGCGCCCGCCTGGTCGATGCACATTCCTTCTGTTGGGTGTTCGCAACGCTTCTGAAAATGGAAGCGGAGGGCTCGATCGCCAGGGCCGCGGGCGGCAGGGATCAGGTGCGCTATCTCGGTGGGCGTGAGAAATCCATCATCGCCATGCGTATGTCGGTCGAGAACACCGTGAAGAACGCAAATGGGCAGATAGTCCAGCGCATCCTAAAGAACAAGGAACTGCGGATGACCACAGCCGAGCTGGAGAAGCTGATTGCTTCGCTGCTCGATCTTCAAGACAACCGATGCGCACTCACCGGCATCCCGTTTCAGTTTCTCGGCCCGGAGGCAGACAAGAACCTCCTGCCCTCGTTAGATCGTATTGACAGCGCCGGGCATTACGAGGTGGGCAATCTCCAGGTGGTCTGCCAGTTCATCAACTTCTGGAAGGGTGATAGCGACAACGCCGAGTTCCAAAGGCTGCTGATGCTGGTTCGCGGCATCGAGGCCAGCTGATGACAATTCAGCTTCCCAAAATCTGGTTCATCGCGGAGCCGTAAGCCTGCAGGCTCCACTTTGCCCGGAGGAACGGCGAAAACCAGTCGCTCGTGCTAGCGTTGGCCCGCCACACGTGCAGACGGTGCTTGCTTTAGGCTTTCCAACAGGGATTTTATATTTCGCTATGGGCACGACGCAGGCTCTTCCGCGCACCTGCAGAATGGAGGACGATGTTTAGAATCGATAGGGCGAAGAACGAAATCATACCGCTCAAAATTCGAACTTTCTCCGACCTCGGCCTCAAAGAGCGCGCCAATCTTCAGGAGTGGATCGCCAAGTATCCCGAGGTTTTAGGAGAGGAGCTTCTGATAATTCAGAAGGAGTTTGCTGGGTTTTCCGACACGAACGAGCGGCTTGATCTGCTCGCGCTCGACAAGCAGGGGTCTCTGGTGATCATCGAGAACAAGCTCGACGACGCGGGCCGAGATGTCACCTGGCAGGCGCTGAAGTACGCTTCCTATTGCGCGAGTCTCTCACGCGAAAATATCCGGAGCATCTATCAGGAGTTTCTGTCCAAGACATCACCTGCCACATCGGCAGAAGACAAACTGTGCGAGTTCTTCGACGTCGACGAGTTTCAGGAGCTCAGCCTGAACAAGGGCGTGACACAGCGGATTATCCTGGTGGCTGCGCATTTCCGAAAAGAGGTGACGTCAACGGTCCTTTGGTTGATGAATTTCAATGTCCGGCTTCAGTGCTTCAAAACAACGCCATACACCATGAATGACGAGTTGTTTTTGACAGTTGAGCAGATAATTCCGACGCGGGACGCTGAGGAGTTCATGATTGGACTGGCTTCGAAAGCGCAGGACGAAGTCGCTGGCGCTGAGGCTCAAATCACGCGCCATACGCTTCGCCGAGAATTCTGGGGGCAGCTCTTACCCGAAATTAACAAACGCTCTGAGCTCTATCGCAACATCACGTCCTCGCAGCAGAATTGGATCTCGGCTTCTACCGGTGTCCGAGGGATAGGCCTGAACTTTTCAGTAACTGGGGATGCCAGCAGGGCGGAGATCTATATCGACCGTGGAGACAAAACCGAGAATGAAAAGGTGTTCGACCTATTGCACTCTCACAAGGATCAGATTGAAGAGGATTTTGGGTCGCCGCTGATATGGGAGAGATTGGATGATAAGCGGGCGTGCCGGATAAAGGCCGTGATGCCTGGTGACATCTTCGACAAGACACGCTGGCCACAAATGATTGAAGCCATGGTCGTCGCGATGGTGCAGTTGGAGAAGGCATTTCGCAGGCAGCAGCCGGTAGTTCGTTCAGTCCTATCCGAACCGAAATAGTCGGACAGCCAGCTGATGCCGATGCTCCAACCTCTCGCAACAATGACGGGCGCCGATGTGTGCGGGTCACCGCGCGGTTACGATCTCTCGAGTGCGCGGGAATTCGCTACAGTCCTTGGCGGTTACGTCCAGGGGGACAAGTGTCCAAACGGAGAGCGCGACCTCTGGCGTATTCTGGACGTACCGAGTGAACTCCTGCAAGCTGGAGAGACGGCGTAATTTTTCGCTTGCCAAGGTTGGGGTCGGGCGTTCGAATCGCCTCACCCGCTCCAGTTTCCCTTCCGGGATCAAGCAAACGAAAAGCCGCGGTTTTCCGCGGCTTTTTCGCTTTTGCGGCCGGCCGAAAGCAGCTTTTGCGGACCTACGCCAGCCTGGCCCTCGTCGTCCTCGGCGTCGCCAACAGCAGGCTGGTCTCGCTCCCCGTTATCCCTGGAATCAGCCGTATCCGGCGCAGCACGGCGTCGAAATCGGTGAGCGAGGCGGTGCCGAGCTCGACCACCAGGTCCCAGCGGCCGTTGGTGGTGTGGATGGTCGACACCTCGGGAAAGCCGCCGAGCGCCCGGATCACGCGGTCGGCGGCATGGCCCTCGATCTCGATCATCATGACGCCGCGTATCCTCTGATCGACGGCGTCGGCGCGCAGCACCACCGTGTAGCCGATGATCTCGCCGGATTTTTCCAGCCGCTCCATGCGCGCCCTGACCGTCGCGCGCGAGACGCCGAGATCGAGCGCGAGATCGGAGACGCTGCGCCGCGCATCGTGCCTCAGCAGCGTCACCAGTCTTTCGTCGAGCGCATCCATGACTGTCCATTTCGATCAGGCGATCTGAGCAATATGATAGATCAGCCTTCTCGAAATGCCAATTTTCCATGTTCAAACCGCCGGGCGGCGATGGTTTACTGCCAGCAATCAATCGCAAGAGGGCGAAAAAACAATCATGCGCTGCAGGATCGTCGGCGCGCCGGTGCAGGACGGCGCGGGCAGGATGGGATGCGAGATGGGGCCAAGCGCGCTGCGCACCGCGGGGCTCGTCTCGGTGCTGTCGGAGCTCGGCCATGAGGTCGAGGACTGGGGCGCCGTGCAGCCGGCTCAGGCGCGCGCGGTGGTTCATGGCAATCTCGCCTTGAAGGCGCTGCCGGAGATTTCCGCCTGGACGTCGGCGATCGCCGAGGCCGCCTACACCGCTTCCAGGGATGCCATGCCGATCTTCCTCGGCGGCGACCACTCGATCTCCGCCGGCACCGTGTCCGGCGTGGCGCGCCGCGCCGCCGAACGCGGCCGGCCGCTCTTCGTGCTTTGGCTCGACGCCCATCCCGATTTCCACACGCTCGACACCACCACCAGCGGCAATCTGCATGGCGTGCCGCTCGCCTATGCCAGCGGCCGGCCCGGCTTCAACGGTTATTTCCCGGATCTGCCGGCTGCCGTCGACCCCGCCCGCATCTGCACCATGGGCCTGCGCAGCGTCGATCCGGCCGAGCGCCGCGCGCTCAAGGAAGCGGGCGTAATGGTGCACGACATGCGCACCATCGACGAGCACGGCATCGCCCCACTGCTGCGCGCTTTCCTGGCCAAAGTCGAAGAGGCAAACGGGCTGCTTCACGTCAGCCTCGATGTCGATTTCCTCGACCCGTCGATCGCGCCTGCCGTCGGCACCACGGTGCCCGGCGGCGCCACCTTCCGCGAGGCGCATCTGGTGATGGAGATGCTGTCCGACAGCGGCCTGGTCTCCAGCCTCGACCTTGTCGAGCTCAATCCGTTCCTCGACGAGCGCGGCCGCACCGCCACATTGATGGTCGACCTCACCGCCAGCCTGATGGGCCGCCGCATCATGGACCGCCCGACCCGCAGCCATTCCGGAAGCCTTTGATTATGACCCAGCCTTCACGCCTTGCCATCGTCCCCTTCGTCAGCGTCGATCGCATGATGAAGCTGGTGCTCGCCATCGGCGTCGAGCGCTTCCTCACCGAGCTCGCCGCCTATATCGAGGAGGATTTCCGCCGCTGGGAGCTGTTCGACAAGACGCCGCGCATCGCCTCGCACAGCCATGACGGCGTCATCGAGCTGATGCCGACCAGCGACGGCCGGCTCTATGGCTTCAAATATGTCAACGGCCACCCGAAGAACATGCGCGAGGGCCGCCAGACGGTCACCGCCTTCGGCGTGCTCGCCGATGTCGGCTCCGGCTATCCGATGCTGCTCACTGAGATGACGATCCTGACGGCGCTGCGCACCGCGGCCACTTCCGCCGTCGCCGCCAAATACCTGGCGCCCAAGGGCTCGCGCGCCATGGCCATCATCGGCAACGGCGCCCAGTCCGAGTTCCAGGCCATCGCCTTCAAGGCGTTGCTCGGCATCGACCGGCTCAGGCTCTACGACATCGATCGTTCGGCCTCGGAAAAATGCGCCCGCAACCTCGCCGGCAAGGGTTTCGACATCACCATCTGCTCGACCGGACAGGACGCGGTGGAAGGCGTCGACATCATCACCACGGTGACCGCCGACAAGCAGTACGCCACCATCCTGACCGACAACATGGTCGGCTCCGGCGTCCACATCAACGCGGTCGGCGGCGACTGCCCCGGCAAGACCGAGCTTCATCGCGACATCCTGCTGCGCTCCGACATTTTCGTCGAGTTCCCGCCGCAGACGCGCATCGAGGGTGAGATCCAGCAGCTCGACGCCGACCATCCGGTGACCGAGCTGTGGCAGGTGATGACCGGCCAGGCCGAGGGCCGCAAGGCGCCGGAACAGATCACGCTGTTCGATTCCGTCGGCTTCGCCACGGAAGATTTTTCCGCGCTGCGCTATGTCCGCGACCAGCTCCAGGCCACCGGCCTCTATGAGGAGCTCGACCTGCTCGCCGATCCCGACGAGCCGCGCGACCTGTTCGGCATGCTGCTCAGGGCCGCCATGCAGCCGGCGGCGTGAGGCCTTCGAAACGTTCGGACAATCGCATAGGGCGCTCCCCCTCTCCGTCTCGGCTTCGCCGAGCCACCTCTCCCCCGCCGCTGGCGGGGCGAGGAACCCAAGCTTTTCAAGGCGGCACCGTCAGCGGTTGGCGTTTCCTCGCCCCCACAAAGTGGGGGAGAGGTGGCTCGGCGCGTAGCGCCGAGACGGAGCGGGGGCTGGCGCTGACCTATGCGATTGCCCTGCCGTTACGGGGACGTTGGTACCTACTTGCGCAAAGCCGCGCAGCTTTCCCTCTCCACCAGGACCGGCGCCAGCACCTCGCGGCGCGACGGCGCTGTGGGCTCGCCGACGCGCTCGAGCAGGAGGCTCACCGCCCGCGTTCCGATCTTCTCGACCGGCTGGGCGATCGTCGTCAGCGGCGGCCATGTGGTGACCGCATAGGGAATGTCGTCGAAGCCGACCAGCGACATGTCGTCGGGGACCCGCAATCCGCGCGAGCGCAGCGCGGTGATGGCGCCCATGGCCATCAGGTCGTTGCAGGCGAACACCGCGGTGATCTCCGGCGCCTGTTCCATCAGCCGCTCCATCGCCAGGCGGCCGCCGGCGAAATGATAGTCGGAATCGACCACCGATGACGGGGACAATGCGAGGCCTGCCTCCTCGAGCGCGCGGGTAAAGCCGCGCAGGCGGGCCGGGCTGGAGCTCGAATCGCGGGGGCCGCCGATGACGCCGATCCTTTTGTGGCCGAGCCCGACCAGGTAGCGGCCGGCGAGATAGCCGCCGTGGTCGTGATCGACCAGCACCGAATCGACATGGACGGAATGGATCTCGCGGTCGAGCAGCACCGCCGGCACGGCGGTGGAAAGGCTCGCGAACACCCGCGCATGGTCGGACGAGCCGGCAAAGATCAGCCCGTCGATCTGCTTGGCCATCAGCACCGACAGGTAGCGCTCTTCCTTCTCGGCGCTGCCGTCGGAATTGCACAGGATCACCGTATAGCCCGCCACGAAGCCCGCATCCTCGATCTGGCGCGCGACGCTGGCGAAGAACGGGTTGGAGTTGTCGGGCAAGAGCAGGCCGATGGTCTTGGTCTCGCCGCGCCTCAGGCTCCGCGCCAGCGAATTCGGGCTGTAGCGCAGTGCGGTGATCGCCGCGCGCACGCGCTCGGCCGTCTCCGGCTCGACATGGCGCGTGCGGTTCATCACATGCGAGACCGTTGCGACGGATACCCCCGCGTAGCGTGCGACATCGGCAATTGTGGTCATGGTCCCTGCGTTTCCCCTAGCGGATCCTCCGCAACAGCCTCTCCCGATAAGCGTCTAGGATGACGGCGAGCACGATGACAAGGCCAATCACGATGGGTTTGAAATTGTCGCCGACGCCGAGCAGCTGCAGCCCGGTGGAGAGCACCTGCAGGATGCAGGCGCCGACCAGGGTGCCGATGATCGAGCCCTTGCCGCCGCTGAGGCTGGTGCCGCCGATGATGACGGCGGCAATCGCGTTGAGCTCGTAGCCGACGCCGGCGATCGGGCTGCCGATGTTCAAGCGCAAGAGATAGACCATCGCCGCGATGCCGGCCGTCAAGCCGCTGATGGTGAAGGCGGCGACCTTGTAGAAGTCCGGATTGTGGCCGGAGAGCCGCACCGCCTCGTCATTGGTGCCGACGGCGAAGACCATGCGGCCGAAGACAGTGAAGCGCAGCACGAACCAGCCGGCCGCGATCACCAGCACCGCGACCAGGAAGATCGACGGCAGGAAGCCGCCGATGATGAGGTTGCCGAAATCGACGAAGCTCTGCGGCAGGCCGGTGATGGTCGAATTGTCGCTGACGACGCGGGCGGCGCCCGCAGCCATGTTGAGCATGCCGAGCGTGACGATGAAGGAGGGGATCTTCCAGCGCGTCGAGATCCAGCCGTTGAGGAAGCCGCAGGCAGCACCCGTCGCCATGCAGGCGAGCAGCGCCAGCGTGATCGCGACGGCCGGCGACAAGCTCTCGTCGATCATGACGGTGGCGCCGACCACGGTGCACAGCGCCAGCACCGAACCGACCGAAAGGTCGATGCCGCCGGTGAGGATGACGAACGTCATGCCGGCCGCAAGCACCGTGTTGATGGCGATCTGCACGAAGATCTTCAGCGCATTGTCGGGCGTGGCGAAATAGGGCGCGCTGACGGAGAAGAACAGGGTGATCAGCACCAGCGCCAAGAGCACGCCGGCGTCGCGGATCAGGAAGCGCAGGAACTTCGCCCTGCCGGGGGAAACGGGCGCCGACACCAGCGGTTCGGACGTCTCGGTCATGGTCGCACATACTCCTGATAGGCGAGCGACAGGATGCGCTCCTGGTCGAATTCGGCGCGCGGCACCTCGCCGACGATCTTGTTCTTGGAAAAGACGATGATGCGGTGGCACATGCCCATCAGCTCTGGCAGGTCGGACGATACCATGATGATGCCCTTCTGCGCTGCCGCCAGCATCCACAAGAGCTGATAAATCTCGCGCCGCGCGCCGATGTCGACGCCGCGCGTCGGCTCGTCGAGGATCAGCGTCGAGGTGCCCCGGAACAGCCATTTGGCCAGCACCACCTTCTGCTGGTTGCCGCCGGAAAGATTGCGCACCGCCTGCTCGATCGAGCTTGCCTTGACGCGCAGCTGGCCGACCAGGTCGTTGGCGGCCGCGGCTTCGGCAATGCGGTTGACCAGCCCGTGGCGCGAGACTTTGCCGAGATCGGTGATGGTGATGTTCTTGTCCACGGGCAGGTCGAGCAGAAGGCCCTGGCCCTTGCGGTCCTCGGTAAGCAGGCTTAACCCATGCCGCACCGCATCCTTGGGTGCCGCGATCGCCACCGGCCTGCCGTCGATCTCGACGACGCCGTCGAGCTTCGCATCGGCGCCGAACAGCGCCCGCATTGCTTCCGTGCGGCCGCTGCCGACCAGGCCGGCGACGCCCAGGATCTCGCCATGCCGTACCGAAAAGGATATTTCCGGCGTCGCAGCATCGCGCTTCAGATTGGTCACGCTGAGCGCGACCTTGCCCGGCATGATCGAGGCATCGAAGCCGAATTCGTCGGCGATGTCGCGGCCGATCATCATGCGAACGATATCCGGCACCGACAGGCCGTGGAGGTCGCGGGTCGCGACCAGCCTGCCGTTGCGCAACACGGTCACCCGGTCGCCAATCTCGAACACCTCGTGCAGGCGGTGCGAGATATAGATGATGGTGACGCCTTTTGCCTTCAGCCGCTTGATGATGGCGAACAGCCGCTTGATCTCCGGCGGCGTCAGCGTCGCCGTCGGCTCGTCCAGCACCAAAAGCTTGCTGTCGTAACTCAGCGCCTTGGCGATTTCGACCAGCTGCATCTGCGCGACGCCGAGTGCCTCGACCCGCGTTCTCGGATCGATCTCGAGGCCGACCTCTTTCAGCAACGCGACGGCGCGCCGGTTGAGCGCCTTGCGGTCGACGATACCGAAGCCGCGGCGCGGCAGGTTTTCCAGCATCAGATTCTCGGCGATGCTGAGATAAGGCAGCAGGTTCAGCTCCTGATGCACAACGCGGATGCCGCTCTGCTGCGCATCATGCGGTGTCTTCGGCTGGTAGGGCATGCCATTGAAGGCGATCGTGCCGCTGTCCGGCTGGTAGATGCCGGCGAGCAGCTTGATCAGCGTCGACTTGCCGGCGCCGTTTTCTCCCAGCACGATATGGGTTTCGCCGCGTGCGATCGACAGCGAGACGCCGCTCAGCGCGACGACGCCGGGAAAGATTTTTCCGACCCCTTCAAGGGAAAGAATCACATCGTCCATGCAGCAATCCTGAATGGCGCTCTTCTGCCGCAAGGCGGTATGAGCGCGCCGTCATCGCCGCCGGCAGTTTGCCGACGGCGATGATGAGACAAGCGAATGGATAACGCCAGAGGGAGTACCGGCGCCCTTGCTCGCCTCAAGCGGTGATCAGCTTGACGTCTGTCTTCACCCAGCCGGAGAATTTCTCGCCGGCAAGCTCGCGCAGGCCGTAATCGATGCCCATTGCCGCCATCTGGGCGCCATACTGCTCGACGGTGGCGAGCATCTTGCCTTCCTTCAGCAGCGGACCCACGGCGGGGATGTTGTCGAAGCCGACCACCTTGATCTTGCCCGACTTGCCGGCCGCGTCGATCGCCTTGACGACGCCGAGCGCCATCGAATCGTTAGCCGCCATCACGCCCTGGATGTCGGGATGCTGGGTCAGGAAGTTGGTCATCAGCGTGTTGGCTTCCTCGGTCTCCCAATGCGCCGTCTTGGAGTCGAGCAGCTTCAGCTTGTACTCCTTCACGGAGTCATCAAAGCCGAGCTTGCGCTGCTTGGCGTTGTCAGCCTCCGGATTGCCCTCGAGGATGACCACCTTGCCGCCCTTGCCCAGCGCCTTGCCGAGCGCGTCGCCGGCGAGCTTGGCGCCGGCGCGGTTGTCCGGGCCGAAGAAGGCGAGGTCGACGCCGGCCTTCTTTTTGGCTTTCTCGTCGAGCGCGACGTCGATGTTGATGACCTTGATCCCGGCCTTGAGCGCCTTGGCGATCGGCGTCACCATGGCCTTCGAGTCGGCGGGCGCCACGACGATGATGTTGTATTTCTGGGTGATGAAGTTCTCGATCGCATCGACCTGCGCTGCGAAGTCGCGCTCGTCCTTCATGCCGACGGCGGCGAAATCGAACTTGTCCTTGTTCTTGGCCGCATACGCTTCTGCGCCGGCCTGCATCTGCTTGAAGAACTCGTTGGCCAAGGACTTCATGACCAGGCCGACCTTCGGCTTGTCGGCGGCGAGAGCCGGGCCGAGCGGCAAAGTGAGTGCTCCGGCCGCCAGCGCGCTGGTCTTGAGGAACCGGCGACGCGAGACCGAGCCCAGCTCGAGCCCATGGGTATTTGAAACCTTGCTCATGCTTTCCTCCACTTTTAATGAGCCGTAATCGGTTACGTAACCGATTACGCGGCAGACTAGGGTTTGATTTTACCAGATGTCAATATCGGCGGTAAGGCCGGCGGGAGGACGCTGGCGCCGAAGCTGCCAATCCCCCCCCTTGCGGGGGGAGATGTCCGGCAGGACAGAGGGGGGTGCGAAGGAACGCAGCCTATCGCTTCGTCAATCCAAGGGCGGAGCAAGGAGCGAAGCGACACTTGCAGACCGTAGGATCCGTGCCGTGTCCTATGAGCGTTGCCATGGTGCAGAATTCTGGCAAGCGCATTTTACGGGAGCCGTCACGACATGGATTCTCGGGTCAAGCCCGAGAGACGACGCTTGACCAAAGGTAAAGAAACCAGTGCTGAGATGCCGGCGGGACAGCACCCCCCTCTGGCCTGCCGGCATCTCCCCCGCAAGGGGGGAGATTAGGCGCTTCGCCGCTCTCGCCAATCACCATCGCCGAGAGGTTGGCGCACGGAACCAACTCACCGCCACCCGAGCGCCGGCGCGACGTGCTTCAGGATCGACTCGATGACATGGGCGTTATAGTCGACGCCGAGCTGGTTGGGCACGGTGAGCAGCAGCGTGTCGGCCTCGGCGATCGCCTGGTCCTCCTTGAGCTGTTCTATGAGCACGTCGGGCTCGGCGGCGTAGGTGCGGCCGAACACGGCACGCTTTTCCGGTTCGATATAACCGAAATGATCCTCGCCCTCGCTGCCGCCGAAATAGGCGCGGTCCATGTCGTTGACCAGAGCGAAGATGCTGCGGCTCACCGAGACGCGCGGCTCCCTGGCATGGCCGGCTTCCTTCCAGGCGGCGCGGAAGGCTCTTATTTGCTCGGCCTGCTGGATATGCAGCGGCTGGCCGCCCTCGTCGAACTTCAGCGTCGAGCTCTGCAGGTTCATGCCGAGCTTGGCCGCCCATACGGCGGTGGCGTTGGTTGCCGCACCCCACCAGATGCGCTCGCGCAGGCCCTGCGAGAACGGTTCGAGCCTGAGCAGGCCGGGCGGATTGGGAAACATCGGCCGCGGATTGGGCTGCGCGAACCCTTCGCCGCGCAACAGGTCGAGAAAAATCTCGGCGTGGCGGCGGGCCATGTCGGCGTCGGTCTTACCCTCCTCCGGCACATAGCCGAAATAGCGCCAGCCATCGATCACCTGCTCGGGCGAGCCGCGGCTGATGCCGAGTTGCAGCCGGCCGCCGGCGATGAGGTCGGCCGCGCCCGCATCCTCGGCCATGTAGAGCGGGTTCTCGTAGCGCATGTCGATGACGGCGGTGCCGAGCTCGATGCGCTTGGTCTTGGCGCCGGCCGCGGCAAGCAGCGGAAACGGCGAGCCGAGCTGGCGGGCGAAATGGTGGACGCGGAAATAGGCGCCGTCGGCGCCGAGCTCCTCGGCCGCGACCGCAAGGTCGATCGACTGCAAGAGCGCGTCGGCGCCCGAGCGCGTGCCCGATTGCGGCGAGGGCGACCAATGCCCGAAGGACAGAAACCCGATCTTCTTCATACGCTCCATTCCGCTTCAGCGCGGCCCTCTGAGCCGCTCGTATTCTCGTGTTGCTCCAACGCAATACCAGCAAAAGCGCTTAACGGCTCCCGCTTCGGAATTGCGCAAGGCAAATAGTCAAGGCCGTACGGCGGTTCAACGGAACTCTAACGGATACAGACCGTCAATCGATCAGGATCCAGACACTGTTGACGTGAGATGGTCGTCGAGATGCTCGGTGCCACCCTGGCCGTGCGGTAGAATGTCCAGCCGTCGCGGCCGATCTATCCATCCGCCATACTTTGTGCTTCATCGCCTGTTGAACAAGGCTGGACCGACCCGCATTCTGGAAAGGGCCGCGAAACACGGAGCCGGTACCCGTTCCATGCATGAACTGACGCCCGTTCTCTCCACCGTGACGGCTTCCTTCCTGGCGTCCTTCGTCGAGGTGGTCGAGGCCTTCACCATCGTGCTTGCCGTCGGCGTGACGCGCGGCTGGCGCCCGGCGCTGACCGGCGCCGCATCGGCGCTCGCCGTGCTGGCGGCGCTGGTGCTGGCTTTCGGGCCGCTGCTGGCGCTCGTCCCCATCACGCTGCTGCAGTTCGCGGTCGGCGTGCTTCTCATCCTGTTTGGCATGCGCTGGCTGCGCAAGGCGATCCTGCGCAGCGCCGGCGTCATCGCGCTCCGCGACGAAGAGGCAGCCTTCTCCAGGCAAACCGACGCGCTGAGCCGCCAGGCCGGCGACCGCCGCGCCGACTATCTGGCCGGCGTGGCGGCCTTCAAGGCGGTGCTGCTCGAAGGGGTCGAGGTGGTGTTCATCGTCATCGCCGTCGGCGCCGCCCACGGCCAGACGCTTGAAGCCGGCTTCGGCGCGTTGGCTGCCTTCGTGCTGGTGATGCTGATCGGCCTCGCGGTGCACCGGCCGCTGGCGCGCGTGCCGGAAAACGCGCTCAAATTCGTCGTCGGCCTGATGCTGACCAGCTTCGGCGTGTTCTGGACCGGCGAGGGCCTCGGCGCCGAATGGCCGGGCGAGGATTTTGCGCTGCTTGCCATCTTCGCCGTCATCGCCACCGCATCCTTTGCCATGGTGCGCTGGCTGCGCAGCACCTATGTCAGGCCTGTCGGGGAAATTGCCCGATGAAAATCATTCGCCTCGTGCTGAAGGAGCTTGTCGGCATGTTCGTCGACGACGGCAGCCTTGCGCTGCTGGTGCTGCTCCTGATTGGCTTGGTCGGCGGCGCCGTGAAGCTTCTGGCGCTGCCGCCGCTCGCCGGCGGCGTCCTGATCCTGGTCGGCTGCCTGGCGATCCTACTGGAAAGCACGCGGCGCGGCGCGCGCGGCAAGGGCCGGATGTAACCAGTCAGGCTGGTTAAGTCTGGATGGTGCGACTTTCTTTGCCGATCGCGCTTTTGACGAAAAGCTCGGCGTGCTCCGCCCACTGGATTTCGGTGACGTTGTTCTCGCGAATCGATCGCTTGAAAGCTTCCCGCAAGGCGTCGAGCTCAAACACCGACAGCCGTCCAAGCGTATTGTGTTTCGATATGCGAACGTCCATCGCGCCAGCCATCAGCCAAAGTTATACGGCTGTATATGCTCCGCCAGAACGGACTCAAGGCGTTGCCCCTGACTTCTTTTGGGCTAATCGGCCGGGCTTTGTGGATCGGGCAGCGAAATGCCCAATCGCGATCAGTAGATTGTGAACAAGGTCGGTAGCATGCCGATCACATGAAAATGCTCGACCGTCTCGATGAGCGGAAACAGGGCCAGGAAATAGAGCCCGTCCCGGAATGTGCTTTTCAGCGCGCTGGTGGAAAAGACCAATTGGTCCTGGTCGCGGTAGAGCATCGGGTTCGGCCAGAAACGCGGCGTCCGCTCGGCATAGGCGGTGTAGGCGGCGCCGAACTTGCCGAACAGGAACTCGGCCTCCCGGCCTGCGGTGAAGCGGAAGACGAGGAAGCTCGCGAGGCCGAGCATCACGGCCGCCAGCGCCGATCCGAACATCAGCCCGATGCCGACCGCGCCGACGGTCGAGAAGAAATAGAGCGGGTTGCGGGTCATCGAGAACGGACCGGAGACGATCAACTCGTCGTTCTTCTTGCCGCCGACATAGAGGATGCTCCACAGCCGGCCGAAGAAGCAGACGAGCACAAGGCCGAAGCCGGCAGTCTCCACCAGCTCGTGCCCGCTCGAGCCCTCGCTAAGGAACGGCTTGGAAAACAAGAGCAGGACGATGGCCACCACCGCGGCGGCCTGGACGACGATCAGGCGTCTGTGCTGGTCGAACGCTTTCGGCGCCGACTTGAGCGATGTGTAAGCCATTGGGTTTCAGTCACTCCGGCGGTTTCCGTCACTCCGGCCCAGGCAGGACGCTACCCCACTAGCCTTTCTCCTGCCCTATTGCGAGGCCTCATCAGCATTTTCGGTCTTTCTTACGAATTTGTAAGGGCCCGGACAGGCGTGCGTAAGCCCGGCTTGTGGGAATGGGTCATCGCCGATGCTACCATGCCGCCGAACTCGACACCCAATGATAGGCCAAGATGCGACTGCTGCTGGTTGAGGATGACCCAAGGACCGCCGACTATGTCGTCAGGGGGCTGAGCGAGGCCGGACATGCCTGCGACCTCCTGCGCAACGGCAATGACGCGCTCGCCGCGGCGACCCGCGATGCCTATGACGTCATCGTGGCCGATCGCATGGTCCCCGGCCTCGACGGCTTGTCGATGATCAAGGCGGTGCGCGCGGCCGGCGTCAAGACGCCGGCCATATTCCTGACCTCGATCGGCGGCGTCGACGACCGGGTGGAGGGGCTGGAGGCCGGCGGCGACGATTATCTGGTCAAGCCCTTCGCCTTTTCCGAGCTGCTGGCCCGCATCAACGCGCTCGGCCGCCGGCCGGCGGCGCAGGAGCAGAAGACCAGCCTGCGCGTCGCCGACCTCGAAATGGACCTGATCATGCGCCGCGTCACCAGGCAGGGCCAGGCGATCGACCTGCAGCCCCGGGAATTCAGCCTGCTCGAGGTGCTGATGCGCGGCGAGGGCCGCGTGATCACCCGCACCATGCTCCTGGAGCGTGTCTGGGATTTTCACTTCGATCCCAAGACCAGCGTCGTCGAGACCCACATCAGCCGGCTGAGAGCCAAGGTGGACAGGCCGTTCGACGTGGCGCTCATCCACACCGTGCGCAACACCGGCTACAGCCTGCACGCCCAAGATTGACCCCAAGGTTGACGATCCATGCCTGATCGCATCTCGCGCCTGCGACCGGCTGTCCGTATATAAGCGATATGTCGATGCTGGACTCTGCAAAGCAATGGGCGCGTGGGATCAAACGCGACGTCGTGGCACTGTGGCTTGCCGCCCGCGACCCGCGTGTGCCGTGGTATGCAAAGGCGACCGCCGGAGCTGTTGCGGCCTATGCCCTCAGCCCCATCGACCTCATTCCGGATTTCATCCCGGTCATCGGCTATCTGGATGATCTTGTGATTGTTCCACTCGGCATCCTGCTCGCGGTCAAGCTGGTTCCGGCGGGCCTCATGCAGGAATTCCGCGACGAGGCCACGCGCCGCACCAAGCCGGTCAGCAAGGCGGGGCTGATCTTCATGATCGCGGTCTGGATAGCGGCGGCGCTGGCGCTGCTGTGGCTGTTCTGGCCGAAGTCCGCCTAGGGCGATGAAAGAAACACGTGTCAGCCTGCTGCGCAGCACGCCGTTCCGGCTGGCGCTGACCTTTGCCTTTCTATTCGTGCTTGCCTTCATCATGTCCGGCGCGGTCGTCTACCAGCTGATGAGCGCCAACCTGGCGAGACGGCTCGATGAATCCGTCAAGGAGACCTATTCGGTCGTGGCCCTGACCGACAGGGAAGATCTTGTCGCCGCGGTCGACAACAATGCCGATCTCAACCCGGACAAGGATCAGCTTTTCTCGCTGACCGACCCCAATGGCAACCATCTGGCCGGAAACTTCACCGCGTCCAACCTGCCCGACGGTTTCTCGATGTTCGCCGTCCGATTGCCGGGCGTGCCGCCCGACACGATGTACCGCGCCTATACCGGCGAGGTCGGCGGCAACAGTTTGACGGTCGCCTTCTCGCTCGCCGAGACCGACGAGCTGGAGACCATCGTGCTGATGAGCTTCGGCTGGGGCACGCTGTTCATCACCGGGCTCGCGATCGCCGGCGGCGCCTTGCTCGCCTCGCGTGTCCAGCGGCGCCTCGACGGCATCGCCGCCACCATGGTCGACGTCTCGCACGGAAGACTCGACGCGCGCATCCCGCTGATCGGCAATGGCGACGACATCGACGCCGTGTCCGCCCAGGTGAACGCCGCCCTCGATCGCCTGTCGAGCCTGGTCGACGGCATGCGCGAGGTCAGCGCCAACATCGCGCATGACCTGAAGACGCCGCTCAACCGCCTGCAGATGATCCTCGAGCAGGCCGCCGACAAGACCGTTTCGGGCGAGGATGTCACCGGCGAGCTGGCCGACGCGCGCGCCGAAAGCCTGCAGATCAACGGGACCTTCGACGCCTTGCTGCGCATCGCCCAGATCGAGGCCGGCGCGCGCAAGGCGCGCTTCGTCGATCTCGACGTCGGCAGCATCGTCGACACCATCGGCGAGGTCTATGCCGATGTCGCCGAGGACGACGGCAAGTCATTGTCGACCGCGCTCGTTCCGGAGACGAAATGGTATATCCACGGCGATCGCGACCTGCTGATGCAGATGCTCGCCAATCTGGTCGAGAACGCGCTCAGGCATTGCCCACCGGGCACCGCGATCGAGCTCTCGGTGACCCGCCGAGGCGACCGCGTCCTGGTCCACGTCCACGACAATGGCCCCGGCATCCCGGCCGGAGAGCGCGAAAAAGTCTTCCAGCGGCTCTACCGGCTGGATTCCAGCCGCACGACGCCGGGCAGCGGCTTGGGGCTCAGCCTCGTCAAGGCGGTAGCCGACCTGCATGGCGCGGCGATCACGCTGGAGGACAACAATCCGGGGCTCGCCGTAATCGTAAGCTTTCCAGCGGTGAGATCGCCTACCTGATCAATGGGCTACCTGACGCCCGCCCGGCGGAAATCGGAGGGAGACATGCCGGCAAGCTTGCGGAAGGACTTGTTGAAGGCGCTGAGCGAGCCGAAGCCCGAATCCATGGCGACCTTCAGCACATTGGCGCCCTCATGCATCAAAAGCGCCTGCGCATAGCTTAGCCGCAAGAGATTGACATATTCGTTGAGCGTCATGCCCGTCGATTTCTTGAACAGGCTCATGGCGTATTTCGGATGGATGTCGGCGGCGGAAGCGATGTTCACGCAGTCGATGTCGTAGAGGAAATTCTCGGCGATGAAATCGCACATGCGCCCGACATTGCGCGAGGACTGCTGGTCGAAGGGACTGCCGGCCCCGTGTCCGATTGCCGTTTCCGGCACCAGCCGGTAGGGCTCGAAGCGCACCCGCTCCAGCCGCAACAGCAGCTCGTTGACGGCGTGTTCGGCCTTTGCCGCATCGCCCGAGCGCGCATACTCGTTCCAGCGCTTGAAATTGTCGTTGTCGGACTGGTCGGTGGCATCCGTCACCAGCGTCGCGCCCGTCATCAGCCGGTGGCGGACATCGGCCGGCAGATGCAGCCGGAAGAAATGCACCAGTGGCAGATGCGCGCCGGCATAGATGGCGTCGTCGGTAAGATCGTCCATCTGGTGCGGCAGGCCGCCCCAGAACAAGCACATCTCGCCGGCCGAAAGCGAGATCTCATGCTCGGCCATGCGGTAATGCACGCTGCCGCGCACGATGAAATTGACCTCGACCTGGGCATGCCAGTGCGGCTTCAGCATCACCAGCGGGTGGTTGTGGAACATCTGCAAAGCCAGCGGCAGGCCTTCGACGCTGCTCGCGCCTGGCTGGTAGAACGGACGCTCCGGCATCTTACTTTCCGCCAACTTCTTATTCCCTTTGTCGGGGACAAGCCTTCCGCGCCGCATAATCTAGCCAGGCTCACGGTGAGAGAGCAAACGAAATGGGAGGATTTCAATGCGCACCACACTGACCTGCGCCACGCTTTTGCTTGCCCTGGGCTGCGGCCCGGCCCTCGCGCAATCGGGCGAACTCACGATCTGGAGCTGGAACATCGCCGCTTCGTCGCTGAAGTCGACCGTCGAGGGCTTCAACAAGAAATACCCCGACATCAAGGTCACGGTTCAGGACCTCGGCAACCAGCCGACCTATGACAAGTCGATCGCTGGCTGCGCCGCCGGCGGCGTCGGCCTGCCCGACATCGTCTCGATCGAGAACGGCGAGGCCGAGAATTACTGGAGCCAGTTCCCCGACTGCTTCGTCGACCTGCACACGCTGGGCTACACGGCGGAGGACCAGAAGAAATTCCCTGACTTCAAGCGCACCGAGCTCGAGGTCGGCGACAAGGCCTACGCCATGCCCTGGGATTCCGGCCCGGTCGCCGTCTTCTACCGCCGCGACTTCTATGAGAAGGCCGGCGTCGACCCCGCCTCGATCAAGACCTGGGACGATTTCATCACCGCCGGCAAGAAGATCCAGGAGGCCAATCCCGGCGTCACGATGACGAATGCCGATTTCAACGGCGATACCGAATTCTTCCGCATGATCTCCAACGAGCAGGGCTGCGCCTATTTCGCCGAGGACGGCCAGTCGATCACGGTCAACCAGCCGAAATGCGTCGACGCCATGACCAAGGTCAAGGAGATGAAGGACGCCGGCATCGTCTCCTCGGCCGACTGGTCGACCAAGATCACCAACAACACCGCCGGCACAGTCGCCACACAGGTCTATGGCGGCTGGTATGAAGGCACGATCCGCACCGAATCGCCCAAGGAAGGCGGCAAATGGGGCGTCTACCTGATGCCCAGCCTGACCGCCGACGGCCCGCGCGCTGCCAATCTCGGTGGCTCCTCCTTGGCCATCACCGCGGCCAGCAAGAACAAGGAAGCGGCCTACGCCTATCTGAAATACACGCTGGAGACCAATGAGGGCCAGATCACCATGCTGAAGGATTTCGGCCTGGTGCCCTCGCTGATCTCGGCGCTCGAGGATCCTTACGTCGCGAAGGGCCAGCCCTATTGGGGCGACCAGGCGGTGTGGAAGGATATCCTCGCCACGCTGCCGAAGGTCGTGCCGAGCCGCGGCACGCAGTTCCAGAGCGACGCCGAGATCATCGTCCGCGCCGTGCAGACCAAATACCTGGCCGGGGGTTATCCAGACGCCAAGGCCGCGCTCGACGACGCCGCCAGCCAGATCGCTTCGGCGACGGGCCTGCCGGTGAAGTGAGCGTCGCTTTTCCTTCTCCCCTTGTGGGAGAACGTGGATTGGCGCGCAGCGCCAAGCCGGATGAGGGGTGTTGGACGGATTGCCGTCGTTGCCAAGCTGGAACCCCTCATCCGGCCGCTTCGCGGCCACCTTCTCCCACAAGGGGAGAAGGCAAGACAGGGCGGCGCTGACCTCGACAATTGGCGCTGCTCCAGCATTCAAAACATAATCAACACCGCCCGCCAAGAAGGCGCAACCGAGAAAGGAGGAAGGACGATGCGCCACCGCAACGCCACCGCGTATCGCTTCCTCACGCCCTATCTGCTGATCTTCGCCGTCTTCTGGATCTGGCCGATCATCAGCTCCTTCCTGATCTCCTTCCAGGCGACGCGCACCGTGCCGTGGCGCTTCGCGCCGACCTTCAACTGGGGCCGCCTGATCGGCGACCCCGCCTTCTTCAACGCGCTGAAGAACACGCTGCTCATCCTCGTCATCCAGGTTCCGGTGATGATCTCGCTGGCGATCGTTATGGCGGTGCTTTTGAATTCACCGCTGCTGAAGGCGCGCGGCCTCTACCGCTTCGCCTTCTTCGCCCCGGTCGTGGTCGGCGAGGTGGCCTATTCGGCGGTGTTCCGGCTGATGTTCAGCCTCGATTTCGGCATCGTCAACAAGCTGCTCAATAGCGTCGGTATCCCCAAGGTCGACTGGTTCTCCAACGTCACGCCGGCCATGGCGGTGATCATGATCGCGGTGACCTGGCGCTGGGCGGGCTACAACGCCATCATTATTCTCGCCGGCCTGCAGTCCATTCCCGACGACGTCTACGAGGCGGCGACGCTCGACCGCGTCAGCAAGGTGAAACAGTTCTTCCACATCACCTTGCCGCTGTTGAAGCCGGTCATCGTCTTCTGCGCCGTGCTGTCGATCATCGGCACCATGCAGCTCTTCACCGAGCCGTTCCTGATCACCGAACGCGGCGGCCCGGGCGGCGGCACCGAGACGCTTGGCCTGCTGCTTTACCGCCAGGGCTTCCGCTCGCTCAATTTCGGCTACGCCTCGGCCATCGCCTACACCATGGCCGGGCTGGCCATCGCCATCACGCTGGTGCAGCTTTGGCTGACGAGAGAGCCAAAATGACGGGGGAGCCGAAATGACCTCGCGTTCCCAAAGACGGCTTGGACACAGCATTCTGCTGCATCTTGTCCTGACGCCGCTGGCGCTGGTCTGGCTGTTCCCGCTGTGGATGATGGTGGTGTTCTCCACCATGCCCGACTACGGCATCTTCAGCCCCAGCATCGAGCTTCTGCCGCACGACAATTTTCTCGAGAACGTCAACAATCTGCAGCGGGACACCAATTTCATCGGCGCGATCGGCATCTCCGTCTCGGTGGCGGTGACCTATACTTTCCTGTCGGTGCTGCTCACCTCGATGGCCGGCTGGGCGCTGGCGCGCTACGAGTTCTTCGGCAAGCGGCTGGTGGTGGCGATCATCCTCGGCACCATCACGCTTCCCTATGCGGTGGTGCTGATCCCGCAATTCATCATGGTCGCGCGCGACTTCCAGCTCGCCAACACCTGGATCGCCCTGATCGTGCCGCCGCTGTTCAATTCGCTCGGCGTGCTCTTCATGCGCCAGGCTTTTTCGATGATGCCGGCCGAGCTGTTCGATGCCGCGCGGGTCGAAGGCGTCAAGGAATGGCGCATCTTCCTCTTCGTCGCCCTGCCCTTGGCGCGGCCGATGCTGGCGGCATTAGCCATCATCCTCTTCCTCGCCTCGTGGAACAATTATCTCTGGCCGCTGCTGATCAACAGCCAGCCCGGCGCGATGACGGCGCCGGTGGCGCTCGGCACGCTGATCGGCCTAACCAAGGTATCCTGGGGCGGCATGATGGCCGGCGCGGTGATGCTGACCGTGCCGATGCTCATCGTCTTCGTGCTCCTGCAGCGCCATTTCATCGCCGGCATCGCCGCCGGCGCGGTCAAATAGAAAGGACGCGATGGCCGCCGTCACCCTCACCAATGTCGTCAAGCGCTTCGGCACCTTCGAGGTCGTGCACGGCGCCAACATCGACATCGCCGACGGCGAGTTCGTCGTCTTTGTCGGCCCGTCCGGCTGCGGCAAGTCAACCTTGCTCAGGATGATCGCCGGGCTGGAGGACATCAGCGGCGGTGAGATCGCCATCGGCGGCAAGACGGTCAACGACGTCGAGCCGGCCGACCGCGGCATCGCCATGGTCTTCCAGTCTTACGCGCTCTATCCGCACATGACGGTGGAGCAGAATTTGAGCTTCGGCCTGCGCATGAACGGCAACCCCAAGGTCGACACCGATCGCCGGGTGAAACGCGCCGCCGAGATTCTCTGCATCGACGAGCTGATGCAGCGTCGGCCGAAGCAATTGTCCGGCGGCCAGCGCCAGCGCGTCGCCATCGGCCGCGCCATCGTGCGCGAGCCGCAGGTCTTCCTGTTCGACGAGCCGCTCTCGAATCTCGACGCCGAGCTCAGGGTCCAGATGCGGGTGGAAATCTCACGCCTGCACAAGGAGCTCGGCATCACCATGATCTATGTGACGCACGACCAGACCGAGGCGATGACGCTGGCCGACCGGATCGTGGTGCTCAAAGGTGGCAATGTCGAGCAGATCGGCGCCCCGCTCGATCTTTATGACGACCCGGCCAACCGTTTCGTTGCCGGCTTCATCGGCTCGCCGAAGATGAATTTTATCGCAGCGAAGGTCGTCGAGACGTCCAACAGCGCAGCAATCGTCGAGCTCGTCAACCATGGCGGTGCCAGGTTGCGCAAGCCGCTCTGCAAGGCGTTGCCGGCCGTGGGCGCTGAGGTGGTACTCGGGGTCAGACCGGAGCATTTCTTCGAGGCAGGCGAGGGCGACTGCGACATACCGGTCAAGGCCGACGTCGCCGAGCATCTGGGCTCGGTGAGCTACGTCTACGCCGACGCCGGGCCGGAGGAGCTGATCATCGAGCGCGAGGCCAGGCGCCAGCGCGCCAGCAGCGACCATTTCACCGTCTCGATCAAGGCCGATCGCTCGCTGCTCTTCGACAAGACAGGCGCGAGGATTCGCTGACCCCGATTTTTCTTTGCCGGCATGCCAGGCATGGCGCCGGCCTCATGGAGATTTGACATGGCATCCGCATCTGGAAAAATTCGCTGGGGTATCCTCGGGCCTGGCAGCATCGCAAAATCCTTTGCCGGCGGCGTGGTCCAGTCGCGCACCGGCGAGCTGGTTGCGCTCGGCGCCCGCAACCCCGGCAAGCCGGGGCTGGCGCAAGCCTTTCCGGGCGCGCGCATCCTCGACGGCTATGACGCGTTGCTGGCCGACGATGGAGTCGACGCCGTCTACATTTCGGTCCCGCATCCCGGCCACGCCGAATGGGCGATCAGGGCCGCCGAAGCCGGCAAGCATGTTCTGTGCGAAAAACCGCTGGCGCTCACCGCCTTCGAGGCCGACGCCATGATGCACGCCGCGCGCAAGGCCGGCACCTTCTTGGGCGAAGCCTTCATGTACCGGCTGCACCCGCAGACGCTGCAGCTGGTCGAGCTGATCAAATCGGGCGTCATCGGCGAGGTCCGCATGATCAAGTCGAGCTTCGGCTTCGCCATGCCGGGCTTTATGCCGGAGCACCGGCTCTACGCCAACGAGCTCGCCGGCGGCGGCATCCTCGATGTCGGCGGCTATCCGGTGTCGATGGCGCGGCTGATCGCAGGCGCCGCGGCGGGACAGCCTTTTCTCGAACCCGATAAGGTTGTGGGCGCGGCCCATCTCGGCCAATCTGGCGTCGACGAATGGGCCTCGGCGCTGCTCCACTTCCCCGGCGGCATCGTCGCCGAGGTCTCCTGCAGCATCTCGCTCAACCAGGACAATGTTCTGCGCATTTTCGGCACCAAGGGCCAGGTCGAGGTACCCGACTTCTGGTTCGCCGGTGGCAACCGCGATGTCGGACCGGGCCGGATCGACGTGATCCGGTCCGGCGGCACGCGCGAGGTGATCAGCCTCAACGAGACGCGTCACCTCTATTCCTTCGAGGTCGATGCCGCCGGCGAGGCGATCCGAGCCGGCCGCCAGGAACTCGCCTGGCCCGGCATGGGCTGGGCCGACAGCCTCAACAATCTGCGTGTTTTGGACAAATGGCGCGCCGCCGTCGGGCTGGAATACGAGATCGAAAAGCCGGCTAAGCGGGTCAACACCATCTCCGGCCGCCCGCTGCAGACCAACGGCACCGACATCGGCAAACGGACCATTCCGGGCTTGCCGAAACCCGTTTCGCGGCTGGCGCTCGGCTTCGAGGATTTCCGCACCTTCTCCTCGGGATCGATCCTGCTCGACGCCTTTTTCGAGGCCGGCGGCAACCTGTTCGACACCGGCTATGTCTATGGCGCCGGTTACACCGAGACGCTGCTTGGCCAGTGGCTCAAGAATCGCGGCGTGCGCGAACAGTCGGTCATCATCGCCAAGGGCGCGCATTCGCCGCTCTGCTACCCCGATGTGATCGGCAAGCAGCTCGCTCAGTCGCTCGACCGGCTGCAGACCGACCATGTCGACATCTACTTTATGCATCGCGACAATCCGGACGTGCCGGTCGGCGAATTCGTCGATGCCATGGACCGGGAGGTCAAGGCCGGTCGCATCCGCGGCCTGTTCGGTGGCTCCAACTGGACGATGGAGCGCATGGACGAAGCGATCGCCTACGCCGAAAAGAACAGCAAGCAGAAGCCGGGCGCGCTTTCCAACAATTTCTCGCTGGCCGAGATGCTGGAACCGATCTGGGCCGGCTGCATCACCTCCTCGACCGACGCCTGGAAGGCCTGGCTGACCGCGCGGCAGATGCCCAACTTCGCCTGGTCGAGCCAGGGCCGCGGCTTCTTCACCGATCGCGCCGGCCGCGACCGGACCGACAATGAGGAGCTGGTGCGCGTCTGGTATTCGGAAAAGAATTTCGGCCGCCGCGACCGCGCCATCGAACTGGCCAGAAAACTCGGCAAGAGCCCGATCCATGTCGCGCTGGCTTACGTGCTGGCGCAGCCCTTCCCGTCGGTGCCGCTGATCGGCCCGCGCACGCTGGACGAGCTGGAGGACAGTCTCAAGGCGCTGGATATCAAGCTGACGCCGGAGGATCTGAAGTGGCTGGATGAGGGGCCGGAGCGGAGAAGGGCGTAGGGGTCAGTTCGGGGTGCAAGAAATAACGCCTCATTCCTTCGCGCCCCCCTCTGGCCTGCCGGCCATCTCCCCCACTTGGGGGGAGATCGGATGTCACGCCGGCTTTCGCCAATCACCGGCGTTGCAGAATGAGCGCTGTCGCAGAAGCAGCCAATCTCCCCCCAAGTGGGGGAGATGCCCGGCAGGGCAGAGGGGGGCGCTGTCCCGCCGACATCTCTAAATGGCCCCTACCGATCAACCCTAGTCGACAGAATAATCGACGACGACGTCCGCTCCACCCCCTCCATCGCGCCGATCCGGTCGAGCAGCGCGTCGAGATCCTTGATCGACGGGGCGTCGACGATGACGATCATGTCGAAATTGCCGCTCACCGAATGCACCGTCCTGACGGTCGGCATCGCCTCCAGGCTGCGCACCACCTTGTCGGCGAGCTTGGGCGTGACGGTGAGCAGCACATGCGCCTTGACCAGCCCTTGCTCATAATCGGGCGATAATCTCACGCCATAGCCGGCGATGATGCCGCGCTGCTCCAGCCGCTCGATCCGGCTTTGCACCGTGGTGCGCGACACGCCGAGATTTCTCGCCAGCTCCGCCGTCGAGGCGCGGGCGTTGGCGCGCAGCAGCGAAAGCAGAGCCTGTTCAGCTTCAGTGATCATTTCGACGAAACATCTCGGCAGATCGTTCAGAAAGAGAGTTCATTTCGTACAGTTCCACGCTTCCTTTCGACAGGCAAGCTGCGATGATTCCTGGCAACTCGAATTGGCAGGGGTATTGATCATGAAGAACATCGTTGTCGTCGGTGCCGGCAAGATCGGCTCGACCATCGCTGAAATGCTTAGCGCCACGGGTGACTACCACGTCACGCTCGTCGACCGCTCGGCCGCCCAGCTCGCCGCCGCCGAGTTGCCTGCCGGCGTCGAGACGCAGGAGCTCGACATCGCAGAGTCCGGCGCGCTGGAGAAAACCCTTGCCGGCAAGTTCGCGGTGCTGAGCGCCGCCCCTTTCCACCTCACCACGCGCATTGCCGAAGCTGCGGCCAAGACCGGGGTGCATTATCTCGACCTCACCGAGGACGTCGCCAGCACCAGGCGCGTGAAGGAGCTGGCGCGCGACGCCAAGAGCGCCTTCATCCCGCAATGCGGCCTGGCGCCGGGCTTCATCTCGATCGTCGCCAACGATCTCGCCAGCCGCTTCGACACGCTGGAGAGCGTGCGCATGCGCGTCGGCGCGCTGCCGCAATATCCGTCCAACGCGCTGAACTACAACCTGACCTGGAGCACCGACGGTGTCATCAACGAATATTGCGAGCCCTGCGAGGCGATCGTCGAAGGCGAGCTGATCGAGGTGCCGCCGCTCGAAGAGCGCGAGGAATTCTCGCTCGACGGCGTCACCTATGAAGCCTTCAACACCTCGGGCGGGCTCGGCACTTTGGCCGAGACGCTGAAGGGCAAGGTGCGCACGCTGAACTACCGCACCATCCGCTATCCCGGCCATGCTGCGATCATGAAGGCGCTGCTCAACGACCTCGGGCTTCGCCACCGCCGCGACGTCCTGAAGGACATCTTCGAGAGCGCGCTGCCGGCGACGCTGCAGGACGTCGTCATCGTCTTCGTCACCGTCTCGGGGCGCAAGAGCGGCCGCCTGCTGCAGGAAACCTACGCCAACAAGATCTATTCGCACCGCGTCGGCACTATCGTGCGCAGCGCCATCCAGATCACCACCGCCTCCGGCATCTGCGCCGTGCTCGACATGCTTGCCGACGGCTCGCTGCCGGCGAAGGGCTTCGTCAGACAGGAAGACATCGCGCTCGACGCATTCCTCGCCAACCGCTTCGGCCGCGCCTATGCGCAGCACGAGATGGTGAGCCGGCTGGCGAGCTGAGCTACGCGATCTTCCCTTCCCCCCTTGTGGGGGAAGGTGGATCGGCGCGCAGCGCCGAGACGGATGAGGGGTGCGCCAGGGAACACCAGCGTCTCACTCCGCTGGAACACCCCTCATCCGTCGCCTTCGGCGACACCTTCTCCCACAAGGGGAAAAGGGAGAGCTCAAACATGCAGCGCGTGGCCCAACCCCTTCAGCGCCGCTTCCTGGAAACCCTCGCCCTGCGTCGGGTGCGCATGGATGGTGCCGGCGATGTCCTCGAGCCGCGCGCCCATTTCCAGCGCCAGGCCAAACGCGGCCGACAGTTCCGACACACCCTGGCCGACCGCCTGGATGCCGAGCACCAGATGGTTGTCGGCGCGGGCGACGACGCGCACGAAACCGTCCTCGCCCTGCTTCGTCATGGCGCGGCCGTTGGCGGCGAAGGGAAACTGGCCGATCTTGATCTCGCCGGCGAGCGCCTTTGCCTCTTCCGGTGACAGGCCGGCGATGACCAGCTCGGGATCGGTGAAGCAGATCGCCGGGATCGCGCGCTTGTCCCAGCTTCTCTTGTGGCCGGCGACGATCTCCGCAACCATCTCGCCCTGCGCCATCGCCCGATGCGCCAGCATCGGCTCGCCGGTGACGTCGCCGATGGCGTAGATGCCGCGCATGGAGGTCCGGCAATGGTCGTCGATGCGGATGAATTTTCCCGCCATGTCGAGGTCGATCTGATCCAGCCCCCAGCCCTGGGTGAGTGGCTTGCGGCCGACCGTGACTAAAATCCTGTCGGCAGCGACCTTGCCGTCCTTGCCGTCGGTCGTCTCGACCAGCAGAGCGTCCCTCTTCGTCGACAGCCCCTTGGCCTTCGCGCCGGTCATGACCTCGACGCCGAGCTCGCCGAGCCGCTTCAGCACCGGCCTCGTCAGCTCGGCATCATATTGTGCGAGCACCCGCGGCAAGGCCTCGACCACGGTGACCTTGGCGCCCATCTTGGCGAAGGCCATGCCGAGCTCCAGCCCGATATAGCCGCCGCCGACGACGGCGAGCTTTTTCGGCACTTCGCTCAGCGCCAGTGCCTCGGTCGATGAGATCACCGGTCCGCCGAATGGCAGGAACGGCAATTCGACCGGCGCCGAGCCGGTGGCGATCACCACTGCCTCGGCGCGGATAACCTGATTCCCTGTCTCGGTCTCGACCTCGACGGTCTTGCCATCGCGGAACGTGGCCCAGCCATGCACGGTCTTGACCTTGGCCCTTTTCAGCAGTCCGGCGACACCGGTGTTCAGCCGGCTAACGATACTGTCCTTCCAAGCGACGGTCTTGACCAGGTCGAGCGTAGGCGGGGCGACCGCGATACCGAGCGGGTCCCTGCCGCTGGCCATGTGCACGACCTTGTCGAACTCCTCCGCCGCATGGATCAGCGCCTTGGACGGAATGCAGCCGACATTCAGGCAGGTGCCGCCCGGTTTGCCGGCCTCGACGATGACGGTGTCGACACCGAGCTGGCCGGCGCGGATGGCGCAGACATAGCCGCCGGGACCGGCGCCGATGACGAGCAGCTTGCAGGAGATTTCTTTCATTGGGCCCTCGTCGCCTCGCACGGGGAATTTGGCAGGTAGGCAATCCGCAACGATAGATGTCGGGAATTCAGTCGCGGGCCTTGGCGATTGGCCAAGCCCTCCCGAACTTCATCATCCTGGGGCGGAGCAAGGAGCGTAGCGACGCGCGCAGACCTCAGGATCCATGCCGTAACGTCAAGGCGTTGCAACGGTGCAGAATTCTGGTCCGCCGTGCCCTTCGGCGTTGGGCACGGCATGGATCCTCGGGTCAAGCCCGAGGATGACGAAGGTGCGGGGGCAACGTCCTTGTCCATAACCACTAGTCCACAAAGATCATCGCCGGCGTCTCCATGAGCGCCTTGATGCGCTGCACGAACACCGCGGCGTCCCAGCCGTCGATGACGCGATGGTCGAAGCTGGAGGACAGGTTCATCATCTTGCGCGGGATGAACTGCGTGCCGTCCCACAGCGGCCGCACCATCATCTTGTTGACGCCGACGATCGCCACTTCCGGATAGTTGATGACCGGGGTCGTCGCCACGCCGCCCATCGCGCCGAGCGAGGTGATGGTGATGGTCGAGCCGGAAAGCTCCTCGCGGCTCGCCGTGCCGGACTTCGCCGCCTCGGCGAGCCGGTTCACCTCCGCGGCGCAATCCCACAGGTCGCGCGCCTCGGCGTGCTTGACCACCGGCACCACGAGCCCGGTGGGCGTCTGCGCGGCGATGCCGATATGGATGCCTTCATGCTGGTGAATGACGCCGGCCTCGTCGTCGAAGAGCGCGTTGAGGTTCGGCTGGTCGGCGATCGCCTTGACCATCGCCCGCATCAGGAAGGGCAGCAGCGTCAGCTTCGGACGATCGGTCCGCTTCTCCTTGTTGAGCGTGGCGCGCAGCTCCTCCAGCGCCGTGACGTCGATCTCCTCGACATAGGTGATATGCGGAATGCGCGATTTGGCGAGCGCCATCTTCTCGGCGATCTTGCGCCGCAGGCCGATGACCTTGATGTCCTCGACACCGTCCCTTGGGACAAGCCCGGTGGGGCGGACAAGCTGCGGGCCGCGCGCCAGGAAGGCATCTAAGTCCTCATGGCTGATGCGCCCGGCCGGGCCGCTGCCCGCAACCTGGCGAAGATCGATGCCGGCTTCCTTGGCGCGCAGCCGGACGGCGGGCGAGGCCAGCGGTTTCTCGCCCTCGGCGCGCGGCGCGCCTGTCAACGGCGCAGCACCCCCACCCCTGGCCCCTCCCCACAAGGGGGAGGGGGACGCTGTGGCCATCGCCGGCTCAACTTTCCCCGAGGAAGCCTTTTTGGATGAACCCATAGCCGGCTTGGTGTCGACCTTGGCGGTCGAAGCGCTTTCCCCTCCCCCTTGGGGGGAGGGGCCAGGGGTGGGGGTCGGCACCGCCTCCGGCGATTTCGCACCCGCCGTAACATTGCCTTCGCCGGCTACCTTCAACCGCACGATCGGCGAGCCGATCGCCACCGTGTCGCCGATCTCGGCGCCGAGCCAAAGGATCTCGCCGTCGACCGGCGAGGGGATCTCGACGGTCGCCTTGTCGGTCATGACGGCTGCCAGCACCGCGTCCTCGCGCACGAGGTCGCCGATCTTGACGTGCCATTCGACGAGCTCGGCCTCGGCGACGCCTTCGCCGACATCGGGAAGCTTGATCACATATTCGCCCATCCTCAGGCTTCCCCCTTATTCAAGCTTCAATCGTCTCGACGAGCGCGCGTCCAACCCGGGCGGGGCCGGGGAAGTACTCCCACTCCTGCGCATGCGGATAGGGCGTGTCCCAGCCGGCGACCCGCGTCACCGGCGCTTCCAGATGGTAGAAGCAGTTCTCCTGCACCAGCGCGACAAGCTCGGCGCCGAAGCCGGAGGTGAGCGTCGCCTCATGCACGACGACGCAGCGCCCGGTTTTCTTCACCGAGGCGACGATCGTGTCGAGGTCGAGCGGCAAAAGCGTCCTCAGATCGATGATCTCGGCATCGATGCCGGTTTCCTCGGCCGCGGCCTGCGCGACATAGACCATGGTGCCGTAGGCAAGCACGGTGACGGCCGAACCTTGCCTGCGGATCGCCGCCTTGCCGAGCGGGATGGTGTAATGGCCGTCGGCGACCTCGCCGAGCTCATGTTTCGACCACGGCGTCACGGGCTTGTCGTGATGGCCGTCGAAGGGGCCGTTGTAGAGCCGCTTCGGCTCGAGGAAGATCACCGGGTCCGGGTCCTCGATCGCCGCGATCAACAGCCCCTTGGCGTCATGCGGGTTGGACGGCACCACCGTCTTCAGGCCGGAGACGTGGGTGAACAAAGCCTCAGGGCTCTGGCTGTGCGTCTGGCCGCCGAAGATGCCGCCGCCGGTCGGCATGCGCACCACGATCGGGCAGGTGAAATCATTGTTGGAGCGGTAGCGCAGCCGCGCCGCCTCCGAGACGATCTGGTCGTAGGCCGGATAGACATAGTCGGCAAACTGCACCTCCACGCAAGGGCGAAGGCCGTAGGCGGCCATGCCGATGGCCGAGCCGACGATGCCCGATTCGCTGATCGGCGCATCGAAGCAACGGTTCTTGCCGTATTTGGCCTGCAGGCCTTGCGTGCAGCGGAAGACGCCACCGAAGAAGCCGACATCCTCGCCATAGACGATCACGCGCTCGTCGCGCGCCATCGAGACGTCCATGGCGTCACGGATCGCCTCGATCATAGTTTTTCTGGGCATGGTCAGACCCCCGCCTGCTGGCGCTGGCGCCTGAGATGCGGCGGCATCTCGGCATAGACGCCTTCGAACATGTCGCGCGTCGACGGCTTGCCGCCGGCATGCAGCGTGCCGTGACTTTCGGCCTCCTTCTGCGCCGCGATCACGGTTTCGAGGATCTCGGCTTCCGCCTGGGTATGGCGCTCCTCCGACCAGACGCCTCTGTGGATGAGATGGTTCTTCAGCCGGATAACCGGGTCGCCGAGCGGCCAGGCGTCCGATTCGGCCTTCGGCCGGTAGGCCGACGGATCGTCCGAGCTCGAATGGGCGCCGACGCGGTAGGTGACATATTCGACCAGCGTCGGCCCGAGATTGCGGCGTGCCCGCTCGATCGCCCATTTCGCCCCCGCATGGACGGCGAGATAATCGTTGCCGTCGACACGCAGCGAAGGGATGCCGAAGCCGAGGCCGCGCGCGGCGAAAGTGCCGGAGCCGCCGCGCGCTATGCCCTGGAATGTCGAGATCGCCCACTGGTTGTTGACGACATTGAGCACGACCGGCGCCTTGTAGGTCGAGGCGAAGACCAGCGCTGCGTGGAAATCGGACTCCGCCGTCGAGCCGTCGCCGATCCAGGCCGCGGCGATGCGGGAATCATTGGAGATCGCCGAGGCCATCGCCCAGCCGACCGCCTGGATGTACTGCGTCGCCAGGTTGCCGGAGATCGAGAAGAAGCCGTGCTCCTTCGAGGAGTACATGATCGGCAGTTGCCGGCCCTTCAACGGATCGGCCTCGTTGGAATAGATCTGGTTCATCATCGTGACCATCGGATAGCCGTCGGCGATCAGCAGGCCGGCTTGTCTGTAGGTCGGGAAATTCATGTCGCCGGGCTGCAGCGCCTTGCGGAAGGCTGAGCTCACCGCCTCTTCGCCAAGATGCTGCATGTAGAAGGAGGTCTTGCCCTGGCGCTGCGCCATCTGCATGCGCGCGTCGAATGTCCTGAGCGTCATCATGTTGCGCAGGCCTTCGAGCAGTTCCTCGTCGGTGAGCAGGCCTGCCCAAGGCCCGACCGCCTCGCCGGCGCGGTTGAGCACCCGGATGATGGAGAAGGCCATGTCGCGGATGGTGCGCGGATCGACGTCGATTTCCGGGCGCGGCACCGAGCCGGCCTTGGGAATGGTCACATTCGAGAAGTCGGGCGTTCCGCCTGGCCGAACCTCGGGCTCGGGCACATGAAAGCGCAACATTCCAGCATCGACCATGACCTTCGTCCTCCAATGTTGCCGGTGCGATATTTGCACATCCGCGCCGCCATTTCATCGGGCGAGATGGCGGCCGTCCTCCCGGCCATCGGCTGCTGAAAACCGATGCGGCACACAGGCGCCAAGATGCAGATATGGCGGCGAAATTTCTTGTCGATGTTTTCGTCGGCCGCGCAATTTGGCGGAAGTTTGCGAGGAGATTGCCGCCAGATAATGCAATTGACGGGCCGCGAGGCCGGGCGCTGCCTTCCCTTCTCCCCTTCTTGTGGGGTCCGAAGGAAGGGGCAAGACCCGTGGCTCGCCCCCGGTGGTGGATCGGCGCGCAGCGCCGAGGCGGATGAGGGGTGTTCCAGCGGAGTGAGACGCTGGCATTCCCTGGAACACCCTCATCCGTCGCCTTCGGCGACACCTTCTCCCACAAAGGGGGCTCACAAGGGGGAGAAGGAGAGGACGCTGGTTCCCCACCCCGCCTCATGCTAACTCACCAGACATGGCACAGAAGAAAGGATACGAGGTCGATTCGTGGCTGGCGTGGCCGGACCCTGCCATGGGAATCGTCCTGCTCTACGGCCCCGACCGCGGCCTCGTCGCCGAGCGGGCCAAGACCTTCGCCGCGAAGACCGGCCTGCCGCTCGACGACCCGTTCTCGGTCGTCAAGCTCGACGGTTCGGAAGTCGACCGCGACGAGGGCCGTCTGCTCGACGAGGCCCGCACCGTGCCGATGTTTTCCGACCGGCGGCTGCTTTGGGTGCGCAATGCCAGCGGCCAGAAGGCGTTGGCCGACGACATCAAGGCGCTGACGGCCGAGCCCGCGCGCGACGCGATCATTCTGATCGAGGCCGGCGACCTGAAGAAAGGCACAGGCTTGAGGGCGATCGTCGAGGCCGCCGGCAATGCCATGGCCTTGCCCTGCTATGCCGACGAGGCCCGGGATCTGGACACGGTGATTGACGACGAGCTGCGCAAGGCCGGCATGTCGATGACGCTCGACGCCCGCCAGGCGCTGCGCCGCAATCTCGGCGGCGACCGCCTGGCCTCGCGCGGCGAGATCGAAAAGCTGGTGCTTTACGCCCACGGCAAGAAGGAGATCGATGTCGACGACGTCAACGCGCTGTCAGGCGACGTCTCCGGTGCCTCCTTCGACGCCGCGGTCGACGCCGTGCTCGACGGCAAGGTCGGCGATTTCGACATTGCCTTCACCCGCCACTGCCAGTCGGGCGGCCACCCTTTCCTGGTGCTGTCCTCGGCAATGCGGCAATTGCAAGCGATCCAGGTGATGCGCGGCCAGATGGAATCCGGCGGCCGCAACGCCGCGTCGGTCGTCGCCGGCGCCCGCCCGCCGGTCTTCTTCTCACGCCGCAAGCTGGTGGAAAAGACGCTCGAGCGCTGGAACAGCGAAGCCCTCGGCCGGGCGCTGAACCGGCTGCAGACGGCAGTGCTGCAGACCCGCAAACGACCGGATTTGGCCGAGGCGCTGGCCCGCCAGGCGCTGCTTGGGATCGCGGTGGAGAGCGCGAAGCTGGGGCAGCGGTAGGAGAGCAGCGTTGACGGTTGGCGAAAGCTGAGGTGCCGGCTGATCTCCCCCCTTGTGGGGGAGATGGCTGGCAAGCCAGAGGGGGGCGCTGTCCCGCCGGCGTATCAGCTAATCGACAAAGACAACCGCTGGCATTTCACGAATGCGCGGCAAGCGCAGCTAGAGCAATTCCAGTAAAAGTGTGTAACGGTTTTCCGTCCGGAATTGCGTAAAAACAAAGAGATAGAGCGGTTCGCCGTTTCCGTGAAACGGTGAAACGCTCTAGGTCGGCTTTCCTTCGCGCCCCCCTCTGCCCTGCCGGGCATCTCCCCCACGAGGGTGGAGATCGGGCGTCACCATCGCTTTCGCCAATCGCCGACGCTGTAAGAAATAGGGGCCGGCGCAGCGGCCAGCCCTTGTTGGATATCACTAATATATCAGGCTCGAAACTTAATCTTAAGCCAGAACTTCATTAGCCGGCTAAATCGCGCCGCATCAAAGACTTACCGCTCATCCTTCAGGCGTCGGCACAGCTCGTCGAGCTGGTCCAGCGACCGGTAATTGATCTTGAGCGTACCGCCCTTGCCCTTGTGCTCGATGCTCACGATCATGCCGATCGTGTCGGTCATCAGCTTTTCCAACGCCAGCGTATCGGGATCCTTCTCCGGTGCGCTCGCCGCGGACTTCACCTTGGCCGGCGTCGGGCCGACGGGCATCTGCGCCAGCGCCTCGGCCTGGCGCACCGAAAGCCCCTCTTTGACGATGCGCTTGGCGAGCCCGGCCGGATCCTGGGCGGTGACCAGAGTGCGGGCATGGCCAGCCGACAAGTCGCCGTCGACCAGCATGTCGTGAATGACGTTGGGCAGTTTCAACAGCCTGAGCGTGTTGGCGACGTGGCTGCGGCTCTTGCCGATCACCTGGCCGAGATCGGCCTGCGTGTAACCATGCTCGTCAATCAGCTGCTGGTAGCCTTGCGCCTCCTCGACCGGATTGAGATCGGCGCGCTGCACGTTCTCGATGATCGCCAGCTCCAGCGCGGTGCGGTCGTTGACGTCGCGCACGATGAGCGGGATCTCGGTCAAGCCGGCACGCTGCGCCGCCCGCCAGCGCCGCTCGCCGGCGATGATCTCGTAGCGGCCGGGCTGCGCGGGCGAGGGCCGCGCCACCACCGGCTGCACCACGCCATGCTCGCGGATCGATTGCGCGAGATCGGTGAGCTCGGCGTCGCCGAAATGCCGGCGCGGGTTCTTCGGGTTCGGGCTGACGAACTCGATCGGCACCTTGCCGTCCGCCGCGACCGCGCCCGGCTTTTCCGGCGCCGCCGGACGATCGATCTCGCCGATCAGCGCCGCAAGGCCACGGCCCAGTCTTTTTCTCGATTGGTCTTCGCTCATTACCCTGTCCAGATCGTTACGGAATCGAATCGGCTGTTCGTTAATGGAAATCGGCCTGTCGCGTCGCTCAGGCCGCGCGCAGCTTGCGCTCGCGGCGGATCACTTCGGAGGCTAGCTGCAGATAAGCCTGGCTGCCGGAGCATTTGAGATCGTAAAGGATCGCCGGCTTGCCGTAGGACGGCGCTTCGGAAACACGCACGTTGCGCGGAATGATCGTCTCATAGACCTTGTCGCCCATATGGGTGCGCACATCCTGGACAACCTGATTGGCGAGATTGTTCCGCCCGTCATACATGGTGAGCACGATGCCCTGGATGGTGAGATCAGGATTGATCGTGCCGCGCACCTGCTCGACTGTCTCGAGCAATTGGCTGAGACCTTCCAGCGCGAAGAATTCGCATTGCAGCGGCACGAGAACCGAATCGGCCGCCGCCATTGAATTCAAAGTCAAAAGGTTGAGCGAGGGTGGGCAGTCGATCAGCACATAGCCGAACGGCGCCGCGCGTTCGGCGGCGGCGCGCAGCGCATTGCGCAGCCTGAGCACGCGATCGGGCGCCGAGGCGATCTCCATCTCGATGCCAAGCAGGTCGAGCGTCGAAGGGACGATGGACAAGCCCGGCACCGCGGTCGGCACCGCGGCCGCCTCTAGCCCCAACTCGCCGGTCAGCACATCGTAAGACGAGACGGTTCGATCCTTGCGATCGATGCCCAGCCCAGTGCTGGCATTGCCCTGCGGATCGAGGTCGACGATCAACACGCGCTCGCCGATCGCGGCCAGCGCCGTGGCCAGGTTGATGGCAGTCGTCGTCTTGCCGACGCCGCCCTTCTGGTTGGCAACAGTGATGATACGCGGTCCAGTTTTCATGGGTCTATGCCAGTAATTCATTGCGGGGTCGCCGGGCGCAGATCGGTGATTTCCAGGATGATGCCATGAGGATCGGTCATGCTCGGATGTTCTACCAGATCGAAGGCCCAGCGGTGAGCGCTTTCTTCCACTTCGGCCCGGTAATCCCGGCCTTTGTGAAAAAGAGCACGCGCGCCCTTGGTCAGCCACGGCGCGGCGAGATCGAGCAGGTCCGGAAGCGCCGCCAGCGCCCGCGCCGTCACGATTTCCGGCGCGGAAACAAGGGGATAGCTGTCATCGATGCGTCGCGCCAGCACACGTGCCGGCAGATTGAACTGACCGATGACCGATTGCAGGAACGAGGCCTTCTTGCGGTTGCTCTCGACCAGATCGATCGAGGCGCCCGGGCGCTCGATCAGGAGGAAACCGAGCACCAGCCCGGGAAAACCCCCGCCGGAGCCCAGATCGACCCAACGCATTGCCGCGGGTGCGATTCGGGCAAGCTGGGCGCTGTCCAGGATGTGGCGGCGCCAGACATCGTCCAGCGTTGACGGCGCCGCCAGATTGATGCTGCGGTTCCATTTCAGGAAGAGCCGTTCGAAGGCCTTGAGGCGCTCGAATGTTTCACGTGAAACCGGACCCGCCGCCGCCTGCAGGTCCGCCCAAGCGTCATCGGCGCTCACGCCACCGACCTTCGCGCAGCGAGCTCGGCATTGCGGACATGGGCGACGATGATCGCAAGCGCCGCCGGCGTCATGCCTTCCATGCGCTGCGCATCGGCAATCGAGCGCGGCTGGCGCATCTTCATCTTCTGCTTCAGCTCGTTGGAAAGGCCAGGCACTTCGGAGAAGTCGATACTCTCCGGAATGAGCCGCGACTCTTCATGTCTTATCTGCGCGACATCGGTCTGCTGTCTTTCAAGATAGACGGAATATTTCGCTTCCGTCTCGAGCCGTTCAGCCGTCTTGGCATCAAGCGTGGCGAAACGAGGCTCAACCCGGGCCAGCCAGGCCATATCGACGCCCGGATGCGCAAGCAGATCATAGGCCGAGCGACGGACGCCATCCTTGTTGATCTCCAGCCCGTGGCGCGCCGCCTCATTTGGCGTGAAGGTGACCACCTTCGCCAGCGCGCGGGCGTGGTCGAGCTTACCCGCCATCTCGTCGAACCGGCGCATGCGTTCCGGCGAGGCAATCCCAAGCCGGTCGGCCAGCGGCGTCAGCCGCTCGTCGGCATTGTCGGCGCGCAGCGAAAGCCGGAACTCGGCTCGCGAGGTGAACATGCGATAAGGTTCGGCGATGCCGCGGCTGGTGAGGTCATCGACCATCACGCCGATATAGGCCTCGGTGCGGCTAAGCACGACCGGATCGCCACCCGATGCCTTGCGCGCGGCGTTGATGCCGGCGAGCAGGCCTTGCGCGCCGGCCTCTTCATAGCCAGTCGTGCCGTTGATCTGCCCGGCCAGGAAAAGGCCCTCGACGCGCTTCGTCTCCAGCGTCGTCATGAGCTCGCGCGGATCGACATGATCGTATTCGATCGCGTAGCCCGGCTGCAGCATCGTCGCCTTTTCCAGCCCGGGGATCGTCTTCAGAATATCGAGCTGCACGTCTTCCGGCAGCGAGGTCGAGATGCCGTTCGGATAGACGGTGTCGTCGTCGAGGCCTTCCGGCTCGAGGAATATCTGGTGGCCTTCGCGGTCGCCGAATTTGACGATCTTGTCTTCGATCGAAGGACAGTAGCGCGGACCAATACCTTCTATCGAGCCGGAATACGTCGCCGAACGGTTAAGATTGAGGCGAATCAACTCATGCGTCGCCGTCGAGGTGCGCGTGATGCCACAATGGATCTGCGGGTTGGCGATCCGATCGGTCATCAGCGAGAACGGCACCGGATCCTCGTCCGCCGCCTGGCTTTCCAGCGACGCCCAGTCGATGGTGCGGCCGTCGAGGCGAGGGGGCGTGCCGGTCTTGAGCCGTCCAAGCTTGAAGCCCGCGCGAGCCATCGTCGCCGAAAGCCCATGGCTCGCCTGCTCGTTCATGCGGCCGGCCACGATCTTCTTCTCGCCGATGTGGATCAGCCCGCGCAGGAAGGTGCCGATGGTCAGCACCACGGCGCCGCAGGCGAGGCGTCGATCGCCCGAGACCAGTACGGCGACAACCCGCCCGTCCTCAATCTCAAGATCCAGGACCTCGCCTTCGACCACGTCGAGATTGGCCTGCTCGCTGATCGCAGCCTGCATGGCGAGGCGATAGAGCTTGCGGTCGGCCTGGGTGCGCGGTCCGCGCACAGCCGGGCCCTTACGACGGTTGAGCAAACGGAACTGGATGCCGGCGGCATCCGCAATGCGCCCCATCAGCCCGTCCATGGCATCGATCTCGCGCACGAGATGTCCTTTGCCGAGCCCACCGATCGCCGGGTTGCAGGACATGACGCCGATCGTGTCGAAACGCAGCGTCACCAGCGCAGTCCTGGCCCCGGCGCGCGCGGCAGCACTCGCCGCCTCACATCCGGCATGGCCGCCGCCCACCACCACCACATCATAGTGATTGGTCATTTCAAGAATCCGGTTTCAGAGATTGCCCGACACATGTCCCTGACGGCCTTCGCTGTCAAGGACGAAGGCCGGACTCGTTTCACGTGAAACATCCATCGGACACATCCTGCCGCCGTTTCACGTGAATCACACCTTCCGTGTTGATGCTCTGTGTTTCACGTGAATCACTTGCCGATGCAGAACTGCGAGAAGATGACGTCGAGCATGTCCTCGACATCGACGGCGCCGACGATTCGCCCGAGGCGATCGCTAGCCAGCCGCAATTCCTCCGCGCGCAGCTCCTGCCTCGCTCCCGACGCAGCCGCGATAAGAAAATCCTTCGCTTCCTTCAGCAGCTCGACATGGCGCAGCCTGGACGGAAGGACATCGCCGGCGTCTCCGATTGCAGCAGCCGCGCGCCCCGCGATTTCATCCAGCAGTCCGGAAAGCCCGGAACCGTCCTTCGAGGAAATCACCAGGTCATAGCTCCCTTTGAGCGTACCCATGAGATCGGCTTTCGTACCGATCTTCAGCAACGGAACGCCTGTCGGAACCTCGCCCACGGGCTGCGGATCGATCATGTCTTCGAGCAGCAGGACAAGGTCGGCGCCACCGGCCTTGGCGCGCGCCCTTTCGATGCCGATCGTCTCCACCTTGCCGGCGGCATCGCGCAGGCCGGCCGTATCGACAATCACCACCCGCATCCCGTTGAGATCCAGCACCACTTCGAGCAGGTCGCGCGTGGTGCCCGGCTCGTCGGTGACAATCGCCGCCTCGCGTTTGGCCAGCGCGTTGAACAGGCTGGACTTGCCGGCATTGGGCGCACCGAGGATGACGACCTCAAAACCGTCGCGGATGATTTCGGCGGCCTTGAAGCCTTGGATGTGCCGTTCGATCTCTGCGATCATCGCCGCCACGTCGGCCCAAACCGCGTCGGACACGGAGCCCGGCACATCCTCTTCGTCGGCGAAGTCGATCTCGGCTTCGATCATGGCCCGCGCATGGATCAGCCGCCGGCGCCAGCTTGAATAGAGCGCGCTTTGCGCCCCTTCGGCATTGCGCACGGCAAAGCGGCGCTGCGCCTCCGTCTCGGCGTTGACGAGGTCGGCCAGCGCTTCCGTCTCGACCAGATCGAGCTTCCCGTTAAGGAAAGCGCGCCGGGTGAATTCGCCGGGCTCGGCATGTCTGACGCCTTCGAATCCGGTGATCGTTTCCAGCATTTTCGCGGCAACGGCGCGGCTGCCGTGGACATGGAACTCGGCAACGTCCTCGCCGGTGAAGCTGCCGGGCCCCGGAAAGAACAGGACAAGGCCTTGATCGATGAGCGAACCGTCAGGCGCCTTCAGCTTGCGCAACGTGGTAAACCGATCCTTAACCGTGCCGCCGGCGATCGTTTCGATCACGAATCGAGTCTTGGGGCCGGAGACGCGGATCACTGCGACACCGGCGGGCAGGCGGCCGCTCGACAGCGCCGCGATCGAATCCTTCGCAGTTACCATTTGCCCGACCTGCCGAACCACCCTAGGTTCCTATTCATGCGCCGTTCCACGCGGAAGCCCGCAAGCTTCCGCGGAATTGCATTGCTCATCAACCAAGCCGAGCCGCCCATCGTGACCTTGCCCGCGCGAAACCTGCTTGCCGAAGAGGCGAGCCCCTATCTGCAGCAGCACAGCGACAATCCCGTGCACTGGCGAGGCTGGTCGCCGGACGCCCTTGCCGAAGCCAAGGAACTCGGACTGCCGATCCTGCTTTCCATCGGCTATGCCGCCTGCCACTGGTGCCATGTCATGGCGCATGAAAGCTTCGAGAACGACGCCGTCGCCGCCGTCATGAACCGGCTCTTCGTCAATATCAAGGTCGATCGCGAGGAGCGCCCGGACATCGACCAGATCTATATGGCGGCACTGCATGCCATGGGCGAGCAGGGGGGCTGGCCGCTGACGATGTTCCTGACGCCCGACGGCAAGCCCTTCTGGGGCGGCACCTATTTTCCGCGCGAGGCACGCTATGGCCGGCCGGGTTTCGTCCAGGTGCTGGAAGCGGTCGACAAGGCCTGGCGTGAAAAGCAGCACAGCCTCGCCGAAAGCGCAGATGGCCTGACGACCCATGTCGAGCAGCGGCTGGCCGGCGCGAAAGGCAAGGCGGTGCTCGATCGCGGCATGCTTGCCGATCTCGCGGGCCGCATCGACGGCATGATCGACCGCGACCTCGGCGGCCTGCGCGGCGCGCCGAAATTCCCCAATGCGCCCTTCATGCACAGTCTGTGGCTGTCCTGGCTGCGCGATGGCCAGACCGCGCATCGCGACGCCGTGCTCACCAGCCTCGAAAAAATGCTCGCCGGCGGCATCTACGATCACGTCGGCGGCGGCCTCAGCCGCTATTCGACCGACGCGGAATGGCTGGTGCCGCATTTCGAGAAGATGCTTTACGACAACGCCCAGCTCGTACGCATGTGCAACTGGGCCTATGCCGCTACCGGCAATGACTTGTTCCGGATACGAATCGAAGAAACCGTCGCCTGGCTGCTGCGCGAGATGCGGGTCGAAGGCGGCGCCTTCGCCGCCAGCCTCGACGCCGACAGCGACGGCGAGGAGGGGCTTTTTTACACCTGGAGCAAGGAGGAGGTTGACGCAGCACTCGGCAGCGACTCGGCCTCGTTCTTTCGATATTTCGAGCTCGCCGCCCCGCATGGCTGGGAAGGCAAGCCGATCATCCGCCAAAGCGAAGCCCAGCAGCGCCAGGGCATTGCAGATTATGCCGAGCTCGCGCCGCTGAAGGCGAGACTGCTGACGGCGCGCGAAAAGCGGGTCAGGCCGGGCCGCGACGGCAAGGCGCTTACCGATTGGAACGGCCTGATGATCGCAGCACTGGCGGAAGCGGGGCGCTCGCTTCGACGATCCGACTGGGTCGACGCCTCGGCAAAGGCCTTCGCGTATATCGTCGACGCCAGCCGGGACCGCCGCCTGCCGCATTCAATGCTGGGCGAGAAAAAACTCTTTCCGGCGTTGTCGAGCGACTATGCCGCCATGACCAATGCCGCGATCGCGCTGTTCGAAGCGACCGGCGATTCGGCCTATTCGGACTGCGCCCGGCAATTCATCGCCGAGCTCGACCGCTGGCATCAGGACGGCGAGAAGTCCGGCTACTATCTGACGGCATCCGACAGCGCCGACGTGCCGATCCGCATCCGCGGCGACGTCGACGAGGCGATCCCTTCGGCCACCAGCCAGATCGTCGAGGCGCTGGTAAGGCTCGCTTCGCTCACCGGCGATACCGAGTTATGGGAAAAAGCCTGGACGACCGCCGAACACGCCATGGGCCGCGCCGCGCAACAGGCCTACGGCCAGGCCGGCATCGTCAACGCCTGCGCGCTGGCTCTCGAACCGCTGAAGCTCGTTATCATAGACAAGCCAGAGTCCCCAAGCCTCGTTCCGGTCGTGAATCGAAATCCCGATCCGCGTCGGGTCGATATCGTCGTGCCGATCGGTACGGAAGCGAATCGACCGCTTTTGCCCGGTGGCGTGCTGCCGCCGATGGACAAGCCCGGCGCCTGGTATTGCACGGGGCAGGTTTGTTTGCCGGCGGTTACGGACGCGGCGGAGTTGGAAGGATTGTTGCTTCGTCATCCTCGGGCTTGACCCGAGGATCCATGCCGTGACGTTTGCCGAAGAACGCAGCGGAGCAGAATTCTGCACCGCCGCAAAGCTCAGAAGGAACGGCATGGATTCTAGGGTCTGCGCCGCGTCGCTTCGCTCCTTGCTCCGCCCTAGAATGACGAAGCGTAGAGTGGCTCTATCCTCCAATCACGTGTTCATCGAATCGAAGAAATCGGTGTTGGTCTTGGTCTGCTTGAGCTTGTCGATGAGGAACTCGATCGCGTCGGTCGTTCCCATCGGCGCGAGAATCCGGCGCAGCACGAAGATCTTCTGCAGGTCCGAACGCGGCACCAGCAGGTCTTCCTTGCGGGTACCGGACTTCAGAATGTCGATCGCCGGGTAGATGCGCTTGTCGGCTACCTTGCGGTCGAGCTGGATTTCGCAGTTGCCGGTGCCCTTGAACTCTTCGAAGATGACTTCGTCCATGCGGCTGCCGGTGTCGATCAGCGCGGTGGCGATGATGGTGAGCGACCCGCCTTCCTCGATGTTGCGGGCGGCGCCGAAGAAACGCTTTGGGCGCTGCAGCGCGTTGGCGTCGACACCGCCGGTCAACACCTTGCCGGATGACGGCACCACGGTGTTGTAGGCGCGGCCGAGGCGCGTGATGGAATCGAGCAGGATGACGACGTCGCGCCCATGCTCGACGAGGCGCTTGGCCTTCTCGATCACCATTTCGGCGACCTGCACATGGCGCGCCGCCGGCTCGTCGAAGGTCGAGGAAATCACTTCGCCCTTAACCGAGCGCTGCATGTCGGTCACTTCTTCCGGACGCTCATCGATAAGAAGCACGATCAGGTAGCATTCGGGATGATTGGCAGTGATCGAGTGCGCGATGTTCTGCAAAAGCACCGTCTTACCGGTGCGCGGCTGAGCGTTGATCAGCGCGCGCTGTCCCTTGCCGATCGGTGCCACCAAGTCGATCACGCGGGGCGAGATGTCCTTGCTGGTAGGATTCTCGACCTCCATCTTCAGCCGCGAAGTCGGATAGAGCGGCGTCAAATTGTCGAAGTGGATCTTGTGGCGGATCTTCTCCGGGTCGTCGAAATTGATGGTGTTGACCTTGAGCAGCGCGAAATAGCGCTCGCCCTCCTTGGGGCTGCGGATCGGCCCTTCGACCGTATCCCCGGTCTTCAGCGAAAAGCGCCGTATTTGCGAGGGCGAAATATAGATGTCGTCGGGGCCGGGCAGGTAGTTGGCGTTGGCCGAGCGCAGGAAGCCGAAACCGTCCTGCAGCACCTCCACCACGCCATCGCCGATGATCTCGACATCCTGGGTGGCGAGCTTCTTCAGGATCGCAAACATCAGCTCCTGCTTGCGCATGACGCTGGCGTTCTCCACCTCGAGCGATTCGGCGTAAGCGATCAGCTCCGGCGGCTTCTTGTTCTTGAACTCGGTGAGTTTCATTTCTTGCATTAGATAGACTCTGGGCAGGCTTTGGGGAGAAATATCGGCTGGTATGCGACAAATGCCGGGCGCGGCCGAAAGCGAGAAAGGGGCGGCGCATGACGGGAAGGAAGACCCGTCTTTTATCGTCGGTCGCCTGAAAGAGCAAGCCGCCTTTTGCGGGGTCGTTCGAGCCTCAGAAGGGCTTCACAATGACCAGGATGACGATGACGATCATAAGCAATGTGGGGATCTCGTTGACGATCCGCCAGTGCCTCGCCGGCTTTTCGTTCTTGTCCTCGGCGAATTTCCGCACCGCGCCGGCGAGATAGCCGTGAAGCCCCGAAAGCAGAAGCACAGCCGCGATCTTGGCGTGCAGCCAACCGCCCTGAAAAGCGAAGCCCTTCCAGGCCAGCCAAAGCCCGAGCACCCAGGTGACGATCATCGCCGGATTGATGATCCCCCGCAGCAGCCGGCGCTCCATCACCTTGAAAGTCTCGGACTGCACGGAGCCTTTCTCGGCATCGACGTGATAGACGAAGAGCCGCGGCAGATAGAGCATGCCGGCCATCCAGGAGATGACGGCTATGACGTGGATCGCCTTCGCCCAGGGGTAGAAACTGTCCGGCGCTACGAAATAGAGTAGCGCCGTCAGCACGACGAGAACGGCAATGCCGATCACCATGCGCTTCATCGCCTGGCCGGTACTGTTCTCGTTGCCCGCACTATTCTTGTTGCGGTCGTCGGTCATCGGTGGCCCCTCACCATTTTCACCATGGCCTCGACATGCGCCACCGGCGTTTCCGGCGTAATGCCATGGCCGAGGTTGAAGATCAGCGGCCCGTCGCCCAGCGTGCGAAGGATGGCATCGACACCGTCGGCCAATGCCTTGCCGCCGGCGACCAGGCGAACCGGATCGAGATTGCCCTGCACCGCGCCTTCGCCCTGCAATTCCTTCGCCATCGACAGCGGCACGGTCCAGTCGAGCCCGAGCCCGGTAATGCCCGTCTTCTTCCTGTAATCGCGATAGCGCTCGCCGGCGCCCTTCGGAAACCCGATCACCGGGATATCCGGGTGCGCCGCCTTCACCTGGCTGACGATCTCGGCAACGGGCTCGACGCAGAACGCCTCGAAGGAAGGCTCGTCGAGCACGCCCGACCAGGAATCGAAAATCTGCACCACATCGGCGCCGGCCTCGATCTGGCGGATGAGATAGGCGGCCGAGTGGTCGGCCAGTATCTTCAGGAGCCGGGCGAAGGCCTCCGGCTCGCGATAGGCGAAAAGCCGCGCCGGTCCCTGGTCCGGCGTGCCGTGGCCGGCAATCATATAGGTCGCGACCGTCCAAGGCGCGCCGCAGAAGCCGATCAATGTCGTTTGATCCGGCAGCTTCGCGCGCAGCCGGCGGACCGTCTCGTAGACCGGTTCGAGATTCACGTGAAACGTTTCGCCGTTGAGCGCCGGGATCTCGGCCGCCGCAATCGGCTTCAGGATCGGCCCTTGCCCCTCTTCGAAGCGGACTTCCCGGCCCAGCGCATTGGGCACAACGAGAATGTCGGAGAACAAGATCGAGGCGTCGAAGCCGAAGCGCTCGATCGGCTGCAGCGTCACTTCAACGGCAAGATCAGGATCGTAGCAGAGGTCGAGAAAGGAACCGGCCCGCTTCCGGGTCTCGCGATATTCCGGCAGATAGCGGCCGGCCTGGCGCATCATCCAGAGCGGCGGCGGTGAAACCGTCTCGCCCTTGAGGACGTCCAGCATGATCCGTTTCCCAGCCATCCAGCGCTTGCCTCTCCAGGGTGCCATTAAATCAAATATCTATTTTAAAGGAGTCTTCTGATTCTAAGAGTCTGTTGGTTGTGGTGGTTGCGACCTGTCCCGTCTGCCGCTCGAAAAGGCCAGTCAGCATATTGTCGCGCGGCCTCATTCGCAAATTGGAGGGATCTGGGGAAGAACCTGATTCAAGCTTTAGAGTCAGCGGCTTGGCATCTCTGTTTCGAATTCCGTACTGTGGACGACGCGGCCCAAGAAAAGTTGATCCCCGGTTTTGTCCCCAGCGCCGCGACAAAGCCTACAGCGGGGCGAATTGTGGACAAGGTGCCATCTGATACAGTCGCTCCCGCCGGCGCGATGTTTTTGTCCGACCTTGTCCACAATAGCCCACAGCCTGGAACCAACCCTTGTGAACAAACCCCAGAGCTTCTTCCATTTGCATCTGATTTCCGACGCCACCGGCGAGACGCTGCTGGCGGCCGGCCGTGCGGCGTCGGCCCAATACAAGGACGCGCGAGCCATCGAGCATATCTATCCGCTGATCCGCACGGAAAAGCAGGTCGCCAAGGTCTTCGAGGATATCGAGGAGGAGCCGGGCATCATCCTCTATACGGTCGTCGACCAGAAACTGGCGCGCAGCATCGACGAGCGCTGCGCCGCCATGGGCCTGCCTTGCGTTTCGGTGCTGGAGCCGGTGCTTGCCGTCTTCCAGTCCTATCTCGGCACGCCCGCCGGCCGCCGCGTCGGCGCCCAGCATGTGCTCGACGCCGAATATTTCCGCCGCATCGATGCGCTGAATTTCACCATGGAGCATGACGACGGCCAGCTGCCGGCCAATATGGAGGATGCCGACATCGTGTTGATCGGCATTTCGCGCACCTCGAAGACACCGACCAGCATCTATCTCGCCAACCGCGGCATCAAGACCGCCAACATTCCGATCGTGCTCGGCGTGCCGCTGCCGGAAAGCCTGATCGCCGCGAAGACACCGCTGATCGTCGGCCTCGTCGCCACGGCCGAGCGCATATCGCATGTCAGGCAAAACCGCATCCTCGGCAACACCAGCGCCTATGTGCCGACCGACTATATCGACCGCGCCGCGATCAACGAGGAGCTCGCCTATGCGCGCCAGCTCTGCACCAGGCATGGCTGGCCGATGATCGACGTCAGCCGGCGTTCGATCGAGGAAACGGCGGCCGCCATCGTTGCCCTGCGGGGAAAGACGAGATAACGCGTTGCGTCGATAAACCGGGACGCGAGAGCGCGACAGATCATGGCCGAGAAAATCATCCTCGCTTCGGGCAGCCCGTTCCGCAAGGCGATGCTCGTCGATGCCGGGCTCGACATCGAGGCTGTTCCGGCAGACGTCGACGAGCGCGCGCTCGAGGCGCCCTTGCAGGATAGCGGTGTGTCTCCCGAGGATGTCGCCTCGATCCTGGCCGAAGCCAAGGCGACCGAGGTCAGCGAGCGCAGGCCGGGCGCGCTGGTGCTTGGCTGCGACCAGACGCTGTCGCTGGGCGATGAAATCTTCCACAAGCCGGCCGACATGGAAGGCGCGCGAAGGCATCTCCTGGCTTTGTCGGGCAAGACCCATCAGCTGAACAGCGCCGCCGTGCTCTGCCGCGACGGCGAGGTGCTGTGGCGCTATGTCGGCATCGCCGGCCTGACCATGCGCAAGCTCGACCCGGCCTTCATCGGCCGGCACCTGGCGCGGGTCGGCGCCAAGGCTCTGGCAAGCGTCGGCGCCTATCAGATCGAGGGCGAAGGCATCCAGCTCTTCGAAAAGATCGAGGGCGATTATTTCACGATCGTCGGCCTGCCGCTGTTGCCGCTGCTCGAGGAACTGCGCGCGCTGGGAGCTATCGATGGCTGAGAAGAAAGCCTTCGTCACCGGCCATCCGATCGCGCATTCGCGCTCGCCGAAGATCCACGGCCACTGGCTGGCGAAATACGGCATCGACGGCAGCTATGAGGCGATCGACGTTCGGCCGGAGGATTTCCCGGTGTTCCTGAAATCGCTGGGCGAGAACGGTTATCGCGGCGGCAACGTCACGACCCCGCACAAGGAAGCGGCCTTCGCTTTGGTCGAGCGCCGCGACGAGGCGGCGGATGCGATTGGCGCGGTCAACACGCTCTGGCTGGAAGAGGGTGTGCTGTGGGGCGGCAACACGGACGGTCTCGGCTTTGCCGGCAATCTCGACGAACACGCCCCTGGCTGGGCGGCGAACGGCCCGGCTGTGGTGTTGGGCGCAGGCGGCGCGTCCCGCGCGGTCATCCACGCGCTGAAGCAGCGCGGCGTGAAAGATATCCGCATCGTCAACCGCACGCTGGCGAGGGCGCAGGAACTTGCCGACCGGTTCGGCGCCGGGGTTTCCGCGTATGGCGTCGGCGCGGTCGCCGAGCTGCTCGCCGATGCCGGCTTGCTCATCAACACCACCGCGCTCGGCATGCATGGCAACGAGGCGCTCGCCGCTGATCCGGCGGGTCTGCCCGGCCATGCCATCGTCACCGACATCGTCTATGTGCCGCTGGAAACACCGCTGCTCGCGGCCGCCAGGGCGCGTGGCCTGAAGACGGTCGATGGGCTGGGCATGCTGCTGCACCAGGCGGTGCCCGGTTTCGAGCGCTGGTTCGGCAAGCGGCCGGAAGTGACGCCGGAATTGCGGCGCATGATCGTCGCCGATATCGAAGCCCATTGAGATGGCGGGCGGCGACATGATCGTGCTCGGCCTCACCGGATCGATCGGCATGGGCAAGTCGACCACGGCAAAGATGTTCGCCGAGGCCGGCGTGCCGGTGCATGATTCGGACGAAACCGTGCATCGCCTCTATTCCGGCAAGGCAGCGCCTCTGGTCGAAGCGGCCTTTCCCGGCACGACGAAAGCGGGCGTGGTCGATCGCGCCAGGCTGGCCGGGAAAGTGCTGGGCGATGCTGCCGCGCTGAAGAGGCTGGAGGCGATCATTCATCCGCTGGTGCGCGCGGACGCCGATGCATTTCTTGCCAGGCATCGTGCCGCCGGCGCGCCGCTTGCCGTGCTCGACATCCCGCTGCTGTTCGAGACCGGCGGCCGCAACCGCGTCGACAAGGTCGTGGTCGTCACCGCGCCGGCGGAGATCCAGCGCGCCCGTGTGCTGGAGCGGCCAGGCATGAGCGAAGAAAAATTCGCCTCGATCCTCGCCAAGCAGGTGCCGGACGCCGAGAAGCGCCGTCAGGCGGATTTCATCGTCGACACCGGCCAGGGTTTCGATGCCGCGCGTGCGGCGGTCGCAGCCATCGTCAGCGAATTGACGACAGCCAAGAATTGACGGGGGATAAGTCCGGCAAGGACGCTTCCTGACGCCACCTGTCAGCAGTCCATATTGCCATTTTGTTCCGGTTTGTGATTCTGCTCTTTGCAGCGGACTGATTCGAATGCGTGAGATCATCTTCGATACGGAAACCACCGGCCTCGATTTGCGCGACGACCGCATCATCGAGCTCGGCGGCGTCGAGTTGGTCAACCGCTTCCCGACCGGACGCACCTTCCATAAATTCATCAATCCGCAGGGGCGGGCGATCCACGCCGAGGCGCAGGCCGTGCACGGCATCAGCGCCACCGACCTGGTGGGCAAGCCGACCTTTGCCGAAGTCGTCGAGGAGTGGCTGGCCTTCACCGACGGCGCCAAGCTGATCGCCCACAACGCCACTTTCGATATCGGCTTCCTCAACCTCGAATTCAGCCGGCTAGACCATCCGGCCATCGATCCCGGCCGCATCGTCGACACGCTGGCGCTGGCGCGCCGCAAGCATCCGATGGGCCCGAATTCGCTGGACGCGCTCTGCCGCCGCTACGGGATCGACAACACCCGCCGCACCAAGCACGGCGCGCTTCTCGACTCCGAATTGCTGGCCGAGGTCTATATCGAGCTCATCGGCGGCAAGCAGGCGGCGCTGGTCCTCGAGACCGTGGCCGTGCAGATGAACGGCAACGGCGAGGTGGCCGACATCGACATCAGTATCGGCGCAAGGCCGATCGCCCTGCCGCCGCGCCTGACCGAAGCGGATCGCTCGGCGCATGCCGGGCTGGTCGCGACGCTGGGTGAAAAGGCGCTGTGGCTGAAGGTGACGGCCGCGGGTTAACGGATAACCGGACAGGCAGCGATCCTTCGCGCCCCCCCTCTGCCCTGCCGGGCATCTCCCCCCAAGGGCCCCCAAGGGGGGAGATTGGCAGTTTCGGCGCCTCGCCCGCCCCTCAACGTTGTAAATTGGCGAAAGCTGAGGCGACATCTGATCTCCCCCCTTGTGGGGGAGATGGCCGGCAGGCCAGAGGGGGGCGCTGTCCCGCCAGCGTCGCCAACAAAAAAGCCCGGCGCGAGGCCGGGCTTCTGATAGGGATGCGGCAGAGCCTTCTCAGCTCACCTGGACCTTGCTCGCGGCCTGGTCCTCAGCGATGCGCTGCTGGAACATCTGCGCGAAATCGATCGGGTCGAGCATCAGCGGCGGGAAGCCGCCGTTGCGGGTGGCGTCGGCGATGATCTGGCGGGCGAAGGGGAAAAGCAGCCGCGGGCATTCGATGAACAGGATCGGCAGCATGTGCTCCTGCGGGAAGCCGCTGATGGCGAAGACGCCGCCATAGACCAGTTCGACGTTGAACAGCACTTCCTGGTCGAAGGAAGCCTTGGCATTCAAGGTCAGGTTGACGTCGAACTGCTTGTCCGAGAGCGGGTTGGCGTTGACGTTGACATTGATGGCGATGCCCGGGGCCTTGTCGCGGCCGCGCAGCGAGTTCGGCGCGCCGGGGCTTTCGAAGGACAGGTCCTTCACATACTGGGCGAGCACGTTGAGCGAGGGCTGTGCCTGGTTGCCGTTGCCGTTGGCGGCGCCTGCCGCGGCATCATCATTGCTGGCCATGAGCCTTAGTCCTTTTGCCTGGGCAGCATTGCTGACCGGATTGAAATCGGGGGTTCGCTACCATGCTCGGCAGGACATGACAAGTTTTGCACGCCGCTCCAAATTGCGCGGCGGGTTCCGGCGCAACGACGCGCATCAGACGCGAATTCGAGCGAATCTTGAAAAGAACTAGTCGTCTTTCAGTCGCCGCCAGGGGGAGTTGTGATCCGGCCCGCGCTTGAAGTCGTCCTCACGCGAATAGTCGCTGTCGTCGAGATCGATGACCTTGTCGCGCCGGCGGGCCGAAAAGCCGCTGCTGAAGCTCGTCGCCATCACGATGCGGTTCTTGAGCAGCCGCCAGGCGAGATCGCGCACCGGCGGCAGGAGGAGCAGGATGGCGACAATGTCAGTGATGAAGCCTGGAATGATGAGCAGGATCGCCGCCAGCACGATCATCGCGCCATGCGCAAGCTGGCGGCTTGGGTCGCGCCCGGCATCCATTTCCGCCCGCACCCGCGCCATGACGCCAAAACCCTGATGTCTGAGCAGCAGGCTGCCGGCAATGGTGGAGAGGATGACGAGCCCGACCGTCGCCAAAGCGCCCACTTCGCGGCCGACGATGACGAAGCCCGCGATCTCCAGAAGCGGCAGCAGGAGCAGGAACAGCGGGAAGAGTGAAAGTCGCAAGTCTTGACCGATCGCTTTCTTCTTTTGCAGGCCTCGGCGACAATCGCCGCTGGCACTGGGGCCTTTAGATAGGTATGGCTGGCTTTGATTTGAATGATTGCGCCCGCCGTTCTATATGCTTTGGGTAGTGAACGCTATGCGACCGCCGCCATCCTAGGGGGTCTGGTGGTCCGGCCAGGACAGGGATCGAATTGGCGGAAGATATGGGTTTCTTCGACTTTGGCACGATTTTCTTCTTGATTGCGGCGGTTGTGATCTTCTTCCAGCTGCGCAACGTGCTTGGACGTCGTACCGGAAACGAACGCCCGCCCTTCGATCCCTATTCGGCAAGCCGCACGCGCGAGCAGGACGCAGCGCAGAAATCCGAGAATGTGGTGTCGCTGCCGCGCAAGCGCATGCCGGGTGAAACGGCGGCCGAGACCTATGCCGCGATTGACGCCTTCGCCAAGCCGGACAGCGATCTCAACAAGGGCCTGCGCACGATCAAGGACAACGACCCGTCCTTCGACCCCAAGACCTTCGTCGACGGCGCCAAGATGGCCTACGAGATGATCGTCATGGCCTTTGCCGACGGCGACCGCAAGACGCTGAAGAACCTGTTGTCGCGCGAGGTCTATGACAGCTTCGTCGCTGCGATCGGCGAGCGCGAGGCGAAATCGGAAAAGATCCAGTCTTCCTTCGTCGGCATCGACAAGGTCGATGTCGTCGCCGCCGAGATGAAGGGCACCGAGGCGCATATCACGCTGCGCATCGTCAGCGAGCTGATTTCGGCGACCCGCGACAAGGTCGGCGCCGTCATCGACGGCGATCCCGAGAAAGTCGCCGAGGTCAAGGACGTCTGGACCTTCTTCCGCGATACCCGGTCGCGGGATCCGAACTGGAAGCTGGTCGCCACGGAAGAAGAAGACTGAGATAAAGCGGCGGGGCCAGTCGTGCCGCTCTCTCCTCCATTCAGTGAAAAATCCTTCGGCGACCTGCCGGGTTGGGGCGAGGACGATCACCTCGACGCCTTCACGGCGTTCAAACGTTCCGCTCTCTACGTACCGACCAAGCCTTATCGCACTGGTTCGCTCGGCGTTGATTTCGACGCCTTTGCCGGGGCCTATGCCGAGGCGCGCTCCGTTTCGCCGGCGAATCTGTCCGAGGCGCGGTCGTTCTTCGAGCGCCATTTCGTACCGGCGCTGGTGACGCCCGAAAACAACGGCGCCGGCCTCGTCACCGGCTTCTACGAGCCGGAGGTCGAGGCTTCGCCGGTCAGGTCTGAGCGGTTCACGGTGCCGCTGCTTTCCCGCCCGGCCGACCTGATCGACATCGACGATAAAAACCGCCCTGCCGGCATGGATCCCTATCTTGCCTTCGCGCGCGATATGCCGGCAGGCCCGGCCGAATATTTCGACCGCGGCGCAATCGAGCGCGGCGCCCTCGCCGCGCGGAACCTCGAGATTGCCTGGCTCGCCGACAAGGTCGACGCCTTCTTCATCCATGTGCAGGGGGCGGCCAGGCTGAAGATGACCGACGGCAGGCTCTGCCGCGTCACCTATGCCGCCAAATCCGGCCAGCGCTTCACCGGTCCGGGCAGGATCCTGAGCGAGCTCGGCGAGATCCCGCTGGAAAAAGTGACGATGCAGTCGATCCGCGCCTGGTTCAAGGCGCATCCCGATCGGGACGACGAGATCCTCTGGCAGAACCGCTCCTACATTTTCTTCCGCGAGGCGCCGGTCGACGATCCGGCGCTCGGCCCCATCGCCGCAGCCAAGGTGCCGCTGACGCCAGGCCGCTCCGTCGCCGTTGACCGGCTGCTGCACACATTCGGCACGCCTTTCTACATCGACGCGCCGACGCTTACGGCCTTCGACCAAAAACCGTTCCGGCGGCTGATGATCGCGCAGGACACCGGCTCGGCCATCACCGGTCCGGCGCGCGGCGATCTCTTCGCGGGATCCGGCGACGCCGCCGGTGAGATTGCCGGCGTCGTGCGCAACGCCGCCGATTTCTACGCGCTGGTCCCGCGCGGGCTGGTCGAGAGGAGGGGCGCGTGACCCGCCGCGACGACACGCTCAGCGAGGACGACCGCATCCTCTGGAACCTGGTGGCGAAGACGACGCGGCCGTTGAAAGGCAAGGCCGCGGTCGAGATTCCCGACATCGTCGAGCCGAAGCCGGCGCCGGCGCCCGCGCCGGCCAACGGCGTTGCGGCCACAGCCGCGAAGCCGAAGCCGCAGCACGTCTCGCATGCGCTGGACGACCAGACGCTCGACAAGCTGAAAAAAGGCAGGCTGCCGATCGAGGGCCGCGTCGACCTGCACGGCATGACGCAGGACGAGGCCTATTCGCTGCTGCTCACCTTCCTGCACCGCGCCCATGTCGGCGGCGTCCGCTATGTGCTGGTCATCACCGGCAAAGGCTCGTCCTCCGGCGGCGACGGCATCCTGCGGCGCTCGGTGCCGCACTGGCTGTCGACCCCGGCTTTCCGGCACCTGGTCTCCAGCCACGACCACGCCGCCCGCAACCATGGCGGCTCGGGCGCGCTCTACGTGCGGCTGAGGCGAACGCGGTCATGAGGATGCGGTCATGACCCCTTTCGGTGAAAGGCTGCGCGCGCTGCGCGCCGAGCGCGGCGTCAGCCAGAAGGCGATGGCTCAAGCCATCGGCGTCAGCGCCGCCTATCTGTCGGCGCTCGAGCATGGCCGGCGCGGCGCCCCGACCTGGACGCTGATCCAGAAGATCATCGGCTATTTCAACATCATCTGGGACGACGCCGAGGACCTCGCCCGCCTCGCCGAAACCTCGCATCCGAGGGTCAGGATCGACACCTCCGGCCTGTCGCCGGCCGCGACAGAGCTCGCCAATCTTCTGGCCGAGAGCATCGAGAAGCTGGACGAGGCGGAATTGCGGAAGATCACCGCATCGGTCCGTTCGGCCCTCGGCGGCGCGGGCGGTAAGCGGTAATTGGCAACGCCGGCGCTGCCCCTCATCTGACTGCCGCCATCTTCTCCCCGTAGAACGGGGAGAAGGACGCTCGCGCCGAAGATTTCGCCAATTGCCAACGTTGTAGGAAGGGCACCGGCATAGCGGCCAGCCTCTTTCTCCCCGTTTACGGGGAGAAATGCCCGGCAGGGCAATGAGGGGCAGCGCCGACCTGCGATATCTGGAGACGTAGGATGAAGCCGCTTTGCGCGGCTGCGCTGCCTCTGCCTACTGCACCGAGCCGACCAGCACCGGCTGGCCATCGCGGATCGAGACCCAGCGGCCGGTGTTGTCGATCGCCTGGCGCTTGAGATAGCGGTAGCCGGTCTCATCCCAGGCTTTGACCTTGTCGGTCAAATTGTCGAGGATGTAGTCGCCCTTGTCGGTGCGCACCGTCAGCACGGAATGGCCTTCGCCGTCCGGCTTGCGCACGACGGTGATCAGGAGATCGGCGAGCGACATGCCCATGCGGTAGAGCTGGCGCCGCTTCTCCAGCACATAGTCCTCGCAATCGCCAAAGCCGTTGTCCGGATAGGTCCAGACCTCGTCCTTGCCGTAATTGTCGAGATCGCTCATCGGCTTGACGGCGGCGTTGACCCTGGCGGTGATGCTGCTCAGCCGGCGCCACAGCCCATCGGTCAACTTGGCCGGCGCGAGATTGGCCGGGCGAATGTTGCATTCGCTCGGATGCGTCTTGCAGAAATCATAGTGTCCGATCGGCTGCGAGGTCAGGCCGCCGGTGGTCATGGCGCCCGCCGCCCATGCCGGCACCGCCCAATGGGCCGAGATCGCCAGCCCTGCGACTGCACACAAACGCAGCATCCGCGCCATCGGTGAGGAAGTCATTGTCCCCCGGTCCGCCCTGTTCTTTTATTAACGAAACGTTAAAGGCGATTTACAGTCCGTGTCAATTAGAGACAACGGCTAGTTTGAAGGCATGGTTACCCGCGCGATCCCGACAGCGGCACTTTCGCAACAGCGGCGTCGGCGAATGCCGGAGGCCGCCCGCCGCTGCCCCGTGCTAACTAGTTGTTTTTACGCAACTTCCAAACGAAAGCGCCAAGCGCTTCCGGCAGGCAGGGGCAGGCTCGCCTTTGCTCAGCCCTTGGCGGAACGGACCAGCTTCGGCTTCGCGGCCACCCGGGTCTGGCGGCCATAGCTGGTGATGAAGTCGACGATGCGCGGCACGATCTCCGAGCGGAACCGCGAGCCGTTGAAGACGCCGTAATGGCCGACGGCCGGTTGCATGTAGTGTGCCTGCCGGTCGGACGGGATGTTGACGCAAAGGTCATGCGCGGCCTGGGTCTGGCCGAGGCCGGAAATGTCGTCGTTCTCGCCCTCGACGGTGAACAGGGCGACGTTGCGGATTTCCTTGGGATCGACGGCCTCGCCGCGATGCGTCATCTCGCCCTTCGGCAAAGCGTGGCGCACGAACACCGTGTCGACGGTCTGCAGGTAGAACTCCGCCGTCAGGTCCATCACGGCGAGATATTCATCGTAGAAGTCGCGGTGCTTCTCGGCGCTGTCGCCGTCGTTTTTCACAAGGTGCATGAAGAAGTCCTTGTGGGCGATGATGTGACGGTCGAGGTTCATGCTCATGAAGCCCGAAAGCTGCAGGAAGCCGGGATAGACCTCGCGGCCGAAGCCCGGCACCGGCCAGGGGGCGTTCATGATGACATTGTCGCGGAACCAGTCGATGCCCTTTTCCTCGGCGAGCAGATTGACCGCGGTCGGGTTGCGGCGGGTGTCGATCGGGCCGCCCATCAGCGTCATGGTCGACGGCACGAAGGGATCGCCGCGCTCTTCCATCAGCGCCACCGCCGCCAGCACCGGCACCGAGGGCTGGCAGACTCCCATGACATGCGTGTCGGGGCCCAGCGCATGGAACATCTCGATGATGTAGTCGATATAGTCGTCGAGATCGAAGCTGCCCTGCGACAGCGGCACCATGCGGGCGTCGACCCAGTCGGTGATGTGCACGTCGGCGTGGGGAAGCATCGCCTCGACCGTGCCCCGCAGCAGCGTCGCGTAGTGGCCGGACATCGGCGCCACGATTAGAAGCTTCGGGTCCGGTTTGCGGCCCGCCGGCAGCGAGCGCTCGAAGCGGACGAGATTGCAGAACGGCCTCGCCCAGACGGTTTTTTCCGTCACATCGACGCTCTTCCAGTCGACCACGGTCTTGGTCAGGCCGAATTGCGGCTTGCCGTAGCGGCGCGTCGTGCGCTCGAAGAGTTCTGCGGTCGCCGCGACCGAGCGGCCGAGCGGCGTATGCGAGATCGGATTGAGCGGGTTCGAGTAGAAGAGCCGCACCGCGTCGGCATAGAGGCGGGCCGGCTGCAGCGCCGCATGGTTGAATTCGTAGAGCTGGTAGAACATCGGGAACCCCGCTGCTGCCTGACGACCAAAGGGCCGACGAGCAGCGCCGAGCCTTGAATGTCTCGCAGGGAGGTTAACAAGATATTGTTGCGATGCAATACGTCATTTTGTCTGACGAATGCGTCTTTGGTCCAAACTGTTGATAATTCGCCTCTGGCGGTAGAGCCGGCTCAATGTGCGGTGCCGCAATGTGTAGGAAATGTGTCCGGCCCTCTCGCCGGACACTCAGACCATGATCCCGAACCAGCGGTTCGGAAAAGGTCATGGTCCGAGAAAATACCTCAGACGCGCGCCATGCAGACAGCGGTATGGCCCGAGCCGATGAAGCCGAGCTGGTTGGCGGCGCCGCGGGAGAGGTCGAGCACGCGGCCTCTGACGAAAGGTCCGCGATCGTTGATGCGCACGACGACGCTGCGGCCGTTGTTCTTGTTGGTGACCTTGAGCTTGGTGCCGAACGGCAAGCTGCGGTGGGCTGCGGTCAGCGCGGCGGGGTTCATGCGCTCGCCGGACGCGGTTCTCGAATGCAGCGCATACCAGGAGGCTCGTCCGCATTGCGCGGCGGCCGAGGAGGCGGTCGAGGCGCCAGCCATCAGGCCAGCCGCGACCGTTACCGCGACAAGCGCGGTGCGGTTGGTTTTCTTCATCTTTTAGGGGTGGGCTCCGTTTATAGACAACCCGCCGTATGTGCCGAATGAGGCGGGAAATGCGGCAACCATCTGGCGGTTCCATGGCAAATGCACACGTTTGGAGTCGCCGCGAAACAGTTTGTCATGACATTTCCGGCATGCGTGGGCGTATTCTTTGTGAAGACCGCGCTGATTTGCAGGAAGTCCTGAGTAGGAGCGGCGGTCAGCCCGCAAGTAGAAGAGGGAGCGATTGCTTCGCTTCCTTCCACTCTTTTATTGCGCATGCATTCAAGTTGAGGATCGACTATCCGGGGGGATCTCGCTGATGCGACTGATCAGGAATTTGCTGGCGCTGCTCGTGCTGGCGATCGGCGTGCTGTGGTCGCTGCAGGGTCTCGGGCTGGTCCCGGGCAGCTTCATGACCGGCCAGAGGCAATGGCTCTACATCGGGCTCGTCACCGTGCTGGTCGGCCTGCTCGGCCTCCGCTGGGCGAACCGCTCGCGCATCTGAGGGGCAGCATCGCGAGACGACGCGCCGCCCTGACCTGATCGAGGAATGCGCGGTACAAAGGTGAGATCTGTAGTGTTCCTTCGCACCCCCCTCTGGCCTGCCGGCCATCTCCCCCGCAAGGGGGGAGATCAGCCGTCACGTCGGGTTTCGCCAATCTCCAACGTTGCAGAATGAGCGGGGCGCGGAAACCGCCAATCTCCCCCTTGCGGCGGAGATGCCCGGCAGGGCAGAGGGGGGTGCTGTCCCGCCGGCGTGTCAAAGGACGAACGGCGCGCCGCCTTCCTTCACGCAGCCTTCGCCGCCGGCTTGGCCGTCTTGACGTGGGTCACGCTGCGGCGTCCGTCGACGCTCACCGGCACGTCGCCGTCGACGGTGGCGCGGCGCACGATCCGCTGCTGGTCGCCATAGTCGTTCACCGCATAGTGCTGGGTGGCCCGATTGTCCCAGATCGCGACGTCGCCGGCCTGCCAGCGCCACCGCACGGTGTTCTCGGGCGTGGTCACGTAACTCTGGAACAGCTCATAGAGCTTTGCCGAGTCGCTCTTCGACAGGCCGACGAAGCGCTGCACGAAGTTGCCCAAAAGCAGCGACCGCTCCCCGGTTTCGGGATGCACGCGCACCACGGGGTGCTCGGTTTCGTAGACGGTCGAGGTGAAGACCTCCTCGAAATGCTTCCTTTCCTCGGCGCTGGCGCGAGGCCGCACCGCGGCGTAGTCATAGGCATTGCTGTGAATGGCCCAGAGATTGTCCGCCAGCAGTTTCAACGGCGCCGGCAGGCTTTCATAGGCGGCATGCGTGTTGGACCAGATCGTATCGCCGCCGGCCGCGGGGATGACGACGCCGCGAAGGACGGAGAATTTCGGATAGGCATCCACGAAGGTCACGTCCGTGTGCCATTGGTCGGCGCGGCCTCCGCCGCGGCTGGAATCCAGATTGAGGATCGAGGCCGTGCCCGCCACCGGACCCTGCGTGGGATGCGGCACGAGATCGCCCAGGCGCCGCGCGAACAGTTCATGCTCGGAATCGTCGAGATGGTCCTGACCGCGGAAGAAGACGACCTTGTGCTTCAGAAGCAGCTGATTGACCGCCGCGATGGTGGCGTCAGGCAGGCTTCCGCCGAGGCGGATGCCCCTGATTTCCGCTCCCACACGGGCGGTCAGCGGAATGACATCGGTTGGCGGAATGATCTGGTCGACGGCGGCTAGGTTGCTCATGGGCATCTCCTCGTTGCTCGTTGGGGAAGGACAGGTCTATGGGGGCTGATCACTGCGACCAGTACTGCCAGGCCCAGTAGAAACTCTCGTCGCGCGGCGGCAGGCGGTCGCGCTCGGCGTCCAGCCGCACCGGCGCCGGCGATCTTGGTTCGCCTTGCGACTGCTCCGGTGTTTCTGTTTCTTTTGGTCTCACAAGCAGCCAGTTGCCGACCTGGGCGAAAAGCACCGCGGTGGAATGCGTCATCGTCATTCTCCTTGTTTCGCTCAATCCTTGCCCGCCCAGGGAACCAGCGCCCGCTCGACCCTGCGGATGACGAACTCCAGCGCGAAGGCGATGGTCGCGATCACCAGGATGCCCATCACCACCACGTCGGTGACCAGGAACTGCGCCGCCGACTGGATCATGAAGCCGAGCCCGCGCGTCGCCGCCACCAGTTCGGCCGCCACCAGCGTCGACCAGCCGGCGCCGAGCCCGATGCGCAGGCCGGTCAGGATCGAGGGCAAGGCGCTGGGCAGCACGACGTGGCGCACGACCTGCCTGCGCGTCGCACCCAGCGAACGCGCCGCGTCGATGCGTTCGTGCGAGACGCCGCGCACGCCGGCGGCTGTCGACAGCGCCACCGGCGCCAGCATGGCAATGGCAATCACCAGGACCTTCGACGGCTCGCCGATGCCGAACCAGATGACGATCAGCGGCAAATAGGCGAGCGGCGGGATCGGCCGCAGGAATTCGAGCAGCGGATCGAAGACGCCGCGCCCGATCCGGCTGATGCCGATGGCGAGCCCGACCGGAACGCCGACGACGATCGCCACGACAAGGGCCGCGAACACACGGCCTAGACTGGCGGTGACGTGCTGAAGCAGCGTCGCATCGACGAACCCGTCGCGGGCGACCACGACGAACTTCGCCCAGACGGCGGCGGGCGAGGGCAGGAAGACCGGTGACACCAGCTGCAGTTCGGCCGACACCGTCCATGCCGCCAACAGGGCGAGAATGGTGAGGGCGCTGATCAGGCGGGCCGAAACGCCCGTCTGCTTGCGACACGGCCGCGACCACGGCACCGACGTCTCACCGACCTTTGCACCAGGCCGCTCCGTGTAGCTGCCGATGCTCATGCAGCTTCTCCCTCGAAGATCGCATCCGTCAGCTCCGCGCGGGCGGCGGCAAAGGCCGGATCGGCCTTGATCGCGCGGATCGGTTCGCCCGCGGCATAGCGTCGGCCGAAATGGGTGTCGAAACTGCGCACCACATGGCCGGGTCCCGGCGCCAGCACCACGATCCTGGTGGCGAGCACCAGCGCTTCCTCGATGCCGTGCGTCACCATCAGCACGCCGACTTGTGCCGCCGACCACAGATCGAGCAGCGTCGTCTGCATGCGTTCGCGCGTCAGTGCGTCGAGGGCGCCGAGCGGCTCGTCGAGGAGCAGGAATTCGGGTTCAGCGGCCAATGCGCGCGCCAGGCCGACGCGTTGCCGCATGCCGCCGGAAAGCTCCCAGATGTGCTTGTCGCCGGCACCGTTGAGCTTGACCAGCGACAGCAATTCGTCGGCGCGCCGCGCCCGTTTGTCCGCAGGCACGCCGCGCAGCCGGAGCGCGAAGGCGACGTTCTCACGCGCGGTCAGCCAGGGAAAGAGCGCATCGTTCTGGAAGACCACGGCGCGGTCCGGTCCGGGCGCGGTGATCGGCCGGCCGCCGATCGTGGCCCGGCCGCGCGCTGGCTTCACCAGCCCGGCGGCAACGTTGAGCAGCGAGGTCTTGCCGCAGCCCGAGCGGCCGACCAGCACGACGAAGTCGCCCTTGCCGATATCGATCGACACGCATTCGACCGCCGGTTCCGGCTGGCCGTCATAGTGGACGCTGACCTTGTCGAGGGCGAGATGCATCATCGGGATCCAGGCCTCCGTCAAACCAGGGGCCTGCCCCGAGTCCGCTCCTCGTAAGCGGTCCCGGGACAGGCAAGCGCAAGGCCAGGGAAGAGGGGCCGCGCTTGTTGAGCAATTCCGGGAAAGGCGGTCTTCCTTCCGGAATTGCATGGAGAAAAGCTCAGTTCGAGGCGAGCGCCTCGCTGGCATATCTGGTCGTCACGTATTTCGAGTAGTCGGGCAGCACGGCGTCGATCTTGCCCTGCTCCTTGAGGAAGGCGGACGTCGCCGCGATCGCCTTGACCGTGGCGCCGCCGAGGAACTTGTCCGAGGCCTGCTCGTCGAGCGTCGGGAAGACATAGCCCTTGAGCAGTTCCGGCACCTCTTCCAGCTTGGCGCCGGTCAGCTTGGCGATCTTGCCGGCTTCCGGCGAGGACACCGACCAGGCCTTGGGCTTGGCCAGGTATTGGGCATAGGCCTTGCCGGTCACCTTGACGAAGTCGCGCACCGCCTCCGGGTGCTTGTCGGCGAAGTCGGTGCGCACGATCCAGGCGTCGAAGGTCGGCGCGCCCCAGGCCGCCACTTGTGCGGAATCGAGCACCACCTTGCCGGATGTCTTGATCTGGCCGAGCGCCGGATCCCAGACATAGGCCGCGTCGATGTCGCCGCGCGCGAAGGCGGCGGCGATTTCCGGCGGCCTGAGGTTGAGGATCTGGACCGACTTCGGATCGACGCCTTCATGCTTCAGCGCCGCGAGCAGGCTGTAATGCGTGGTCGACACGAAAGGCACGGCCACCTTCTTGCCGGCAAGGTCGGCGACCTTCTCGATGCCGGCGCCGTTGCGGGCGACCAGCGCCTCCGACGGGCCGATCAGCCCGACGACGAAGATGGTCTGGATCGGCAGCTCGCGGCTTGCGGCGGCGGCCAGCGGGCTCGAGCCGACATAGCCGATATCGACCGAGCCGGAAGCGATCGCCGCGATGACGTCGGCGCCGGAATCGAATTTGCGCCAGTCGATCGCCGCCTTGGTCGCTTTCTCGTAGACGCCGTCGGCCTGCGGCACTTTCGAAGGCTCGACCACCGTCTGGTAGCCGATGGTGATCTTGAGATCCTCCGCCGCGGCCGGGCCGAGATAGGCGGCGCCCGCGAGCGCGGCGGACGACAGAAGCAGAATGCGTCGTGAAATGGTTGACATGAAAGGCTCCCTAACCCTGACAAAACTGGATTGCCTTTCTATCGTCGGTTAATTCTATCGGGTTTGTAGAGTTAAATCCTTCCATCTGCGCCCGGCTTGGTGGAAAAAAGTCGCCGGATATTGGTTGCGAGGGCGCAAAAGGACGGTCGCGGATGGGTTCGCCAGGCGCCATGATGGGTGGCCAAGCCCGTTCAGAACGATTCTGAAGCGCCGCGTTTCTTCCCACCCCCCTCTGTCCTGCCGGACATCTCCCCCGCAAGGGGGGAGATTGGCAGCTCGGTCGCCGGCGCACTTCCTCCAGCGTTGGCGATTGGCGAAAGCCAAGGTGACATCCGATCTCCCCCCTTGCGGGGGAGATGGCCGGCAGGCCAGAGGGGGGTGCTGTCCCGCCGGCGGTTTTGGATTTCTGCACTGCAGCCTCGAATCTCAGGCGCCGCGTCTGAAGGACCCAACGAACGAAAATCCTCCTGTCACCTTCCCCGGGTAAATCCGTACCCCAGATAGCGGCGGAATTGAAACGAGGTTCCGTGTGCGAACGGGTTAGTATAGTAATCTTATCGACATTAGGGAGAGAGAACGATGCGCGACCACCTGAACCGCATACCGCCAGTCGTTCGCGACACCAGCCTGACGGCTGCCTCACGGCGGCCGGCGCTGGCCGCCTAGGCTCGACGCGGCCCCTCGATAGCTCCTGAATTTCAGCCATGGTTGGACGCGGCAACTCCATCATCATTGTCGGCGGCGGTGCCAGCGGCGTCGTGCTGGCCGCGCATCTCTTGAAATCGTCCAATCCGGACCTCCGCGTCACGCTGATCGAGAAGCGCCCGCATTTCGGCCAGGGCATGGCCTATTCGACGCTGCTCTCCGCCCATGTGCTGAACGTCAAAGCCTCCGGCATGAGCGCCTATGCCGACGATCCGGACAACTTCGCGCGCTGGGTGCTGGAGCGCGGCCTCGCTCAGCCGGGCCAGGGGCCGTTCTACGCGCCGCGCAGCCTTTATGCCCGCTATCTGAAGGAACTGCTCGACGATCTCGAGGAGCGCGAGCGCGAGAGCGGCCGCTTGCGGCTGATCCGCGAGGAGAGCCTGTCGATCTCGCCGACCCCGTCGGGCGTCGAGGTGGCCTTGGCCAACGGCACCAGCGTCGTCGGCCATCTCGCCGTTTTAGCCACCGGCCATGACGAGCAGCCGGGCGCCTTCCAGGGCCGCGCCATCCGCATGGGTTCGGAGGCCGACACCGCGCTCGACCCGCAAGCTCCGGTCCTGGTGCTCGGCACGGGTTTGAGCATGGTCGATGCCTTTCTGTCACTCGAGCAGCGCGGCCATCGCGGCGAGATCATAGCCGTGTCGCGGCGCGGCCTGCTGCCCTCGCCGCACCGCAAGGGCAACCCGATCAAGCTCGACGTCGCCGACATTCCGCTCGGCACCCAGCTTTCCTATTTCGTCGGCTGGTTCCGCAACCTGATCCGCGAGAACCAGAAGGCCGGCGGCGACTGGCGCGACGTCGTCGACGGCCTGAGGCCCTTCAACCAGAAAATCTGGCAGAACTGGCCGTCCTCGGCGAAACGCCGCTTTGTCGAGCACACCAAGGCCTGGTGGGACATCCATCGCCACCGCATGGCGCCGGAAGTCTATGAGCGCGTCACCGAAGCGGTCGGCTCGGGCCGCATCCGCCTCGTCGCCGGCCGCGTCGTGGACGTCGAGCCGGGCTTCACCGTCACGATCCAGCAGCGCGGCACGCAGGCGCTCGAAACGCTCGAGGTCGCCCGCATCTATGACTGCATGGGCATTGCCCGCGACATCTCGAAGACGTCGAACAGCCTCGTGCGCTCGCTGGTCGAGCGCGGTCTGGCGCGCCCGGACCCGCTGCGCCTCGGCCTCGACGTCACCGCCAGATGCGAGCTGATCGCGGCCGACGGCACGGTGTCGTCAAAACTCCTCGCCGTCGGCCCGCTGACGCGCGGCACCTTCTTCGAGATCGACGCCATTCCCGATATCCGCGTCCAGTGCGCGCGGCTGGCCAAGCAGTTGTTTGGCTAGGGCGTTTCACCGTTTCACGGAAACGGCGAAACGCCCTATCTCTTTGTTTTTGCGCAATTCCGGACGGAAAATCGCTCACACTTTTCCTGGAAAGGCCTAGATTGCAGTCCGGCCTTCAGCCGCCGAGCGCCTCGCAAACGACCCGCGCGGTTTCGGCGCCGGAAAAATTCTGCTGTCCGGTGATCAGGTTGCCGTCGCGCACGGCAAAGCAGCGCCACAATCCGGCCTGGACATAATTGGCGCCGATCGCCTTGAGCTCGTCCTCGATGCGCCACGGCATCAGATGCTCGCCACGCTCAAGCGCGCCCATCTCCCAGGTGGCGTTGTCGGCAAAATCCTCCTCGATATTGGCAAAGCCGGTCACCGTCTTGCCCTCGACAAGCAGCGATCCGTCCGCGCGCCTGGCATAGCGCAGGATCGCGGTACCATGGCAGAGCGCGGCCGCCACCTTGCCTGCTTCGTGGAAGGCGACGAATGTCCGCTGCAGCCCGGTCGCCCCTTCATAGGTGAACATCGGCGACTGGCCGCCGGCAACGACGATGGCGTCGAAGCGCTCGACATCGATCTCCGACACCGGCCTTGTGTTGTCCACCAGGGCCACCAACTTGGGGCTCGAAATGAAGCCGAGCGAGATGAGGTCGGTTTCCGAATAGCCGGATGGATCGCGTGGGTCGCTCAGCGCATCGGCCTCGCACTTGCCGCCATCGGGCGAAAAGATCTCGACCTGATAGCCGCGCTCGGTGAAGGCGAACCAGGGATGGGTCAGCTCGCTCCACCAGAAGCCGACGGGCCATCCGGTCGTGGTCGAGACGGCCGGATTTGCTATGACGATCGCCACGCGCCTGGGCTCTCGCGCATTGACCGGATTGGGGTCCCGTACACTCATCTTCGCTCTCCCTCATGAATCTTTTGCCGAGAAAGCCGGACACTGCAATCTGGCCACATGGCGGGGCAGATTTCGCTTCCGTTGCGGCGGTGCCCTACCTACGATCGACACATGACCCAACGCGGTAGACTCTATGGCTGCCCGGTCGAGTTCGCGCTCGACGCGCTCGGCGGCAAGTGGAAGACAGTGATCCTGGCGCGAATCAAGGAGCGGCCCCTGCGCTATTCCGAATTGCGCCGTATGATCCCCTCGCTCTCCGACAAGATGCTGACGCAGCGCCTGTCCGATCTCGTCGAGATCGGCTTCGTTACGCTCGAGACATCGCCGGACGGCAAGGGTCGCTACGCGGTGACCGAGCGCGGCCGCGATCTGGCCGCCGCGCTGCAGGCGCTCTACGACTGGGGCAACGTGCACGGTCGCGCGGAGGGTGTACGCTTCCGCACCGACATCGAGGCCGCTGCTTAGCTCAGCCGGCATCGGCAAGCGCGCCGCAAAAGCCCGCGACATCGGTGATGACCGCTTCGCCAAGGAAGCGAAGCGTCGCCATGGAGCGGTCGCGCGCTTCCTGGTTGCCGAAGCCGCAGGCGTCCTCGATCACTACGGCCGCAAAGCCGTTATCGGTCGCGTGGCGGACGGTCGGCTCGATGCCGATCTCCATGGCGATGCCGCCAAGGGCGATCGCGCGCACGCCGCAGTCGCGCAACGCGAAACCGAGGCAAGTGGAATCGAAAGCCGACATGGTCAGCTTGTCGAACACCGCCTCGTCCGACCTTGGCGCGAGCTCGGGTACGATCCGCGTTGCTTCGGCGTCGCGCGGGAACCACGGCTCGACTGCGTCGGGGTCGCCCTGCCGCTGCCAGGCCATGGCGGTGCGCAACTGCGTGGCGCCCATCCATTTCCTTGGCAGGGACAGGTGGCGCGTGAACGCCACCCGCATCCCGGCCGAGCGAGCCGCCTCCAGCACGGTGCCGGTGCGCTCGATGATTGTCGCAGCGCCCGTGACCTGACGGCAGATGCCGTTCTGCATGTCGTAGACGACCAGCGCCATGCGGCGAGGATCGCACCATTCCTTCAGGATGGCCGGGATCTCAATGCCCTCGCTCGACCGGATCATGCCGCCGTCCTGTCCCAGGGTTTTGCGATGTCGACCGTGGGGTCGAACAGGAACTCGAGCGGCAGCGGCGCATCGAAGGCGATGAAGTGCCATTCCAGCAGCCCGGCCTTCGACAGCGGGAAATCGTCCGTATAGCGCCTGGCCTCCTCGACGCCGTCGAGCTCGAAGACGATGATGACGCCGCCGACGTCGGCACGCGCATAGTTCTCGCGCACGATGCCTGCCTTCCACAATCGCCAGACATTCGAGACCTCGTCGCGCAGATAAGGCCTGAGATCGTCGAGTGTGACGCCGGGCTTGAAATTGTCATAGGCCAAAATCTTCATCGGCTGTCCCTTGCATTGGCCCCGCGCAGCATCCGGCTAGCATGGCGAAATCGGCGCCGGCAACGAACGACATGGTTCGTTGAACCGGCCGGCCGATCGCCCGTTCGCGGCGCGAAGCCTTGACCGGTCGTGGAAATCCCATGCCTGTGAGCACCCGGCATTGGCCGTTCCGTGAAATTCCATTCCCCCACTCGCCGCCGGATTGGCACGATCTATCTTCTTTCCTGACCGAAAGGGCTGGAAAAGACGCTCGTGCGTGATGCGCGAAACCGGAATGGCGTCCGGCCGGCATCATGCACGAGATTGTAACTGGTCACCCGCGTCGAACTTGCTTCCATGGAGGGCCCGAGAATGAGCGTGCACAGGAAAGCGGCGCCGGACGGCGCGGAAAGCACTTTGTCGCGGTTGCGGCCGCCTTATGCCTCGGTGCTCGACCTGATCGGCCAGACGCCGGTCGTCGAGCTCACCAAATTCGATACCGGCAAATGCCGGCTGTTCATCAAGCTCGAAAGCCAGAACCCCGGCGGCTCGATCAAGGACCGCATCGCGCTGTCGATGATCGCGGCGGCCGAGAAGGCGGGCCAGCTGAAGCCAGGCGGCACCATCGTCGAGGCGACCGCCGGCAACACCGGCCTCGGCCTCGCCCAGGTCGGCATCCCGAAAGGCTACCGCATCATTCTCGTCGTGCCCGACAAGATGTCGCGCGAAAAGATCCAGCACCTGCGCGCTTTAGGCGCCGAGGTGCACATGACCCGCTCCGATGTCGGCAAGGGCCATCCCGAATACTACCAGGACATGGCCGAGAAGATCGCCGCCGAGCTGCCCGGCGCCTTCTATGCCAACCAGTTCGCCAATCCGGCCAACCCGCTGGCGCACGAGACCACGACCGGTCCGGAAATTTTTACCCAGCTCGATGGCGACGTCGATGCGATTGTGGTCGGCGTCGGCTCCGGCGGCACGCTCACCGGCCTCGGCCGCTATTTCGCAAAACATTCGCCGAAGACCGAGATGGTGCTGGCCGATCCGGTCGGTTCGGTGCTGGCGCCGCTGATCAAGACCGGCAAGATGGAAGAGGCCGGCAGCTGGACCGTCGAAGGCATCGGCGAGGATTTCGTGCCGCCCAATGCCGATCTGTCGCTGGTCAAAAAGGCTTATTCCATCCCCGACAAGCAGAGCATGCTGGCAGTTCGCGATCTCCTGTCGAAGGAAGGCATCCTGGCCGGCTCGTCCTCCGGCACGCTTTTGTCGGCGGCGCTTCGCTATTGCCGCGAGCAGACATCGCCCAAACGCGTTGTCACGCTGGTCTGCGACAGCGGCAACAAATATTTGTCGAAGGTGTTCGACGACATCTGGCTGGCCGAGCAGGGCCTTGACGAGCATGAGCAGCATGGCGACCTGCGCGACCTCGTCATGCGCTCGCATCGCACCGGCGATACCGTCTGGGTCGGTCCGGACGAGAGCCTGCTCAACGCCTATGGCCGCATGCGCCGCTCCGATGTCTCGCAGCTGCCGGTGCTCGATGAGGGCAAGCTGGTCGGCATTATCGACGAGAGCGACATCCTGGCCAAGGTCGAAGGCCCCTATGACGGCCGCTGGGACCGTTTCAACGCGCCGGTGCGCACGGCCATGACCGCCACGCTGCACACGCTGCAGGCCAGCCAGACGCTCGACGCGCTGCTGCCCGTCTTCGACCGCAACGAGGTCGCCATCGTCTTCGATGGCGAAGAGTTCATCGGCCTGATAACCCGTATCGACCTGATCAACCATCTGAGGCGCCGCGCAAAATGACCACAGCAAGACCGCCATTGGGCAGGAACCGCCTGGCCTTTTCCACCCGCACAATCCATGGCGGCCAGAGCCACGACCCGACCACCGGCGCGGTGATGGTGCCGATCTACGCCACCTCCACCTATGGCCAGCAGTCGCCCGGCGTGCACAAGGGCTTTGAATATGCCCGCAGCCAGAACCCGACGCGCTTTGCCTTCGAGCGCGCCGTCGCCGACCTCGAAAGCGGCACGAAGGCGTTCGCCTTCGCCTCGGGCCTCGCCTCGATCTCGACCGTGCTGGAATTGCTCGATGCCGGTGCCCATATCGTCGCCACCGACGACATCTATGGCGGCTCGTTCCGGCTGATGGAGCGGGTGCGCAAGCGTTCCGCGGGCCTTAAGGTCAGCTTCGCGGACTTCACCGACCTTGCCGCGGTCGAAGCCGCGATCCGCCCCGAGACAAAACTGCTCTGGGTCGAGACGCCGACCAATCCGCTGCTGCGCATCGTCGATCTCGAGGGCCTCGCGGCGTTCGCCAGGCGCAAGGGCCTGCTCACGGTCGCCGACAACACTTTTGCCAGCCCCTACATCCAGCGGCCGCTGGAGCTCGGCATCGACATCGTCGTCCATTCGACGACCAAATACTTGAACGGCCATTCCGACATGGTCGGCGGCGTCGCGGTCGTCGGCGACAACAACGACCTCGCCGACCGGCTGAAATTCCTGCAGAACGCCATCGGCGCCATCTCCGGCCCGTTCGACAGTTTTCTGGCCCTGCGCGGCATCAAGACCCTGGCGCTGAGGATGGAACGTCATTCCGCCAATGGCCTGAAGATCGCGCAGTGGCTGGAAGGCCGGAAGGACGTGCGCCGCGTCATCTATCCCGGCCTTGCCAGCCACCCGCAGCATGAGATCGCAAAACGCCAGATGCATGCCTTCGGCGGCATGATCTCGGTCGATCTCGACCGCGACCTTGCCGGGACAAAACGCTTCCTCGAGCGCACCCAGCTCTTCACGCTCGCCGAAAGCCTCGGCGGCGTCGAAAGCCTGATCGAGCACCCGGCGCTGATGACGCACGGCTCGATCCCGGCGGAGAAGCGCGGCACGATCGGCATCTCCGATTCGCTGGTGCGGTTGTCCTGCGGGATTGAGGACGGGGATGATTTGATTGCGGATTTGGAGCAGGCGTTACAGACCTGATTTGGTTTCGCGGTGATCCTTCGCGCCCCCCTCTGTCCTGCCGGACATCTCCCCCACGAGGGGGGAGATTAGCGGTTTGGGCGCCCCGCCTGTCCTGCAACGCTGGCGATTGGCGAAAGCCGGCGTGACATCTGATCTCCCCCCTTGTGGGGGAGATGGCCGGCAGGCCAGAGAGGGGCGCTGTCCCGCAGACTTCTCGGTATGTGTGCCATTGCAGATGGCAATCCACACTCTAAACTGCCTCCCGGCTTGCGATCTCCGGAGGCGTCATGCGCGTGATCGTACTCGGTGGCGGCGTGGTCGGCGTCACCACTGCCTATCAGCTGCAGAAGGATGGGCACGAGGTCGTGGTCCTCGAGCGCCAGCCGCAGGTCGCCGCCGAGACCAGCTGGGGCAATGCCGGCATGATCGCGCCTGGACATTCCTTTGTCTGGTCCTCGCCCAAGGCGCCGATGATCCTTTTGAAATCGCTGGTGCTGAAGGACCAGGCGCTGCGCTTCAAGCTCTCGGCCGATCCCAGGCTCTACAGCTGGTCGTGGCTGTTCCTGATGGAATGCACGGCCGAGAAGGCCAGGCGCAACACGCTGCTCAAGCATCGCCTTGCCGCCTATTCACAATCGGTCCTGCACGAGGTCATCGCCGACGAGCAGATCGACTATGACCGCAACGACCGCGGCATCCTCTATTTCCACCGCAGCCAGCAGGCGCTCGACAAGGGCGTCGAGCATATGAAGCTGCTGGAATCCGACGGACAGGAGATCAGGGTGCTCGATCGCGATGGCGTCGGCGCGCTCGATCCGTCGCTCGCCTCCGCGAAGGACAAGATCGCCGGCGGCATCCATTGCCCGACCGACGAGACCGGCGATCCTGCAAAATTCACCCGGGCGCTGGCGGCAAAAGTCGCCGAGCGGGGCGGCGAAATCCGCACCGACACCACCATCACCGGCATCGAGACTTCGGGCGCCGGCGTCACCGAGGTGCTGACCGACAAAGGGAGCGTGAAAGGCGACGCCTATGTGCTGGCGCTCGGCTCCTACAGCCCGCTGATTGCGAAGGCGATCGGCATCAGCCTGCCGATCTACCCGATCAAGGGCTATTCGCTGACCATTCCCGTCGGCAACAGGCCGCATCCGCCGACCATCGCCTCGCTCGATGAGCACAATCTGGTCGCCATCTCGCGCTTCGGCGACCGCATCCGCGTCACCGCCACGGCGGAATTCGCCGGCTACGACACCAGCCACAAGCCGGCCGATTTCGACTTCATGAAGGGCGTGACGCAGGAGCTTTATCCCGAAGGCGCCGACTACGATCGCGCCGAAATGTGGGCGGGCTTGCGGCCCATGACGCCGAACAACCTGCCCGAGTTCGGGCAGCGGCGGCTGCGCAACCTCTATCTCAACTCCGGGCATGGCCATATCGGCTGGACCATGTCGCACGGCTCGGCCCGCATCACCGCCGACCTGATCGCCGGCCGCCGGCCGGCCATTTCCATGGATGGGCTTTTGAACTGAGTGCTCGGGTCTCGGACGGGATCCGAAGCGAGATCGACGAGAAAGGGAATGCCATGTCTGTCGGCGCAGCTGCTACCCGCCTTCACTCTTCGGGACCGGTCGATCTGGGCGTGCTGCCGTCCGAGCTCGATGGCGGCCTCGCCTCGCGCGCGGCGATCGGGCTGGCGATCCTCGCCACCGACCAGACGCTGGAGCATGAGTTCCGCGCGCTGGTGCGCATTCCGGGCGTCGCCTTCTACGAGGCCCGCCTCTTCAACGACAACGACATCACGCCCGACACGCTGCGCGCCATCGGCCCGCGCATCGCGCCGACCGTCGACTTGATCCTGCCCAGCATCCCGCTCGATGTCGTCGGTTTCGGCTGCACCTCGGCCACGATGACGCTCGGCGAGGAAGCCGTCTTCGCCGAGATTCGGAAGGCGCGGCCGGGCGTCGCCTGCACCACGCCGGTGACGGGTGCGCTTGCGGCGTTCAAGGCGCTCAGCGCCAAGGGCATCGGCCTGCTCACGCCCTACGCGCCCGAGATCAACCAGGGCCTGGTCCGTTACTTCACCGGACGCGGCCTCGACATCGCCGCCGTCGCGACCTTCGACCGGCGCGACGACCGCGAGGCGGCCCGCATCTCGCTCGCATCGATCGAGGCAGCGGCCGAGCGAATGGCGGCGGCGCCTGGCGTGGACGCGATCTTCATCTCCTGCACCAGCCTGCGCGTCGCCGAAGCGGTGGCGGGGCTGGAGCGGCGCATCGGCATTCCCGTCACCTCCTCGAACCACGCCATGGCCTGGCACTGCCTGCGGCTCGCCGGCATCGACGACGTCGTGCCGGCCGGCGGGAGATTGTTCGCGCTGCCGGCCAGCTGAGGTCAAGGATGCAGGGTCGTTGCGCTTCCCGATTGGGGAGCGGCGAGGCGGATCTAGGGCTCTATTCTCACCACCTCGTCGACCCGGAGCCGACAGAGCCTGGCGGCGTGCCAAGCAGGCTGGCCCGTTCGGTAAGCGTTCGTGCTTCGGCGTGACCTCCTCGACCAATCAGCGCCACGGCATCGGCGCGAGCCTTGGAAGACAGGTCCAGGATCGTCGCCTGCGAACTGGTTACCGCCTCGACCGGCCATTCGGCCAGGAGCCGGCGCATCTGGCCGGCAAGCAGAGCTTCATTGGCTTCCTCGATCGAATAGGCGAGCGGCCAGCCGATACGGTTGAGGATCGGTTTCACCTTGCCCGTTCCCCTGATCTGGTCGATGGCGATCACCGGCTTGCCTTCCGAGAGTCCGTAGAGCGAACCGTGCAGCCGCGTCGTCAGGACGAGATCAACGGTCTCGAACTGGCGCTCGATCTTCGCTGCCTCGTTCCCGGGCCTCAACACTGTGTCGATCGGCTCGGTATCGAGACCGAAGGTTTCGGCGAGCTGCAACAAGAGCCGTTCAGCCCTGGCCCATTCGCTCATACCATCGCCGTAATCCCGCTGATCGCCACGGAAGCACAGTCCGGCCTTCAGCCGCTTGCCGGGCAGGGGTGCCGCGCACGGCCGAGAATGTGAAATGGCGAGATCGAAGGATTGTCTCGACAGGCCGTCACGCGCCAATACGGCTTCGAAGCGCGCAGCCATGTCCCGGTGCCGGGAAATCACGCTGACGCCGACGGCGATCTTTCTCGCTTTCCGGTGCACGGCCAGCAGGTCGACCAATTCGTCGGTCTGAACGATCGGGCCGCAGACGAACACCAGCGTTTCGATTTCACGGCGTATGTCGAACAGGTCCCTCACCTGACGGTGGCCGGCAATGCCAAGAGCCGGATGGCTCAGAACATCATGGTCATGGCCGGCCTGGCGCAGCGCCGCCGAAAGGTTCTCCACCGCATGCAGATCGCCAACAGTCGCGCCGCCGCCGCCTTCGAAGCTTCCCCACCAGACAAGCGCAAGCGGCGATGCGGGGGTGCGCCTAAGCATTCTGTGACGACGGTTAAAGGATCGGCATTTGCGGCTGAGCTGCGACATAAGGTTTTGAGTTTCTTTCGAGATCTACTAGACAGCGGCCTTTCTACAAATGTGCGAGGCGCCTCTGCGTCGCATAGAGAAAGACGAGAAGGCAGGCAATATTGGCAGCCCCAACGGTCAACATGCTCTGGATCGGCGATGGGCTCGGTCGCATTGAGTTGCTGTCCATCGCCTCCTGGCTTGCCCATGGCCACGCGGTGCGCCTTCATGCCTACCAGCCGGTCGCCAATGTGCCGCGCGAAGTCGATCTGGTCGACGGCGGACGCTGCGTTCCTTTTGCCGATATGAAGCGCCTTCGTCACAGCAAGACCGGCTCGTATGCTCTGGCTTCCGACTATTTCCGCTACCGGCTGCAGCTGGTTTCCGGCGGGCTTTGGTCCGACCTCGACATGGTTTGCCTGAAACCGGTGACTATTGAAGGGACATGCCTGTTCGGGCTCGAGGACGACACCGTTATCAATGGCGCTGTTCTCTATCTCGATGCCGGCTTGCCGGTGACGGCTGAGCTGGCAGGCCTGTTCCGTACTGATTATTTCCCGCCCTGGACGCGCCTGAACCGGGCGCGCAAGGCGCGGCTCAGGCGCTTCCTCGGCCTGCCGGTGCGGCCGGCCGATCTTCCCTGGGGAACATTCGGCCCCAACGCGCTGACGGCGCTGGCGCGCAAGCACGGATTGTTCGAGCGGGCGCTGCCGCGGCACGTCTTTTACCCGCTCCATTTCGGCAAGGCGCGTTCCGTCTACGATCCGGCGTTCTCGCTCGATGCGGTCCTGCGCGAGGACACGCTGACATTGCATCTGTGGAACGAGATGCTGCGCGATCTGAAGCATAGTCCGCCCCCGCTTGGTTCGCCGCTGGCGAAGCTTTTCGCCGAGTTCGGCATTTAAAGCATGTCTGCCGAAAGTGGACGGTTTCGGGACAAGACATGCTTGAAATCAAAGACTTAAAGTAGGTCGCGTGAATCTTTTTCCACGCGACCTGCTTTAAGCAGCTTTCTTGCGAAGGCGGGCCGCCTCTATCCTGTCGAGCACGACCTTCTCATTTGCCGCGGCGCGGCTCGGATCGGTCGGCTTGTGCCAGATATGCAGCACCTCCGTCGCCCAGGTGCCGGCGCGCCGGATGATACCCCTGTCCTGCAGACGAAAAACGAAGTCGATGTCCTCCGAACCCCAGCCGGTGAAGGTCTCGTCGAAGCCGCCGACGGAAAGCGCGTCGCTTTTCCAGCAGGCGAGATTGCAGCCCTTGATGCGCCGCCAAACGAAGCAGCGATAGTCGGACATTGGCCGCCAGGGCAGCCGCACGAAAAAAGCGACGATCTTGGAAATATCGCCTTTCAGGCGGTGCCGCAGGATATTCCGGCGGAAGACCTGGTAGTCCCATGTCCCTGCGGCCAGCAACTGCCTGCTGTATTCCTGGCCAAGCAGAATGCGGCTGCCGGTGACGAGGTGGTTCAGCCTGGCCAGAGCGCGGTGTTGGGCAACGAAGTCGGGCTGCAGGATGCAGTCGCCGTCGATGAAGATCAGATAGGAGCCACACGCCTCGCCTATCGCCTTGTTGAGGATCGCGGCGCGACGAAAGCCGACATCCTCATGCCAGACATGCTTGACGGGGACCGATGAAGAACCGGCAAAGGCCTTCACCACGTCGGCCGTGTCCGGGCGCGAACCGTCGTCCGCAACGATAATTTCGAAGCAATTTTCGGTCTGGCCGGCGAGCGACTGGAGGCTGAGCTTCAGCGCCTCCGGCCAGTTGTAAGTGTTGACGATCACCGAAACCGATACAGTTGCGGCCGAGGTCATGACCTTGCCGTTTCTTCGCGTTGATCAAAACCGTTTCGGATAAGGCCGCGACGACGCAGCCTTCTGCGCGCAAATATTGCGCGCACCATCCCCCCAAGCATTCTCCACATCCCACAAAGAAACCCCGCTCGCTTTCTATTGGCGTCAAACTGCCTTCGTCAATATAATTAGAATTGGCTTATTTACGGGATGTTGGATCGGCAAAATGCCAAGGCGGCTTGCCGATCGGCCGATCACCGGTTGCGCATTGGGCTGTTCAAGATCGGCGGGTTAACGGTTCTGGAAAAGGTTGCTTAACGCTTCGCTACTATGTCCCGCCTCGGGAGGCAGGACAGAGTGAGCGCGATGAACGACAGCCCCGAAAAGCGCAATGAATGGCGCGCCATTTTCTACGTCCAGGCGCGTGTCGCCATTCTGTTTGTGCCGATCATCGTCAGCCTTCTGATCATCGGCGCGCTCGCCGGCAACGACCGCGATCCCGCGGCAATAGACCGGACCGTGACGAGCTCGGTGAAATAGGCGGCCTGCTTAGTCGCTCTTCCACGGCAGAGGCGCATTCATCAGTCGGCTCAACCGCTCGCTGTGCTTCGACGGCGTATCGAGCTGGACGACAAACTCCGCATAAGCCTCTGGCGAGACCGCGATAAGCGTGCGATCGAGCACCATGTTCAACTCAATCCGGGTGTCCGATTTCTGCTCGCGAGCTTTGTTCGACGGCCTGTTCTTCATCAGTCAGCAACCTCAAACAAATCTTGGTATCGGGCCGTTCTGCGGCGTCGTGCGCTCGCCGAGGTCGATGAAAACCTCGTCGACATAGCACCAGCCCCAGCCTTCCGGCGGGTCGTAGCCTTCAATAACCGGATGCTGGGTGGCGTGAAAATGCTTGGTGGCGTGGCGGTTGGGCGAGTCGTCGCAGCAGCCGACATGGCCGCAGGTTCTGCAGAGCCTGAGATGCACCCACCAGGATCCGCTCTTCAGGCATTCCTCGCAGCCGAGGGCGCTCGGCGTGACGTCCTTGATGTCGTCCGTATGCCTGCATTCGTCCATCACGATCTCCTTTCGGGCTGAACAGCCGGCCCGCCGTTCCGCGCGAGATAGGCATGCAATGCCGCCACCACCTGGGCGCCTTCGCCGACGGCGGCCGCGACCCGCTTGGTCGAGCCGCAGCGCACATCGCCGATGGCGAACACGCCGCTGCGGCTCGTCTCCATCAGGCCGTGTCCCGGCGCCACGTCCGGTCCGGTGCGGACAAAACCCTTGGCGTCGAGCGCCACGTTGCAACGCGCCAACCAGTCGGTGTTCGGATCGGCGCCGATGAACAGGAAGAGATGGCGGATGGGTCGCGTCGTTTCCACGCCGCTCGCCCGGTTGCGCCAGCGCACCTCTTCAAGATTGCCTTCGTGGCCGTCTAGCGCCGCGATCTCGGTCCCGGTCAGCACCTCGATGTTCGGCTGCGCCTCGATGCGCTCGACCAGGTAGCGCGACATGGTCTCATTGAGACCGCCGCGGCGTACGAGCATCGTTACCTTCCGTACCTGGCTTGCCAGATAGACGGCGGCCTGGCCGGCCGAATTGCCGGCGCCGACCAGCGCCACTTCCTGGTCCCGGCAGAGCCGCGCCTCGATGGGCGAGGCCCAATAATGCACGGACGTGCCCTCGAACTCAGCGAGATTGGCGATATCGAGGCGGCGATAGCGTGCACCGCTGGCGATCACCACCGTTTGCGTGCGCACGGTCTCGCCGTCGCCGACATCGAGCCTGTAGCCACCGCCGTCATCGGCGGCGCCAAGCAGCTTCGCCTCGTCCGGGATCACCATCTCGACGCCGAACTTTTGCGCCTGGTTGTAGGCGCGCGCCATAAGCGCCATGCCCGTAATGCCGGTCGGGAAGCCGAGATAGTTCTCGATGCGCGCGGAAGCACCTGCCTGTCCGCCGAAGGCACGGCAGTCGAGCACGATCGTCGACAGCCCCTCGGAGGCCGCATAGACCGCAGCCGCCAATCCCGCCGGTCCGGCGCCGACAATGGCTACGTCGTAGGTTTTGTCGGCATCGACCGGCCGCAGCAGCCCGACGCAGCGGGCAAGCTCGCTCTCGCCCGGATTGTGCATGAGTTTGCCGTTCGGGCACAGTACGATCGGCAGATGGTGCGGATCGACGTGAAAACGCTCGATCAGCGTCTTGGCGCAAGGATCGGTGTCGGAATCGAGCGCGCGGTGCGGCTGGCCGCTGCGGGTGAGAAAACCCTGCAGCCGCAGCACGTCGCCATTGCCGGGAGGGCCGATGACGATCGGCCCGCTGATGCCGCTCTCGAGCAGGCCGACGCGGCGCAGGATCAGCGCCCGCATGATGCGTTCGCCGAGGTTGGCCTCCTGCACCATCAGGTCGCGCAGGCGTTGCGAGGGGATGACGATGGCCTCGACCGGCTGGACCGCTTCGGCATTGACCAGCGACGGGCGGCTCGAAAGCTGCGCCAGCTCGCCGATGAAATTGCCGGGGCCATGGGTGATGATCGCCTCAGCCCGGCCGAGCCCGCCGGCCTGCGTGATGGCGGCCTTGCCCGACAGGATGAGGATCAGCCCGGGCGAGACCGTGCCGGCGGTGACGATATCATCGCCGGCGGCATAGGCGCGCGCTTCGCCGAAGCGGCGCATGCGCTCGATATCCGCGTCGGTCAGGACGGGAAACATCTGGTCGCGGCGGGCCGCGATGGTCGGACTGACGGTAGGGGCCATGGGGCGACCGTAGCGTCGCGATCGCTCGGTTTGAAGCGGTTTGTTCGGGGACTGGCCGTGAGGGGAGGTTGGCTCAAAAAGAAAGCCCGGACGAACCGGGCTCTTCTTTGCGTTCTGGAACCGCAAAATGGTCCGAACGGGAATTTGGTGCCCAGAAGAGGACTCGAACCTCCACTCCTTGCGGAACACGGACCTGAACCGTGCGCGTCTACCAATTCCGCCATCTGGGCTGGTGGGCGCTCATGTAAGCGGGCGAACGAAGCGTGTCAACGCGCTTTTTTCAAACCCGCTTGGCGGCGCCGGCTCAGTTTTCGAGCACTTCCTTCTTCGCCACCGTCGAATCGGCGTTGAGCTTGTAGATCACCGGCACGCCGGTGCCGAGCTCGAGCTTGACGATCTCCTCGCCGCTCTTGCCGTCCAGCGCCATGATCAGCGCGCGCAGCGAATTGCCGTGCGCTGCGACCAGCACCGTCTCGCCGCGCAGCACATGCGGCTGCACGTCGTGCAGGTAATAGGGCCACACGCGCGCGCCGGTGTCCTTCAGGCTTTCACCGCCGGGCGGCGCCACGTCGTAGGAACGGCGCCAGATATGCACCTGCTCCTCGCCCCATTTCTTGCGCGCATCGTCCTTGTTGAGGCCGGAGAGGTCGCCATAATCGCGCTCGTTGAGCGCCTGATCGCGGATGGTTTTCAGATCGCCCTGGCCGACCACGTCGAGGATGATCTGGCAGGTTTTCTGCGCCCGCTTCAGCGCCGAGGTGTAGGCGATGTCGAACTTCAGCCCGCGCGCCTTGAGCTTCTCGCCGGCGGCAAGCGCTTCCGCATTGCCCTGCTCGGTCAGGTCGACATCGCGCCAGCCGGTGAACAGGTTCTTCAGGTTCCATTCGCTCTGGCCGTGGCGCACGAGCACGAGAGTTCCCGACATGTTTGCTCCTATAGGATTGGATTTTGAGCAATTCCAGGAAAGTGTGTAGCGGTTTTCCGTCCGGAATTGCGTATGAAAAAGTTAAGCGCCTCAGCTCAGGCCGAGCACGTCCCGCATTGAGTAGAGACCCGGCTTCTTGCCGCGCGCCCAAAGCGCCGCCTTCACGGCGCCGCGGGCGAAGATCGCCCGGTCCTCGGCCTGGTGGGCAAGCGTGATGCGCTCGCCGGTGCCGGCCAGGATCACGCTGTGCTCGCCGACCACCGAGCCGCCGCGCAGCGTCGCGAAGCCGATCGTGCCGGTCTTGCGCACGCCGGTGTGGCCGTCGCGCACCCGCGCGCTGTTGTCCTTGAGCGCGATCTCCCGGCCCTTCGCCGCCGCTTCGCCGAGCAGCAGCGCCGTGCCGGACGGCGCGTCGACCTTGTGCTTGTGGTGCATTTCCAGGATCTCGATGTCGAAATCCTCCGCATCCAGCGCGCGCGCCGCCTGCTCCACCAGCACCGCCAGCAGATTGACGCCGAGGCTCATATTGCCGGATTTGACGATTGTCGCATGGCGCGCCGCCGCCGCGATCTTCGCGTCGTCGTCGGCCGTACAGCCGGTGGTGCCGATGACGTGCACGATGCGCGCCTGCGCGGCATAGCCGGCGAATTCGACGCTCGCCTTGGGTGCCGTGAAATCCAGAACGCCGTCGGCCTTGGCGAAGGCCGGCAGCGGGTCGTCGACGATCGGCACATTGATGATGCCGATGCCGGCGAGTTCGCCAGCATCCTTGCCGAGATGCGGCGAGTCCCGCCGCTCGACAGCGCCGGCAACGCGCGCGCCGGGCATGGAGTGGATGGCGCGGATCAGCGTCTGTCCCATCCGGCCGGCGGCACCGACCACCACCAGGCCCATATCGCCCGTTTCGCTCATGCGTTTCTCCCGACGGCCTTTTTCGCGCTCGTGCGCGGCAGCGAAGTTTGGATTGGCTTGGCGTCATCGACAAGCCCCAGTCCCTTCTTGCCCTGCACCCTGTGGAAGCGGGCGTAGACGCTGTGCGGATCGGCCATCAGCGAGGCATGCGTGCCTTCCTCGACCAGCCTGCCTTCTTCCAGCACGATGATGTGGTCGGCATTGACCACGGTCGACAGCCGGTGCGCGATGACGATGGTGGTGCGCCCTTGCATGACATGGGTCAGCGCTTCCTGGACGCGCGCCTCCGCCTCGTTGTCGAGCGCTGAGGTCGCTTCGTCGAGCAAAAGGATCGGCGCCTGGCGCACGATGGCGCGGGCGATCGAGACGCGCTGGCGCTGGCCGCCCGACAGCGTCACGCCGTTCTCGCCGACCGGCGTGTCGTAGCCCTGCGGCTGCAGGCGGATGAAGTCGTCGGCGGCCGCCTGTCTCGCCGCCTGCTCGATCTCGGCATCGGTGGCGGAAAGCCGGCCGTAGCGGATGTTGTCGCGGATCGTGCCTTCGAACAGATAGGGCGCTTGCGAGACATAGGCGATCGAGCCGCGCAGCGACTGCTTGGTCACCTTGGCAATGTCCTGGTCGTCGACTGTGATGCTGCCGCAGTCGACGTCGTAGAAGCGCTGCAGCAGTGCCACCAGCGTAGACTTGCCCGCGCCCGACGCGCCGACGATCGCGGTCACCTTGCCGGCGGCGGCGGTGAAGCTCAGGTTCCTGAGCACCGGCATGTCGGCGGAATAACCGAACGAGACGTTGTTGAAGCGCACCTCGCCGCTGGTGATCTTCGCCTCGACGGCATCGGGCGCGTCCTCCTGCTGCGGTTCGAGGTCGAGCAGCTCGTAGATCATGCGGGCGTTGACGAGGGCCCGCTCCATGCCGACCTGCATGCGCGCCAGTCGCCTCGCCGGATCGTAGGCGAGGATCAGCGCGGTGATGAAGGAGAAGACCGCGCCCGGAGGCTGCCCGAGAACCAGCGCGCGATAACCGGAATAGGCGATGACGGCGGTGACGGCGAGACCGGCCAGCATGTCGGAAATCGGCGACAGCCGTTCCGAGACGCGGGCGATCTTATTGCTGCGTTGCTCCGCCGTGTCGGCCATGTCGTCGATGCGCCGCGCCAGCTCTCCCTCCATGGTGAAGGCCTTGACGATGGCGATGCCTTGCGTGGCCTCCTGGATGGCGCCGATCAGCCGGGAATTGATCAGCACGGATTCCCGGTTGATCTGCCGCACGCGACGGGTGATGTAGACAACGGCCCAGATCAGCGGCGGTCCGATCAGCAGCGAGCTCAGCGACAGGACCGGGTCCTGGTAGATCATCAGGCCGACGAGACCGACCAGCGTGACCGCGTCGCGGGTGATCGACGTCAGGGTCAGGGACAGCAGGTCGCGAATGCCGCCGACATTCTCGTTGACCTGCGCCGCCAGCCGGCCCGAACGCGTGTCGGTGAAGAAGCTGACGCCGAGCTTCATCAGATGGTCGAAGATGCGCTTCTGGTAGCGCGCCACCAGATTGTTGCCGATCTTGGCCAGCGCCACGGCCTGGCCGTAGCCGGCGAAGCCGCGCAGCAGAAAGGCTCCCATGAAGCCGGCGCAGATCCACACGATCGCGTCGCCGCGCCGTTCGTAGAAGATCTGGTTGACCATCGGCGCCATGACCCAGGCCGAGAACGCCGTCGTGCCCGAAACGATCAGCGAGCAGGCGATGACGACGACATAGGACCAGCGATGGTCATGGCCGTTCTCAGCGAGAATACGGCGCAGCACCGCATTGACCTCTCCGGGCCGGGCTTTTTGCTTGCTTGGGGTGTCGAGTGTCAAATCGGGAGCGCTTCGTGGTTCTCGCAGGACGGGGCAGCTTTTTCGGCACCCCTCTTACCGTCCCGGCTACGGCTTGCCTATGGCGAAACTTCGTCGCGGCTTCGGGGAAGCGGCGAAGGATGTCTTTAATTCCAGAGGCTGGCGCCAGGCACCCCCCTCTGGCCTGCCGGCCATCTCCCCCTCAAGGGGGGAGATTGGCAGCCTGAGCGCTTCGCTCAATCCTGCGACGTTGGCGATTGGCGAAAGCCGCGGTGACGTCCGATCTCCCCCCTTCAGGGGGGAGATGTCCGGCAGGACAGAGGGGGTGCTTGGCACAGGCCTTTCAGACAGGGTCCCAGAGTCTCTGCGACGGAACTCCGCCCTGGGCTGGACCGCTGCCAGCCTCACGTCCTCCAGTGCCGTCCCGCGGTCTGCACGCCGAACAGCGATGGGGTCCTGGCATAGGCGGCGAGACCAAGCAACGCCGCCAGCGGGTGGGTGATGACATAGACCGGCATCGCGCGCATCAGCGCGCTGTGCGGCGCCTTGTCCTCGAACGCGGCGCGGAAATTGCCGGCTTTCAGCGCCGGCACGATTTTTTGCGCGATGCCGCCGGTCAGGAACACGCCGCCGCGGCTCATGAACACCAGCGCCAGGTCGCCGGCGGTGCGGCCGAGGCAGGTGACGAAGAGTTCCAGTGCTTCCTGCGTCACCGGATCGGATTTGGCGAGCGCAGCCGCGGTGATCTCGGCCGGCGTGGTGAAAGGCGCCGCCTTTGCATCGGCCTTGGCCACGGCGCGATAGAGGTTGACCAGCCCGCGGCCGCACAGGATCTGCTCGCCGGAGATGCGGCCCTCGAGCTTCTCGATATGCGGGAACACTTCGAAGTCGCGCGGCGTGCGCGGGCCGATATCCATATGCCCGCCCTCGCCCGGCACCGGTATCCAGTGGCGAAGCGCGTAGATCAGCCCGGCGACGCCGAGCCCGGTTCCGGGGCCGAGCACGACCCGCCCGGCGCTCGGCTCCGGCGTGCCGCCGCCGATCTTTTCCATATGCTCTTCGCCGAGCGCCACCACCGCCAGCGCCTGCGCCTCGAAATCGTTGAGCACCACGATCTCGCTCAGGCCCAGATTGGCAAACATCTGGTGCGGCTTGACCACCCAGGGGCAGTTGGTCAACCGGATCTCGTCGCCGTCGACCGGCCCGGCCACCGCCAGCACCGCCGAATGCGGCTGGATCGACGAGCGGTCGAGCACCGCCGCCTGGATAGCCTCGTCGATGGTCCTGAAATTGGCCGTCTGGACGATCTGCGGCTCGGTCGCTTCCGAATTGGCGTCGAGCACGATCGAGAAGCGCGCATTGGTGCCGCCGATGTCGCCGATCAGGACCGGGAACCGCAACGCTGTATCGTCTTCGCCTGCCATGCTCTTCGTTCGTCCCGTTCCGGCCGCCTGCCGTTTGTCTGTTCGTTGAACTAGCGCATGGGCCTGCAAAGGGAAAGCGGCTTCGGCTTCGGTCGCGGGGCAATCGTTTCAGGTTTGAATTCCGTCCTCGGTCTTGCCTTTCAGCGTTTGCGTCGCCAGCCTCGGAAATTGATCATTTACGGCTGTTGCCCGGAAGCAGGGCGACTGCCTCAGTTCCCCGGCCTTGGGCGCGGCACTGGAATGCCGATTTTGGGCGTCGGAGCAAAAGCGCTTGCCGCTGCGGGAAGCACGGCGTTGCTGTCGGAGATCGTCTCGGCCGGCTCGGCCGGTTCGGCCACTGCAACCGCCGCCCCGCCGCCGCCTTGATAAGTAACGGCCGCCAGCGACGGCGCGTCCGGCGCGGCGAGCACCGCCTGGCACTCTCTCGGCAAGTTGGCCATCGTCATCAGGTCGCGGGCCTTCGGCGCGTCCGGGTTCTTGTTCGGGCGCCAGGGCTCCTCGGTGAACCACCAGGCCAGCGGCTTGCCGCAGCCGTCGTCGCCGGGCGTCGCCTCCTGCGCCTTGCAGCCGGGTGAGCCCGGTTGGCAGCCGATGCGCATGTGGAAATGATAGTCGTGGCCCCAGAACGGGCGGATCTTGCGCAGCCAGGACCGGTCGCCGCTGACCGTGTCGCAAAGCTTCTTCTTGATGCCCGGATTGACCAGGATGCGCTCGACCTCCGGATAGCTCGCCGCGCGCTTCAGAAGCCGCGTATGCGCCGGCGTCCACAGCGCGTCCTTCACCAGATGCGTCTTCCCATTGACCATCAGCGTGGCGCTCATAGTCTCGCGCTCGGCAAACGTCAGCGGACGCCTCGGCATCGGCGTCAGCCAGATGTCGGCATCGAGGCCGATCTGGTGCGAAGCGTGGCCGGTCATCATCGGGCCGCCGCGCGGCTGCGAGACGTCGCCCACCAGAAGCCCTGGCCAGCCATCCGCCTGGGCGTCGCGCGCGAGCTTCTCGATCAGCGCGATCATCGCCGGATGGCCCCAGCGGCGGTTGCGCGAGGGGCGCATCACTTCCCAGGCCGGTCCGTCCATCGGCAAGGCGACGCCGCCGGTGAAGCAGCCTTTGGAGTAGAAGCCGAAGGATTGCGCCGGCGCCACCGGCGGCAGCGTCTTGGCGCCGAACAGGTCTTTCGCGCGGGGTTCGGCCGAGATCGCGGCCGCGGCAAGCGCGGCCAAGGTCACAAGCGCAAGCGCGGCGGTCAGGAACGGCTTCCTGTCGGGCAGCGATCGCAACGTCATCAGGTCGGGTCCCCTCTCCAGTGGCGCGACGCAATCTCGGCGGCATGCTAAAGCATGTCTCCCGAAAGTGGGAACCGGTTTCGGGACAAAGACATGCACAAAATCAAAACCTAAAGCGCATGGAGCGAATCTGAAAGATTCGCGACGCGCTTTAGGCGCGAATCATATCATGTCGTGCGCGTCGCTTCGATCACGAGCGTTTCATCGGACTGCGCGGCTCTCCGTCCCGCCAGTTGCCGTCGGCCCACATCCGCTCCAGCGCCACCCGATAGTTCGGGAAACGAAAGCTGTAGCCGGCCGCTTTGATCGCCGCGTTGGCGACGCGCTTGTTCTCGCCATAGAAGGAACGCGCCATGGGCGAAAGTTGGGCGGTCTCGAAAGGAATTTCGGGCGGCGCCTCGACGCCCTTCAGCCCGGCGGCATAGGCAACGACGTCCTGCGGCGGGGCCGGCTCGTCGTCGGTGACATTGAAGATGCCGCCGAGATTCCTGTCGGCCAGGTGCCACAGCGCGCCGGCAATGTCGTCGCAATGGATGCGGTTGAAGACCTGATCCTTCTTGACCAGTCGCCGCGCCGTGCCGTCCTCGATGTTGGCCAGCGCGTTACGTCCCGGACCGTAAATGCCGGAAAGCCGCAGGATCGCCACCGGCTTTCCGATCTCCTGGCCGAGTTTCAGCCAGTCCTGTTCGGCTGCCACGCGCATCACCGAGCGCTTCGACACCGGGCGGCAGTCGGCGCTCTCATCCACCCAGGCGCCGCCATGGTCGCCATAGACGCCGACGGTCGAGAGATAGCCGATCCATTTGAGCGCCGGCATGTTGACCCGGATCGTCTCGCCGGCGGCGTTGAGCACCGGATCGCCGGATTCCTCCGGCGCGACCGAGACGATGAGATGCGTGGTTTGCCGAAGGGCATCGCTGATCTGCGGCGTCAGCGAACCGTCGAAGCGCAGCGGCCCGATGCCTGCTTGCTTCAACGCCTCGAACTTTTCCGGCGAACGTGTCGTGCCCAGGATCGGCGCGCCCTGCGCATTGTCCCGGGCAAAGGCCTTGCCGGAATAGCCGGCGCCGAAGATGAAGAAGCGTTTTTCGCCCATCAATGAACCTCTGCAGAGTTTCGCAGCGCCGACAGCCATTCGTCGCGCACGGTTGCGTCGCCTTCGGTCTCCAAGGCCAAGGTGGCGAGCTCCGCAAAATCGCGTCGCGGGATCAGTTGCGATAGCGCCCATACTGCCGCACCCCGCACCAGCGGCGATGGATCTTCGAGCAGGCCGCGCACGATCGGCGTCAGCGAAGCATCGCCGGAATTGCCGGCGGCGATCAGAACGTTGCGGACAAAGCGGTCGCGGCCGGTTCGCTTGATCGGCGAGCCGGAGAAGAGTGCGCGGAATGCGGCGTCGTCGAGCCGCAAAAGCTCCGACAGCGCCGGCTCGCGCAGGTCGTTGCGCGCGGCAAGCTTGGCCTCGGAGGCGACGCTGGCGAACTTGTTCCACGGACAGACGGCGAGGCAATCGTCGCAGCCATAGATGCGGTTGCCGATCTTCTCGCGGAATTCGAGCGGGATCGGCCCCTTGTTCTCGATGGTCAGGTAGGAGATGCAGCGCCGCGCGTCGAGCCGATAGGGCGCCGGGAAAGCATCGGTCGGGCAGATGTCGAGGCAGGCGCGGCAGGAGCCGCAATGATCGATTTCCGCCTTGTCCGGCTCAAGCTCGGCCGTCGTGAAGATGGTGCCGAGGAACAGCCAGGAGCCATGCGCGCGGCTGACCAGATTGGTGTGCTTGCCTTGCCAGCCGAGCCCCGCGGCTTCCGCCAGCGGTTTCTCCATCACCGGCGCCGTATCGACGAAGACCTTCACGTCGCCCCCGGCGCGCGCGACGATCTTGCCGGCGATTTCCTTCAGCCGGCCCTTCATCACGTCGTGATAGTCGCGGTTTTGCGCATAGACCGAGATCGCGCCGCGATCGCGCTTGCCGAGGATTTCGCGCGGATCGCGGTCAGGACCATAATTCATTGCCAGAACGATGATCGAGCGGACCTCCGGCCACAATGTCGAGGGCTCGCCGCGGCGTTCGATCGTCTCGGCGATCCAGTCCATCGAGCCGTGAAAGCCGTCGGCGACGAATTCGGCGAGCCGTGCGGGCGCCAGCGGGATCGCATCCGGCCTGGTCACCGCGATCGCCTCGAAGCCGGCGCGGCGCGCCTCCGCGTCGATCAGCGCGCGCAGCTTTGTCTTGTCAAAAGTCGAGGTCCGCATAGTGCGATACCGGCGACAGGCCGCGTACCCGGTCGGTGAGCAGTGGCCGGAACGACGGCCGTGATTTGACGCGAGTATACCATTCGCGCGCGGCGGCATGTTCGCGCCAGTCGATCTCGCCGAGATAGTCGAGCACCGAAAGCGTCGCCGCCGCGGCGAGGTCGGCATAAGTCACCTTGTTGCCGGCCAGCCAATGGCGCGTGCCGGCCAGCCAGTTGGTGTATTTCATGTGCTGGCGGATGTTGGCCCGCGCGGCGCGGATCGCCGCCGAATCGGGCGAACCGCCGCCCGCCGTCTCCGGCATGACGGGCTTCAGCACGCGCTCGCGCACCAGATGGCGGGTGACCTCGCTTTCGGCCTTGCTGAGATACCAGTCGGTCAGCCGGCGGATTTCGGAGCGCTGCATCGGGTCTTCGGCGAACAGCCGCTTGTCGCGCTTCAGCACGCCTCGCGTCTCGTCGAGATATTCGGCGATCACCATGGCGCCGACGATCGGCACGTCGCCTTCGGCAAGCAGGATCGGCAGCGTGCCGGCCGGGTTCAGCGCCAGAAACTCCTTGCGCCGCGTCCAGGGCTTCTCCTCGATCAGCGCCAGCTCCTCGCCATACTCGCCGAAGGCGAGGCGGACGAACCGGCAGGTGGCGAACATCGGGTGATGGAAAAGCGTCAGCATGGTTCCGCGATGATAGGGCGCACTGGCGAATCGGTGTCAGCGCCGGTAAGTCTTGGCGGCCCGTCATGCGGCCGTCACGGTGTTGCGACCTATAGGGGGACTTCCGCGCCGTGACAAGCAAGCCGTTGTCTCCAGTCGTCCCCGAAATCCTGAGGTTGCCATGGAAAGCCAGACCATCGTCGAAGCGCTGCTGCTTGGGCTGCTGGAGGGCCTGACCGAGTTCATACCGGTGTCCTCGACCGGCCATATCCTGCTCGCCGGCCATTTCCTCGGCTTCCATTCCACCGGCAAGGCCTTCGAGATCCTGATCCAACTCGGTGCGATCCTGGCGATTCTCAGCGTCTATTTCCGCCGCCTCTGGAAGATGCTGCTCGAGCTGCCCTATGACCGGCTGACCCGGCATTTCGTCATCGGCATCCTGATCGCCTTCCTGCCGGCGGCGGTCATCGGCGCGCTGGCGCATGACTTCATCAAGACCTTCCTGTTCGAATCGCCGCGGCTGATCTGCATCATGCTGATCATCGGCGGCGTCGTGCTGCTCGCGGTCGACCGCATGAATTTGAAGCCGGTCTACCATGACGTCGAGCGCTTCCCGACCAGGCTCTATCTGCAGATCGGCCTCTTCCAGTGCCTGTCGCTGATCCCCGGCACCTCGCGTTCCGGCTCGACCATCGTCGGCGCGCTGCTTTTGGGCGTCGACAAGCGCGCGGCGGCCGAGTTCTCCTTCTTCCTGGCGATGCCGACCATGGTCGGCGCCTTCGCCTTCGACCTCTTCAAGAACCGCAACGTGCTGACCTCGGACGACCTGCCGATCATCGCCATCGGCTTCATCGCTGCCTTCGTCACTGCGCTGTTCGTGGTGCGCTTCCTGCTCGATTTCGTCTCGCGCAAGGGCTACTCGCTGTTCGGCTGGTGGCGGCTTGTGGTCGGCGGGCTCGGCCTGGTGGCGCTGATGATCTGGGGGTGAAACTGCTGGTTGTGGCGCTCGCTGAAACCACGTAATATTGGCGTATGACAACCTATGACGATTTGGATGGCATCATAGGCGCCTGGGTCAAAGCCACAGGCTCAACCCTTTTCACCGAGTGGGCAGGCCAGCCGGCGAGATTTTTCCATATTGGCGGCACTCGTTCATTCGAGTGCTTCCAAATTTCCATTGGGCTTCCAGACTCCGACGAGGTTGCCGTGCGCGCATGGGCAATCGACACTTACGACGACTCGGAGATGGAAATGGATCGGACCTGGAACGGGCGGGTTTCAGAATTGAACGAGATGCTGGGGACTGCCGTGGCGACCGTTCAGGACTGGAAGGCTCGCTGGGACAATGTCCACTAGGCACCGTTGCATCCTAGCTTCTCCCATAAAACGCATTTTCGACATGCACCGGCCAGCGCCAGGGCAGCACCGCCACCATGTCGAAGCGCACGGATAGCCTGCCATAGTCGGGCTGGCGCGACAGCCAGAGATCGGCCGCACCCTCGATGCGCCGTTCCGACGCGTGGGCGATCGCTTCCATCGCCTCGATCAGCGTTCGCCGCGCCTTGACCTCGACGAACAGGATGAGGTCGCCGCGCCTGGCGATCAGGTCGATCTCGCCGAGCTTCGTGCGATGGCGGCGCGCAAGGATGCGGTAGCCTTTCAGCATCAGCGCCAGCGCCGCCAGCCATTCGCCGCGATGGCCGCGCCGATAGGCTTTTCGCCGATGACCGACAGTGCGCTCACCCACCGCTGGCTTCCTTCAATTCCAGCAGCCGGCGATAGAGCGCCTGTTTCTGGCCGCCGGTCATTTTCGCCGCTTCCGCCGCAGCCTTGGAGGCCGGCATCTCGGCAACCAGCGACAACAGCAGCCGGTCGATGTCGGCCGGCTGGTCCTCCTCCGCCTCTGGCGGGCCGACGCAGATGACGATTTCCCCCTTGGGCGTGTCGGCCGCCGCATAGTGGGCGGCGAGCTCGCTGAGCGTGCCCGTCCGCATCTCCTCGAACGCCTTGGTCAGCTCGCGGCCGATCGCGGCCTTGCGCGCGCCGCCCAGCGTCTCGACCATGGCGGCAAGCGTCTCGGCCAGCCGGCGCGGCGATTCGTAGAAGATCAGCGTCGCCGGTACCTGCTTGAAGCTTTCGAGCTTGGTCAGCCGCTGGCCCGCCTTGGCAGGCAGGAAACCCGCGAACAGGAAGGCGTCCGACGGCAGTCCGGATGCGGTCAGCGCGGCGAGCGCTGCGGACGGTCCGGGTACTGGCACGACACGAATGCCGCGATCCAGCGCCTCGCCGACCAGCCGGTAGCCTGGATCGGAGATCAGCGGCGTGCCGGCGTCGGAGATCAGCGCCACGCTCTGCCCGGCCGACAGCGCCTCGATCAGCTTCGGGCCGGCCTCTTGGGCATTGTGCTCGTGGTAGGCTGTGGTGCGGCGGCGGATGCCGTAGCGTTCGAGCAGCACGCGCGAGACACGCGTGTCCTCGCAGGCGACGATGTCGGCGCTGGCCAGCGTCTCCAGCGCGCGCAGCGTGATGTCGGCAAGATTGCCGATCGGCGTCGCCACCAGATAGAGCGCCGGCGCGAGCGGTCGCGCCGGAATCTCGGTCTGGCCGATCACATAACTGAGTTTGTCGCCGGTCAAGAATAACCCTCCGTTCACTCTGTTTGGCACGGCGCACGCTTGGTTGCAAAACGTGAAGTCGACGCGAGCAGATCGCCATGCCTTTGCCACAGTGAGGAAAGAAACCGTGGCCGGTCGATTTAATCCCTGATTCCCCGGAGGAGGCAGGACCGGACGATGCCCAATCGCTTCGACATCTTTATCAGCCGACTTGAAAGCAAAATCGCCCGCGAGGGCATTCCCCCACATCCGATCGCCGCCCAGCAAGGCGTCCGCCGCGACAAGGCCGACAACAAGCCGGTCCGTAACGGGGAGGCGCATGCGGAAAAGAACCGCGGCAAGCACCGCCAGAAGCACGACGCTTGAGCGTCGCATACGAGCGCTGACCGCTCTCGCTTCGTCATCCTAGGGCGGAGCAAGGAGCGAAGCGACGCGGCGCAGACCCTAGGATCCATGCCGTTACATTGATGTACCACCAGCAGCGCAGAATTCTGCTCTGCTGCACCCTACGGCTGAGGTCACGGCATGGATCCTCGGGTCAAGCCCGAGGATGACGAAGGTGCTGTCCTACCTGGCCAAATCCGCGACCACCGCGTCGAGCACGATCATGCCGGCGGTGGTGGCGCGGAGCCGGGCGTTGCCGACCGGCGCCACGAGCCCTTCTTCCTGCAGCACCGAAAGCCTTGCGGTCGAGAGGCCACGGCCAGCGAGCGTTTCGTAGCGCGCGAGGTCGATGCCTTCGGCAAGCCGCAGCCCCATTAGCAAAAACTCGTCGGCCTCTTCCGAGCGCGTCAGCACTTCGCCGCCTGTGACGCCGTGGCCCTTGGCCTCGACCAGGTTGGCCCAGGTCTCCGGCATTTTTTCCGCGACGGTCACCGTGCGGCGGCCGTTCTCGACGAAGCGGCCATGCGCGCCCGGCCCGACGCCGACATATTCGCCGTAGCGCCAATAGGTCAGATTGTGCCGGCTTTCGGCGCCTGGCCGCGCGTGGTTGGAAATCTCATAGGCCGGCAGGCCATGCGCCGTGGTCACTTCCTGTGTCAGCGCGTAAAGGTCGGCGGCGTGGTCGTTGTCGGGAAGGATAAACTTCCGCGCCGCATGCAGCGCATGGAAGGGCGTGCCCTCCTCGATGGTGAGCTGGTAGAGCGAGAGATGGTCGGCGGCGTGACCGATCGCTTCTTCGAGCTCCGAAGCCCAAGCCTCAGGCGTCTGGCCGGGCCGCGCGTAGATGAGATCGAAGGAGAGCCGCGGAAAAATCTCGCGCGCGAGGCCGATGGCATGCAGCGCCTCCTCGACATTGTGCAGCCGGCCGAGAAAGCGCAGGTCCCTGTCGTTCAGCGCCTGCACGCCGAGCGAGACGCGGTTGACGCCGGCGGCGCGATAGCCACGAAAACGCTCGGCCTCGACCGAGGAGGGGTTGGCCTCCAGCGTCACCTCGATGCCGGCGGGCACCGCCCAGTTCTTCGCCACCGCCTCCAGCACCGCCGCGACGGTTTCCGGCTTCATCAGCGACGGCGTGCCGCCGCCGAGGAAGATGCTGGTCACCTCGCGCGGGCCGGTGCGCGCGCGCATGGTCGCCAGCTCCGTCTCGAAGGCGCGCGCAAAACGCTCCTGGTCGACCGGCTGGTGGCGGACATGGCTGTTGAAGTCGCAGTAAGGGCATTTGGCCGCGCAGAACGGCCAATGGATATAGACGCCGAAGCCGGGGCTGCGGTCGAGCGGCATGGTTTGGCCGGTCCCGATCATTTTGACCCGAGCCGTGCCGGATCCAGCCGCGCCAAATCCAATCGGGCCAAATCCAGGCGCGCTTGCGCGAACTTCTGGAAGGCGCGGGCGCGGTGCGACAGCGCCGTCGCCTGGCCTGGCTTCCAACCGTGCTTTTGCTCGGCACTCATCTCGCCGAACGTCTTGTCGAAACCGTTGGGCAGGAATACCGGATCGTAGCCGAAGCCGAGTGTGCCGCGCGGCGGCCACACCAGCGTGCCTTCGGCCTCGCCTCGATAATATTCGGCCTCGCCGTCGGGAAAAGCGAGGCAGATGACGGCGACGAAGCGCCCGGTGCGTTGCGCCGGCTCGGTCGCGCCGACCTCCTGAAGCGCCACCTCGGTGCGCTGCATGGCCATGCCGAAATCGCGTGCGCCGTCCGGCGTCTCGGCCCAGTTGGCGGTGTAGACGCCGGGCGCGCCGTCAAGCGCGTCGACGCAGAGGCCTGAATCGTCCGACAGCGCCGGCAGGCCGGTCGCCTTGGCGGCGGCGTATGCCTTGATATAGGCGTTCTCCTCGAAGGTCGTGCCGGTCTCGTCGGGTTCCGGCAGGCCGTAGTCCTTGGCCGATTTCGCCTCGAAGCCGAACGGCGCCATCAGGTCGGCGAATTCGCGCAGCTTGCCGGCGTTGTGGCTGGCAACGACGATTTTTTGTCCGTTCAAGGAATGCATCAGAGGCCCCAGATCCTTGGCTCGGCGAACTCGATCGAATTGCCCGACGGGTCGCGGATATAGATCGAATGGCCGCCCTGCGGCCATTCGAAATCGCTTTCGATGGCGACGTTCTTGGCCGCGAGGTGCCTGCGCCATTCGGCGATTTCGTCGGCGCTCGCCGTGAAGCAGAGATGGCCCTCGCCGACCGTGCCGTGCGGCGGCACTTTCAGCCTGGCATCGGGCGCCGGCGGGATTTTGGTGGCCTCGGCATTGAAGAGAAGCAGCACGCCGTTGCCGCAGCGGAAGAAGACGTGGCGGCCTTCGACCTTGCCCAGCGGGTCCAGGCCGAGGATGTCGGAGTAGAATTGTTCGGCAGCCTGCAAGTCGGTGACGTAGAGCGCTGATTCCAGAATTGCCGAAGGAGTCACGAGGCACCTCCCTCTGGCCTGCCGGCCATCTCCCCCGCAAGGGGGGAGATTGGCAGCTTTGCCGTTGCCGCCCACTCTGCAACGTCGGAAATTGGCGAAGACGACCGATACAGCCGATCTCCCCCCTTGCGGGGGAGATGCCCGGCAGGGCAGAGGGGGGTGCGAAGGATCGCCAGCCTCATCAATAACCTACGCCACCGCCATCTGCTGCAAGCTCACCAGGCGCTGGATCCCCTTCTTGGCCAGCACCATCAGCGCCGAAAACTGCTCCTCGGAAAAGGGCTCGCCCTCGGCAGTGCCCTGGATCTCGACGATGCCGCCCTTGCCGGTCATGACGAAATTGGCGTCGGTGCCGGCCGAGGAATCCTCCAGATAGTCGAGATCGATGACCGGCTGGCCGTCATGGATGCCGCAGGAGATCGCGGCGACATGGTCCTTCAGCACCTTGGAGACGCTGGCCATCTGGCGCGCTTCCATCCAGCGCAGGCAGTCGTAGAGCGCCACCCAGCCGCCGGTGATCGAGGCGGTGCGGGTGCCGCCATCGGCCTGGATGACGTCGCAGTCGACGGTGATCTGCTGTTCGCCCAGCGCCTGCAGGTCGACCACGGCGCGCAAGGAGCGGCCGATCAGCCGCTGGATCTCCAGCGTGCGGCCGCCCTGCTTGCCGGCGGAGGCCTCGCGCCGCATGCGCTCGCCGGTCGAACGCGGCAGCATGCCATATTCGGCCGTCACCCAGCCCTTGCCCGAATTGCGCATCCAGGCCGGCACTTTTTCCTCCAGGCTCGCGGTGCACAACACATGCGTGTCGCCGAACTTCACCAGGCACGAGCCTTCGGCATGCTTGGAGACGCCGCGCTCGAAGGAGATGGCGCGCATTTCGTCGGGCTGGCGTTTGGAGGGGCGCATTCGGCCTTCTTTCCTATGGTTTTTGGAATCGTGGCCGGCTTGTAGCCGCCTGCGGCGCATGGCGCAAAGGAAAACGGGTCACAAAAAGGAAGCGCAAGGGAAAACGAGCCGGGTTGCGCCAGGACGGCCGAAGTCTATATCCTTGAATTGGAGGTTTCTGGCTGGAATGAACAAGGCAGTCGATCCCGCATCGCAGCCGCCCGTACTTCAATCGCTCGACATGCGTTCGCGCGACATTTTCCGGCGGATCGTCGATTCCTATCTGCGCGACGGCGAGCCGGTCGGCTCGCGCAGCCTGTCGCGCATCCTGCCCTCGTCGCTGTCGCCGGCCACCATCCGCAACGTGATGAGCGACCTCGAGCATCTCGGCCTCATCTATGCCCCGCACATCTCGGCCGGCCGCCTGCCGACCCAGATCGGGCTGCGTTTCTTCGTCGATGCCTTCATGGAGCTCGGCGATCTCTCTGACGAGGAGCGCCGCGTCATCGAGGCGCAGGTGCGCGCCTCGGGCTCCGGCGCGACGCTGGAACATATGCTGACCGAGGCCAGTCAGATGCTGTCGGGAATGTCGCGCGGCGCCGGCCTGGTGCTCGCCGCCAAGAACGAGGTGGCGCTGAAGCACATCGAGTTCATCCAGCTCGAACCCACCAAGGCGCTTGCCGTGCTCGTGTCGCAGGGCGGCGATGTCGAGAACCGGGTGGTCGACCTGCCGGCCGGCATCACCGTTTCGCAGCTGCACGAGGCCTCGAACTTCCTCAACGCCCATATCCGCGGCCGAACGCTCGCCGAGGCCCGCATCGAGATCGCCCGCATCAAGGACGAGACCAGGGCGGCCCTCGACACGCTCTCGCAGGACCTTGTCGAGAAGGGCCTCGCGGTCTGGGCCGGGGCTGAAAGCGGCCTGCCGGCGCGCCTCATCGTGCGCGGCCGCGCCAACCTTCTGGAAAACGTCACCGCCCAGGCCGATCTCGAATTGCTGCGCCATCTGTTCGAGGACCTGGAAACGCAGGACGGGCTGCTGCAGCTTCTCGACCTCGCCGAGCAAGGTTCCGGCGTGCGCATCTTCATCGGCTCGGAGAACAAGCTGTTCTCGCTGTCGGGCTCCTCGCTCGTGGTCGCGCCCTATCGCGACAAGGACGCGCGCGTCATCGGCGCGCTCGGCGTCATCGGCCCGACGCGGTTGAACTATGCCCGTATCGTGCCAATGGTCGACTATACGGCCCAATTGATTTCGCGCATGCTGAGCTGAGCGGGAGCGGGCGGGGATCGCCGCAAGGAGGGTGGAAATGGCGCTGGAATCGTTCAAGGCCCAGATCAGCCTGCTGTTCGAGGAGATGGTGAACCAGCCCAAGGACGAGCACGAAGTGCAGGAGCAGCTGCGCGAGAAGCTCAGGGAAATGCGCGCCATGGGCCTGCCGCTGCCGGCCGATCTGGTCGCGCTGGAAAAGCAGCTCGACGACGATCTCGACGTCGAAGAGAGCTGATCTGCCGGCAGTTTCCGTCAAATCTGCGTGCCTGCGCTTCTCTTTTGGGACGCCTGCCCGATATCTGCTGTCTGGTTGCACCGATCGTGACTAATGCATGTCGCGCAAAAGTGTGCAGCGGTTTTGTGAAAACGACATGCATAAAAACAAAGACCTAAAGCGCGTCGCCTGAATCCGTTTCTGCGCGACGCGCTTTAGGCGCGTCGGCCGTTGATGGAGAACAGCATGATACGGATCACCGGCCTCGCGGCCCTTGCCCTTCTCCTGGCCTCCGGCGCTTTCGCGCAGCAGGCCGGCCAGCCTTTGCTCACCGGCGAAAAGGCCTTTGGCGACTGGAAGGCCGACCGGCCCGGCCTGCGACGTCTGATCAAGCCGGACGATCTCCCGAAGCCGAATGTCGCTGAATCCGCGTCGAATGGCGGCGGTGTCGCCGATCGTCCCGAGGATGCGAAGCCGATCCTCCCGCCGGGCTTTTCGGCCGAGCTGGTCGCGTCAGGCATCGACAGCCCGCGCGTCGTGCGCGTGGCGCCGAACGGCGATCTCTTCGTCGCCGACAGCAGGGCCAATCAGATCCGCGTCTATCGCCTCGCCGAGGGCAGTGCGAAGCCCGCCGAGAAATCGGTCTTCGCCAAAGGCCTCACCCGGCCCTACGGCATCGCCTTCTATCCGCCGGGCGACAAGCCGCAATGGGTCTATGTCGCCAACAGCAACAGCATCGTTCGCTTTGCCTATCGCGACGGCGACCTCGAGGCTTCCGGCAGGCCCGAAACGATCGTCTCGGATATCCCGTCGAGCCACCACTGGACGCGGGACATCGCGTTTTCGCCCGACGGCAGGACGCTCTATCTGTCGGTCGGCTCGGGCTCCAATACCGCCGAGGATATGGGCGCCAGGCCGAAGGGCGGTGTCGAGGAATGGGCGAGGTCGGAGCCGCTCGGCGCCACCTGGGGCGCGGAGGAAGGCCGCGCCGACGTGCTCGCTTTCGATCCCGATGGCAAGAACCGCAGGATGGTCGCCACCGGCCTGCGCAACTGTTCTGGCATGACCGTGCAGCCGGCGACCGGCGGGCTCTGGTGCGTCGTCAACGAGCGCGACGAGCTCGGCGACAACGTGCCTTTCGAATATGCCACCACTGTCAAGGACGGCGCCTTCTACGGCTGGCCCTGGTACTATATCGGCGACAACGAGGATCCGGGCCACAAGGGCGCGCGGCCCGACCTCGCCGGCAAGGTCACGGTGCCGGACGTGCTGATCCAGGCGCATTCGGCGCCGCTCAATATCGCTTTCTATGAGGGCGGCAACTTCCCGGCCGCCTACAAGGGCGATGCCTTCGTCACCTTGCACGGCTCATGGAACCGCAATGTCCGCACCGGCTACAAGGTGGTGCGGCTGAGATTCAAGGACGGCAAGCCGACCGGCGAGTATGAGGATTTCGCCACCGGCTTCGTCATTGCCGACGACGCGGTCTGGGGCCGGCCGGTGGGCGTGGCGGTGGCGAAGGACGGCGCGCTGATCGTGACCGAAGACGGCAACGGCACCATCTGGCGTGTGACTTACGGCGACGGCCGGTCCTGAAGCGGCGCTGGTGCAACGGAATCCTTCCGCAAGGGAATTAACGCCGTCCCGACTTGATGGTAAGAGGCGCCGCTCTGGATCCCGGTTGCGGGATCGCGCTAGGTCTCGAACCATGACACTCACAGGATTTCTCGGCTACAGCGCCGCCCTTGGCGTCGCCGCCGCCATTCCGGGGCCCGGCGTGACGGCGCTTGTCGCCCGCGCGCTCGGGTCCGGCTTCCGTTCGTCGCTGGCGATGTCGTTCGGCCTCATGCTCGGCGACATCACCTATCTCACCGCCGTGGTGCTCGGTCTCGCCTTCGTCGCGCAGACCTTCGGCATGGTGTTCCTTGCGATCAAATGGGCGGGCGTCGCCTATCTCGCTTTCCTTGCCTGGCGCTTCTGGACCAGCGGCATCTCACCCGAAACCGTCGAGGCCCGCAAAGGCAAGGGTGGTCTGGTGTCCAGCTTCATCGCCGGGTTGACGGTGACGCTCGGCAATCCGAAGACGATGATCTTCTATCTCGCCATCACGCCGACCATCGTCGATCTGAAGACGATCACGCCGGCCGACTACGGCATCCTGGTGGCGCTCACCGTCATTGTGCTCTTCGTCGTGCTGGTGCCCTATCTGGCGCTGGCCGCCAAGGCGCGCTGGTTCCTGAAATCGCCGCGCGCGCTGAAAGTTCTGAACCGCACCGCCGCCGGCTTCATGATGGGGGCGGCCGCCGCGATCGCCGCACGCCAATAGGCTCCGATCTCAACCGGCCCCGGATTTCAGCCAAGCCATCCGAAAACGGGTCGATCCGGAAAATGCATTTCCGGCATGGGGTGGTTTTCAGCAACCGCCCCACTCGGATATTTTCGGCTGGCAGCCTATCTTGCGCGGCTGAAAGCACTATTCTGTCTGCCTATGCATTGCCTTGGGAGCGAAACCAATGAACAAGCCCGTCACCTCCGCGCGCGTCCCCGGCCGCGGCCGCATCTTCAACTCGATCACCGAGACGATTGGAGACACGCCGCTGGTGCGGCTGGATAAGTTCGCGAAGGAAAAGGGCATCGTCGCCAACGTTCTGGCCAAGCTCGAATTCTTCAACCCGATCGCCTCGGTCAAGGACCGCATCGGCGTCGCCATGATCGAGGCGCTGGAAGAGGCGGGCAAGATTTCGCCCGGCAAGACCACCCTGATCGAGCCGACCTCCGGCAACACCGGCATTGCGCTGGCCTTCGCCGCCGCCGCCAAGGGCTACAAGCTGATACTCACCATGCCGGAGACCATGTCGGTCGAGCGGCGCAAGATGCTGGCGCTGCTCGGCGCCGAGCTGGTGCTCACCGAAGGGCCGAAGGGCATGAAGGGCGCCATCGCCAAGGCCGACGAGCTTGCCGCCACTCTGCCCAACGCCATCATCCCGCAACAGTTCGAGAACCCGGCCAATCCGGAGATCCACCGCCGCACCACGGCCGAGGAGATCTGGAACGACACCAATGGCGAGGTCGACATCTTCGTCGCCGGCATCGGCACCGGCGGCACCATCACCGGCGTCGGCCAGGTGCTGAAGAAGCGCAAGCCCTCGCTGCATGTCGTGGCGGTCGAGCCGGAGGCCTCGCCGGTGCTCTCAGGCGGCCAGCCCGGCCCGCACAAGATCCAGGGCATCGGCGCCGGCTTCGCGCCAAAAATCCTCGACACCTCGATCTATGACGAGATCGTCAGGGTCTCGAACGAGGATTCGGTCGCCAATGCGCGACTCGTCGCCCGTCTTGAAGGCGTGCCGGTCGGCATCTCGTCGGGCGCGGCGCTCCAGGCGGCGATCGTTGTCGGCTCGCGGCCGGAGAACAAAGGCAAGAACCTCGTCGTCGTCATCCCGTCCTTCGCCGAGCGCTATCTCTCGACGATACTCTTCGACGGGCTGGGGGCGTAGGTCGCCGATGGAAAATATGGGATCGTAGCGATCCTTCGCGCCCCCCTCTGCCCTACCGGGCATCTCCCCCACAAGGGGGGAGATCGGCCGCCACATCGGCTTTCGCCAATCGTCAACGTTGCAGAATCGGCTGGACGCCGAAACCGCTAATCTCCCCCCTTGTGGGGGAGATGTCCGGCAGGACAGAGGGGGGCGCTGTCCCGCCGGCGTTGCCGGACGCGAAACGCCTGAAAAACTCCGCCGGTTGCTCACCTCAGTTCCGCACGAGCTTCCCCCGTTCGGCCTGCAGGAAACGGCGCAAGGCCGGATCGCGCTCGAGGCCGATGGCCCGGTCGTACGCTTCGGCGGCCTCGGCGGTCCTGTCGAGCCTGACCAACAGCTCGGCCCGAGCCGCCCAATAGGGCTGGTACTCGGCAAGCCGCTTGTCGGCGCCGACCCCGTCGAGCGCGGCAAGGCCCTCAACCGCCCCCTCAGCTCCGGCGATCGCCACGGCGCGGTTGATCGCCACCACCGGCGAGCCGGCGATCGCCATCAGCGCGTCGTAAAGCTGGCGGATCGCGGCCCAGTCGGTGCGGCCGCTCCGCCGACGCGCCGTATGCGCCGACTGCACCGCAGCCTCCAATTGGTAGCGGCCGATGATTCCCTTGGCCGCGGCGCGCCTGAGCAGCGCTTCCGCCTCGTCGATCAGCGTGTCGTCCCAGAGCGCGATGTCCTGCTCTGCCAGCGGCACGAAGTCACCGTCAGGGCTGCGCCGCGCCGCGCGCCGGGCCTCGGCGAAAAGCATCAGCGCCAGAAGCCCGAGCGTTTCCGGTTCGTCCGGGATCAGCGACGCGACCAGCCGGCCGAGCCAGATACCTTCCGTGGCCAGGTTGCGCCGCCTGGTCTCGGTGCCGGCTGGGTCCGACCAGCCCTCGGCAAAGGTGGCGTAGATCGCTTCCAGCACGGCGCCGAGCCGCTCGCCGAGCTCGGCCCGCTCCGGCACGCGGAAAGGGATGCCGGCCTCGCGGATGCGGTTCTTGGCGCGCACGAGCCGCTGGCCCATCGTCGCCGGCGAGACCAGGAAGGCCGAGGCTATCGTCGCCGCGTCGAAGCCCAGCACGGTCTGCAGGATCAGTGGCGCGCGCACGCCGGGTTCGATCGCCGGATGGGCGCAGGCGAACATCAGCCTCAGCCGCTCGTCAGGCAACTCGTCATTCGTCATGCGCGCCTCCGCCTCCTCGGCAATCAGCTGCAGGTGGCCGCGCGCCGCCTCGCCGGTCAGCCGCCGCCGCACGGCGTCGACGTCGCGCCGGCGCGCCACCGCGAGCAGCCAGGCTTCCGGTTTTTCGGGCACGCCGCTCTTCGGCCAGCGCTCAAGTGCTGCGGCGAACGCGTCTGCCAACGCATCCTCGGCGCCGGCGACGTCGCGCATGCGGGCCGCGAGATAAGCGACCAGCTTGCCGTAGCTCTGCCGGGCGGCCGCCTCGGCCGCCGCCCGCGCCATCTCCGGGCGATTGTCCGTCACGGGATCGCGTCTAGGACAGGTAGTCGGTCATTTCCCAGATCGGCCGCACCTCCACCGTGCCGGTGCTGGCTGCCGGGCAACGCGCGCCCCATTCCATGGCCGTGTCGATGTCGGTCGCCTCGATCATGTAAAAGCCGGCAAGCTGTTCCTTGGTGTCGGCATAGGGGCCGTCGAGCACATTGGTCTTGCCGTTGGCGAGCCGTATCGAGGTGGCCGCCTGGGTCGGGCGCAGCCTTTCGCCGGCGAGGTACGCGCCGGATTTCTTCAAGGCTTCGGTATAGGCGCCATAAGCCGCGAGGGTCTGCTCGGTCTTGTCGCGCGGCGCATTCGCCATTGCGGCTTCGTCATTGTAGATCAAAAGCATGTATCGCATCGTCTTCTCCGTTTTCTCGAAGGCCGCGTCGTCGCGGGCCGACCTATGTCGTGCGGCCACAGCCGATTTCGACAGACGCCGCGAAAATCTTTCGCCCGACACCGACAAGACACTGTAGGGTCGCGGGCAGCAAGGTGTGGTGGCCATACCGAGAACCCACTAGTGTTCGCGCTTCAGTTTCCTACCGTCAAGGAATGAACGATGTCACAGGTTCAGGCGCGCGCCGTGGAAATGATGTCCCAGCACGGGTTCCTGGGCGTCCCCGTCGAGACGTTCGAGGATGCCGGTCGCAGGCAATTTGTGGCGCTGCTGGGTCAAGGCCTTTGCCCGGAGTCGAGGGTTCTTGATATCGGCTGCGGTTGCCTGCGCACCGCCTACTGGCTGGTCCGCTTCCTGGATCCCAATTGTTACCATGGCATCGAACCGGCCCGCGCCCGGGTCGAGTATGGGCTCGAATACCTGTTCACGCCGCAATTGCTGGCGCAGAAGCAGCCGCGTTTCGATTTCAATCCACGTTTCGATTCCTCTATGTTCCGCACTAGGTTCGATTACTTCCTGGCGGGGTCGATCTGGACCCATGCGAGCAAATGGCAGATTGAAGCGACGCTCGATTCCTTCGTTCGAGATTCGACCCCGACCGGCGTTTTCCTCCCCTCTTACCTTCCGGCTTCCAACCCGGATGAAGACTATCGGGGCGACCATTGGGTCGGAACCAGCCACGAATCCGACACGCCTGGTGTGATCCGGCATTCGCTTTCCTGGATCGAGGAGCAATGCCGGAAACGCGGGCTCCGCGTGGAGGAGGTTCCTGGCGAGGCTTTTGACTCCCAATATTGGCTGCGGGTTACTCGCGCTTAGCCGGCCGGTGCGGTGGTTGCACTCCGGCCGGCTCTCATGATGGCGAGCCGGCGCAGAAGCCTCACCCCACCCCACATGACCGCCTAGCCGATCAGCCGCTGGCGCAGTTCGGCGGACGGGATTTCGCAACTGTCCTTCCTGCCGAACAGCGCATAACGGTTCCTGGCGACGCGGTCGTAGAGCCAGTCTCGCAGCGACCGCGGCAGGACGAGGAGCAGCCTTGCGGCGCGCCACGGCCAGCCCAACTCGGCCATGACGGCAACGAAACTGTCGAGCTTGGTGAAGGCGGCGCCATCTATGATGGCAAGGTTGGTTTCGTAATTGCCGGTCGGCAGGCCGTGCTCGCGAAACAGCGCCTCGCCGAATGGTGATTGCGCTGTGGCGAAGCGGAAGCGCTTTTTGCGATCGAGCCGGACGATCAGCTGGATGAAACCCGAGCAGAATACGCAGACGCCGTCGAAGACGATCAGCGGCTGGTCGGCGTCGTAAGCTTGGCTTGGGAGAAGAGGACGTTTCTGTTCGGGCAGGTCGGTCATGTCGGCCCCGGCTGCTTGTGCCCCTAGGCACTAACTAGGGGGGACACTAAGCCAGCCGGCGGCGGCGTCAAAGTCGCGGCGTTGTCGCACGCCTGCCGTCGGCGACGGCGGGGCGCTCGTCACGATAGGTCGTGGCGCGGTTGTCGGCGGCCGGCTTGCAAATCCGGCTGTTGTGGCGGCTGTCGGGCATGACGATCAGTTCGTGCCGATGCCGAGCGAGTTGCCGCGCCGCGCGCAGGCCGGACCCGGGCCGCGCATGTAGTAGCGCTCGGGCCGATAGGTCGGCGCGACGAATTCGCGGATGGCGGCGGCATAGCCGGCGATGTGGTTCCAGAAGTTCATTTTACCTGTCCCTGTCCCGTTTTCGGATGTCCCTTCCGAATTGTCCGAGAGCATAGCGTCGAGGCGTGAATAGTCGGTGAACGCGATGTTAATTTCTGGTCGAAACCTCGTTGCTTCGTGGCTGGATTGCGGCTGATTCGCGGTCTTTCGGTGCCTTTTGTCGCGTTTCCGGCTCGTGTGACTTTTGCATCACATATGTTTCGTCTGAATGTCGCTTGGGCGCGCTTCTGTTTCACGTTCGAGACGGTCTGCGAAATTTCCTTGCCCACCCGGAAAAGACCAGGAACCCGCCCTGAAGGGACACGTTGATCCTTCAGGCCGCGCGGATTGGCTCCGACGAAGGCGGCCGCGCCGCCGTTGAATTCCCCACTCCGCACAAGCAATGGAAGGCAAGAGCCATGGGTTTCTTTTCGAAAGACATCAAGACGCTGGACGACCTCTTCATCCACATGCTGCGCGACATCTATTATGCCGAGAAAAAGATCGAGCGGACGCTGCCGAAGATGATCGGCGAGGCGACCGATCCGCAGTTGAAGGCCAGCTTCACAAAACACCTCGAGCAGACCAGGGGCCATGTCGATCGGCTCGAGCAGGTGTTCGAGCTGCATGGCGTCAGGGCCAAGACGGTCAACTGCCCGGCCATCGACGGCATCCTCGAGGGGGCCGATGAGGTGAGCGGCGATATCGACGACAAGGAGGTTCTCGACGCCGCGCTGATCGCGTCCGCGCAGGCGGTCGAGCATTACGAGATGACGCGCTACGGCACGCTGATCGCCTGGGCCAAGCAGCTCGGCCGCAGCGACTGCGCCAACGTGCTGGCCAAGAACCTCAAGGAAGACCAGGCGACCGACCGCAAGCTCACCGAGATAGCGGAAAACAGGATCAACCTGCTGGCGGCCTGAGGGCCATGCCGCGACGGCAGGCGCCGGCTTGCCGGAACCCAAGCGAGCCCCCATCCGTTGCGATTGAGATCGCACCGCGCAGGAGTTTGCCATGGCACCGCGCCCCGCCTGGAAGGGCTATCTGAAACTGTCGCTGGTCACCTGCGCCATCGAATTGACCAATGTCGTGACCCATGCCGAGAAGGTCTCGTTCCGCATCCTCAACCGCAAGACCGGCAACACGGTCAAACGCATTTATGTCGACGCCGAGACCGGCAAGCCGCTGGAGGAAGGCGACGAGATCAAGGGCTACGAGGTGAGCGACGGCGACTTCGTCCATGTCGAGGAAGATGAGATCGAGGCGGTGCAGATCGAATCCTCGCACACGATGAGCCTCGACGGCTTCGTCGAGAAATCCTCGATCGAGCAGATCTATCTCGACACGCCCTACTATGTCTCGCCGGCGGACGAGGTGTCGGAAGAGGCTTTCGCCGTCATCCGCGACGCGATGGCGGCAAAGAAGATGGCCGGCCTCGCGCGCATCGTGCTCTACCAGCGCGAACGTCCTGTGGCGATCGAGCCGCTCGGCAAGGGCATGGTGCTGACGACGCTGCGCTACGACGACACGGTGCGCCAGCCCGACACGGTCTTCGACGACATCAAGGCAACCAAGACCGATGACGAGATGATCGATCTTGCCCAGCACATCATCGACAGCAAGAAGGCGAAGTTCGACCCCTCGAAGTTCGACGACCGCTACGAGGACGCGCTGCTCGAGCTGATCCGCGCCAAGAAGGCCGGCAAGAAGGCGCCCAAGGCCAAGGCGCCGGCGAAGCCGTCCAATGTCGTCAACCTGTTCGACGCGCTGAAGAAGAGCCTGAACGCGGAAGGCGGCGGGAAAGCCGGCAAATCTTCATCGAAAGGATCGGCGCGGACGAAGGCCAAGGCCTCCGCTACCGGTCGCAGCCGGCATGGAAGCCGCAAATCCGCATAGGAGCAGGATGTCATGGCCGGTCTCGAGCAATATCATGCCAAGCGCGACTTCCGCAAAACCGCCGAGCCTGCCGGCAAGGTAACCCGGCACAAGAAAGGCGAGGCCGGCGGCATCTACGTCATCCAGAAGCACGCCGCCACCCGCCTCCACTACGATTTCCGGCTCGAGCATGACGGCGTGCTGTGGAGCTGGGCGGTGACGCGCGGCCCGAGCCTCGATCCGCATGAGAAGCGGCTGGCCGTGCATGTCGAGGACCACCCGATCGACTATGCGTCCTTCGAGGGCACCATTCCGAAGGGCGAGTATGGCGGCGGCTCGGTCATCGTCTGGGACGACGGCAAATGGATTCCGGAAGGCGATCCCGCCGATGGCATGAAGAAAGGCCGTATCAATTTCGAACTCGCAGGCCATAAATTGCATGGCCGCTGGCATCTGGTCAGACTGAAGCCCAGGCCCGGCGAAAAGCGCGACAACTGGCTGCTGATCAAGTCCGACGATGCCGCCGCCCGCCCCGGCGAGGACATCCTCGAGGACGCGCCGCAATCGGTGAGGTCGGGCCTCACGATAGAAGAGGTCGGCGAAGGCAAGGCGGCCAAGGGCGAGAAGCCAAAAGTCTGGCACTCCAACAAACCGGCCGCCCGCAAGGCCAAGGCTGGCCATGCCAAACGCCTCGAATTCATCGAGCCGCAGCTTGCAACCCTGGAAAAGGATGCGCCTTCCGGTGACGAATGGCTGCACGAGGTGAAATTCGACGGCTACCGCATGCAGGCGCAGATCGCCGGCAGCGAGGTCAGGCTCCTGACGCGCGCCGGCCTCGACTGGACGAAGAAATTCGAAGGCCCGGTCACAGCTGCGCTCGCCAAGCTGAAATGCCGCGACGCCATCATCGACGGCGAGGTCGTCGTGCTGGCCGACAGCGGCGTGTCGTCTTTTCCGCTGCTGCAGGCGGAGCTCTCCGCCCGTCGCGCCGGCCGCTTCGTCTACTACGTCTTCGACTTGATGCGGCTCGATGGCAAGGATTTGCGCCGTGAGCCGCTGGTCGAGCGCAAGCAGGCGCTCGCCGAACTGCTCGGCGAGCAGCCGGACAACTCGGCGCTGCGCTTCAGCGACCACTTCCACGAACCCGGCAAGGTCATGCTGCAGCATGTCTGCCGCATGGGTCTCGAAGGCGTGGTCTCGAAGCGCGCCGACGCGCCTTACCGCAGCGGGCGCGGCCTCAGCTGGATCAAGTCGAAATGCACGCTGCGCCAGGAATTCGTGATCGGCGGCTACCTGCCCTCGGACAAGACCGGGCGGGGCCTGCGCTCGCTGCTCGTCGGCTATTTCGAGGGCGGCAAGCTCAATTACGCCGGTCGCGTCGGCACCGGGTTCTCCGGCAAGGTGATGGCCGATCTCAAGAGGAAGCTCGACGCCCTCGAGGCGAAGGACTCGCCTTTTTCGGCCGCCGTGCCGAAGGGCAAGGGGCTCACCTGGGTCAAGCCCGAGCTTGTCGGCGAAGTGGAGTTCCGCAGCTGGACATCCGACCATATAATCCGCCACGCCTCGTTCCAGGGATTGCGCGAGGATAAGCCGGCGGAGGAAGTCGTGCAGGAAAAGCCGAAGAAGACCGACGGCAAGGCCGAAGCAAAATCGGGCGGCGACAAGGCGGCGCCGAAGGCGTCGGCCGGAACGGCGATGACCTCGATAAAGCTCTCGCATCCGGACAAGCTGCTGTGGCCCGACGAGAAGGTCTCCAAGCGGGACCTGCTCGACCACTATGCGCTGGTCTGGCCGCGCATGGAGCAATTCGTCGTCAACCGGCCGCTCAGCCTGGTGCGGGCGCCCGACGGCATTCACGGCCAGCGCTTCTTCCAGAAGCATGCCTCGCCGGGCATGAGCGACAAGATCGCCAGGATGAAGGATCCGACCGACGGCGAGGAGATCCTGTTCATCAAGGATTTCGACGGGCTTGCGGCCCTGGTCCAGTACGGCGTGGTCGAGGTCCACATCTGGGGCTCGACCATCGATGCGCTGGAAAAGCCTGACCAGATCATCTTCGACCTCGACCCCGACGAAGGCGTCGACGTCAGCCGCGTGCGCGAGGCGGCGCTCGACATCCACAAGCAGCTCGACGAGCTGTCGCTGCCGAACCTCGTCAAGACCTCCGGCGGCAAGGGCTACCACGTGCTGGTGCCGTTGAAGCCTTCGGCGGATTGGGACGAGGTCAAGGACTTCGCCCATGATTTCGCCCGCGCGCTGGAGCAGGCCAACCCGGATCGCTACACGGCCACCCTGTCGAAGAAGGCGCGCACGGGAAAAATCTTCGTCGACTATCTGCGCAACGGCAGGGGCTCGACCACGGTGGCGCCCTATTCCTCGCGCGCCAAGAAGGGCGCGACGGTGTCCATGCCGGTGACATGGCCGGAAATCGAGAAAGGTCTGGCGCCCAACGCTTTCCCGCTCGGCGACGAGACGACGCTGAGCGGGCTGAAGAAGGCGGACCCGTGGAAGGATTTCTTCAAGCTGGGGAAGCCGCTCAAACGGGGGTGAGTTTTGTGAGCGAAGTCGGCAGCGCCGCGTTCCTTCCCCCCCCTCTGGCCTGCCGGCCATCTCCCCCGCAAGGGGGGAGATCACCTGGCCCGGCGCTTTGCCATTCTTCCAGCGTCGAAGATCAGCGAAGGCGGCCGAGCGCTCAATCTCCCCCCTTGCGGGGGAGATGCCCGGCAGGGCAGAGGGGGGTGCTGTCCCGCCGACATCGCGAAATTACCGTCAGCGATCTCAGGCCAGAAACACCCTCTCGAACTCCGCCTTGCCCTTCGGCGAGAACACCACGGCGCGGCTGTCCTTCTCACGCCGCGCCCATTTCTCGGCGATGACCTTGTCGAGGATGGCGGCACCCAGCGCACCGGCCAGATGCGAGCGTCGCACGCTCCAGTCGAGGCAGGCGCGGCACACGGGCCGCCTGGCCTTGTCGTCGATCGCGATGCCGAGTGCGGCGAAATGCGAAATGGCTGACGGCGAGAGCCTGATCTCGTTCTCCTCGCGCAGCAGCACCTTCCTGTCTACGAGGCGGTCGAGCATCGCCACTGCCTGCTCGCCGGCAAGATGATCGTAGCAGACGCGGGCCACGCGCATGGCCGCATCGCGCGGACCGGGCCGCACCCGCTTCGGGCCGACCGCCTCCGCGACGCCGATTATCGCCTCGATCATACCCGCGACCTGCGGGCTGGCGAGGCCGTAGTAGCGGTGCCGGCCCTGGCTCGCCAAGGTCAGCAACCCGCCATCCATCAGTTTCGACAGGTGCGAGGAGGCGGTAGGCAGCGACACGCCGGCTTCCAGCGCCAGTTCCGATGCGGTCAGCGCCGTTCCGCCCATCAGCGCGTTCAGCATATTGGCGCGGGCCGGGTCGCCTACCAGGCTGGCGATGCGGGCGATATCGGGTCCTTCACGCATAGTTCGATCCTTATCGAAGCATTCCCGTAAGCGAAGCACTATTCTCGGGCCAGCTCAAGGAGCGCGGCGAATGCTCCTGACACGAGAATGCCTATCACGCCGACGGAAGCGATGTTTCGACCGCCATCGAACTGTCGCCGCCACAAAGCCAACCGACGAGGAGAGACCGAAATGACCATCACGTGCTTCATCCGTTACGAGATCGACCCGTTCGGCAAGGCGGCCTTCGAGCAATATGCGCGCGCCTGGGGCCAGGCCATCCCGCGCTGCGGCGCCGAACTGATCGGCTATTTCGCGCCGCATGAGGGTTCTGCCACTGTCGCCTACGCCGCCTATAACATCGAGAACCTCGCGGCCTACGAAGCCTATCGCGCCCGCCTTGCCGCCGACCCCGCCGGCAAGGCAAACTACGACTTCGCGCGGCGCGAAAAATTCATCCTCAAGGAGGATCGCATCTTCCTCACGCTGGTGTCGGGGCCGCATGGGCCGAGGACGGTTTTCGACACCAACGTAACGGTCAAGGAAAGGATAGAGGCATGATCGCCGTCATCTTCGAGGTCGAGCCGGCGGAAGGAAAGCGCGATGCCTATCTCGGCATCGCAGCGGAGCTTAAGCCGCTGCTCGAGAGCATCGACGGCTTCATCTCGGTCGAGCGCTTCCAGAGCCTGACCGATCCGAAGCGCGTGCTCTCGCTATCCTTCTGGCGCGACGAGGAAGCGGTGAAGGCCTGGCGCAACACCGAGGAGCACCGGCAGGCGCAGAAGGCGGGGCGCGGCGGAATCTTTGCCGGCTATCGTCTGCGCATCGCCCATGTGGTGCGCGACTACGGGCTGAATGAAAGAGCCGAGGCGCCGCAGGACAGTCGCGCGGTGAATGGGTGAGGCGCCCCTTGTCCCCTTGTGGGAGAAGGTGTCGCCGAAGGCGACGGATGAGGGGTGCTCCAGGGAACGCCCACGTCTCACTCCGCTGGAACACCCCTCATCCGTCTCGGCGCTGCGCGCCGATCCACCTTCTCCCGCAAGGGGAGAAGGGGAAGAAGGAGCTACGCATTCCCGATCAGCACGCCTGCCCCGAACACCAGCGCGCCGCCCAGCACCACCTGGAAGGCGGCGCGCCAGAACGGCGTCTGCATGTAGCGGTTCTGGATAAAGGCGATCGCCCAGAGCTCGAAGAACACCACGATCGCTGCGACGATGGTCGCCGTCCAGAAATAGGGAATGAGGTAGGGCAGCGCGTGGCCGAGCCCGCCCAGCGTCGTCATGACGCCGACCGTGAGGCCGCGCTTCACCGGCGAGCCGCGCCCCGAAAGCTTGCCGTCGTCGGAGGCCACCTCGGTGAAGCCCATCGAGATGCCGGCGCCGATCGAGGCGGCGAGGCCGACCAGGAAAGTCTGGAAGGTCGCGTGCGTGGCGAAGGCGGCGGCGAAGATCGGCGCCAGCGTCGACACCGAGCCGTCCATCAGCCCGGCCAGCCCCGGCTGGACATAGGTGAGGATGAACTGGCGCTGTTCGGCCGTCGCTTCCTCCTCCTTCACTTCGCCCGGGACGTGCTCTTGCTCCAGCTCATGCGCGGAATTCTCGTGGCCGAGCTCGGCCGCGGCCAGCTCGTCGAGCAGCTTTCGGGTCGAGGCATCGGTGGTGCGCTTGGCCGCCTCGACATAGAAGCGGTAGGCCTGCCGCTCCATGTCCTCGGCCTGGCGGCGCACATGCTCGATGCCGAGCGGCCGCACCAGCCAGTCGGGCTTGCGCTCGTAGTAGCCTCTGACATGCTCGCGCCGGATCAGCGGGATGCGCTCTCCGAAGCGCTTGCGGTGGAGCTCGATGAGGGAATCGCGATGGCCGTCCTCTTCCTCAGCCATCGCCTCGAACACCTTGGCCGATTGCGGAAAATCTTCCGCCAGCCCGTCGGCATAGGCGCGGTAGATGCGCCCGTCGTCCTCTTCGGAAGAAATCGCCAGCGCCAGGATCTCCTGCTCCGACAGCGAATCGAAGGAGCGGCGGCCGAAGCCGAAAACACGGGAAAGCATGAGGAAATCACCCTAGTTTAGAACCATTCTAAACTAGGGACTTGGATGCGGGGGGTCAATCGTGGACGTGGCGGAACGGGTAGAATTCGTTGATTCAATCTCGCCCTTCATTATTGCCGAATGTTCACCTATATAGGCTGCATCAGCCGAAATCGAAGGAAGCAGGAATGACGGAAAAGAAGCCCCCGCATGCGTTCGACGTGAAACCCGTTCTCGATCTCATCGCCAGCATCGAGGCCGACCTGCAGCGCCTCAAGGGCATGGTCGAGCAGCAGGCCGAAAAATTCGACCCCGCCAATCCGCACAACAAGACGCCGGACGGCAAGCTGACCGAGGAAGGCGTCGAGTGCTGCTACCGCATGTTCGACGAGGGCAAGTCGCGCTACACGGTCGCCCAGCAGATGAAGATCTCGTTTGCCGCCGCCACGCATCGCTTCAACAGCTGGCGCAAGCTCGGCGGCAAGAAGCGGACAACGGCGCTGCTGGGGTGAGGGGCGGTTTGAAAAGGGCGTCGGCGCCGAAGCTGCCAATCTCCCCCCTTGCGGGGGAGATGTCCGGCAGGACAGAGGGGGGTGCGAAGGAACGCTGACCTTTCCGGCAACCGTAGAGCAGCCCGTAACTTGCCGGCATAGTCAGCATTGATCGGCTGAGATGTCGGCGGGACAGCACCCCCCTCTGGCCTGCCGGCCATCTCCCCCGCAAGGGGGGAGATCGGCGCTTCGCCGTCCGTCATCACCTACCAACATTGTCTCCATCACATTTTTTCGTTGGCGCGCCGGGACAATTTCCATGCACCATAGGCGGTCCCGTTCTTCGCAAGGGCCTCGCTATGACCGCTCTCCCCGGCATCTCCGACATTCACGCCGCCGCCGCGCGGCTTTCCGGACTGATCGTCGAGACGCCGCTGATCGAATCGCCGGAGCTCAACAAGCGCCATGGCGGCCGCATCCTGTTCAAGCCGGAGACGCTGCAGCGCACCGGCTCCTTCAAGATCCGCGGCGCCTACAACAAATTGTCGTCGCTCACCGAAGAGGAGCGCAGCCGCGGCGTCGTCGCCTTTTCCTCCGGCAACCACGCGCAAGGTGTCGCCGCTTCGGCCGCGATGTTCGGCGTCCGGGCGGTCATTGCCATGCCCGTCGACGCGCCGGCGCTGAAAGTGGGCAATGTCCGCAAGATGGGCGCCAAGGTGGTGCCGTTCGACCGCTTCAAGGACGACCGCATGACCGTCGTTCGCCCCTATATCGAGAAAGGCATGGTGCTGGTGCCGCCGTTCGACGATCCGGCCATCATTGCCGGCCAGGGCACGATCGGGCTGGAGCTGATGCGGCAGGCGAAGGCGCTGGGCGTCAGCCTCGATGCCGTCATCGTTCCTTGCGGCGGCGGCGGCCTGTCGAGCGGCATTTCCGTCGCGGTCAAAGATGCCTCGCCGCGCACCGCCGTCTGGGCGGTTGAGCCGGAGCATTTCGACGACACCCGCCGCTCGCTCGCCAAGGGCGAGCGGGTTTCGAACGAGCCCGGCCACAGCTCGATCTGCGACGCGCTCCTCACCGCCGAGCCCGGCTTGATCACCTTCGAGATCAACCGCAAGAATCTCGCCGGCGCCATCGCCGTCTCCGACAAGGCGGCCGCGCAGGCGATGCGCGATGCCATGGCCCATCTGAAGCTGGTGGTCGAGCCCGGCGGCTGTGTCGCGCTTGCGGCGCTGTCATCCGGCGAGATCGACCTCGCCGGCAAATGCGTTGCGGTTGTGCTCTCCGGCGGCAACGTCGATTTCGGCACTTATGCGGAGATCATGGCGGCCGCTTAGATTTTTGGGGAAGAGTGCGGTGGCCCGTAAGCCATAGTCGCCGCGCTCCGTCCCACCCCCCTCTGTCCTGCCGGACATCTCCCCCGCAAGGGGGGAGATCAGCTGTCGCCGCTGCTTTCGCCAATCGCCGGTGTTGCAGGAGGAGCGGGGGCGCCGGAGCTACCAATCTCCCCCCTTGCGGGGGAGATGCCCGGCAGGGCAGAGGGGGGTGCTGTCCCTCCAGCGTCAGACCGTTCAGCGACACATTGATCAATCCAGCGTCCGCCTGAACCGCACCAGCGCCACGCCGGCAAACAACGCCACGAACAGCACCAGCCAGCCGATCTCGGTCGCCACCGCCGGCAGCTCCGCGCTCTTCAGCATGACCGCGCGGGTGATGCGCAGGAAATGCGTCAGGGGAAAGATCTCGCCAAGCGTCTGCGCCCAGCCCGGCATGCCGCGATAAGGGAACATGAAGCCCGACAGCATGATCGAGGGCAGGAAGAAGAAGAAGGTGAGCTGCAGCGCCTGCATCTGCGTGCGCGCGATCGTCGAGATCGTGTAGCCGAGCAGCACCAGCGCCAGCACGAACACCAGCACGGCGGACAGGAGCAGCGTGAGCGATCCCATGAAGGGAATGGAAAACAGAAGCTTCGCCGCCGCCAGCACCACCACCACCTGCACCGCGCCGACCACCAGATAGGGCAGCACCTTGCCCAGCATGATCTCGAGCGGGCTGGACGGCATGGCCAAAAGGTTTTCCATCGTGCCGCGCTCGGTCTCGCGCGTCAGCGCGATCGAGGTCATCATCACCATCGTCATCTGCAGGATGACGCCGAGCAGGCCGGGTACGATGTTGTATTGCGAGATGCCCTCCGGGTTGTAGCGCCGATGCACGACGACATCGAGCTGGCCGCGCGCCGCCTCCTTGGCCGCTTCCTGCATGCCTTGGGCTCTTAGCAGCGCCTGGCCGGCGACGGTGCTTAATGTCGAGATGGCGCCGCTGGCCACCGCCGGGTCGGTGGCGTCGGCCTCGATCAGGATCTGCGGGTTGTCGCCGCGCTCCACCCGCCGCGCGAAATCGGCCGGGATGGTGACGACGAAGGCGACGTCGCCGCGCGCCATCAGGAACTCGGCTTGCGCCGCGCTCTGCGCCACATGGTCGAAACGGTAGTAGCCCGTGGTCTGCAGCGCCGAGACCATCGCCCGCGTGTAGGGATCGCTGCTGGTCGCGACCAGCGCGGCCGGCAGGCTCTTCGGGTCGTTGTTGATGGCGTAGCCGAACAGCACCAGCTGGAGAAGCGGCACGCCCAGCATCATGGCGAAGGTGATGCGGTCGCGCCGCATCTGGATGAACTCCTTGATGAGCAGCGCGCCGAGTCTCGCGAAGGAGAAGACCGCTTTCAAGCCATCTTTCATGCCATATTGTCCTTCGAGCCGGCCATGAACTGGATGAACACGTCTTCCAGGCTGGTCTCGCCGGGCGTCACCGTCACGCCCTTGTGCTTCTTCTCGACATCGGCAAGCGCCTTTTCCAGCGCCGGCTTGTCGGAGCCGACGACATGCAGCGTGGCGCCGAATGGCGCTACCTGGTCGACACCGGGTCGGCCCTCCAGCGCCTTGGCCACCTGGTCGAGTCGCGGTCCCTGCACGACGAAGGTGGTCAGGCCGGCATTCCTCACCACCTCGTCCACCGTGCCGGTGGCCAGCAACTTGCCGTAGGAGATGTAGCTGATGCGGTGGCAGCGCTCGGCCTCGTCCATGTAATGGGTGGAGACCAGCACCGTCAGCCCGCCGCTCGCCAGCCTGTGGATCTCGTCCCAGAACTCGCGCCGCGCCTTTGGGTCGACGCCCGCCGTCGGCTCGTCGAGCAGAAGCAGCTTCGGCTGGTGCATGATGCAGGCGGCCAAAGCCAGCCGTTGCTTCCAGCCGCCGGAAAGCGTTCCGGCCAGCTGGTTGCGGCGTGTGGTCAGGCCGAGCTCCTGCAGCGTCTGCGACACATAGTGCTCGACCGGTCTCAGCTGGTAGAGCCGTGCCACGAATTCGAGGTTCTCACCGATCGTCAGATCCTCGTAGAACGAGAATTTCTGGGTCATGTAGCCGACTTCGCGTTTGATCCTGAGCGAGTCGGCGCGGATGTCGAACCCCAGCACCGTGCCCTGGCCCTCGTCCGGCGTCAAAAGCCCGCACATGATGCGGATGGTCGTCGTCTTGCCCGAGCCGTTCGGCCCGAGGAAGCCGACGATCTCGCCCTCGGCGACCGCCATCGTCACATGGTCGACGACGGTCTTGTTACCGAAGCGCTTGACCAGCCCGTGTACGTCGATGACGTTCATTTTCCGAGATCCGCCCCGAGGTTCGCCCCGAGGTCCACCAAGTCGACATCGACGATCTGGCCGGGCTGCAGCGGCCCGGCATCGCCCTCCGGCCGCGCCTCGACGAGAAAGACCAGCTTCTGCCGGTTCTCGAGCGAGTAGATCACCGGCGGGGTGAATTCCGGATCGGGCGATACATAGCTGACACGCGCCTTCTGATCCGGCCCGCAGCCGTCGCAACGGACGCTGAGCAGCGTGCCGACCTTCACCGACGAGAAGGCGGTCTCCGGCACATAGACGCTGAGCTTCACCGCGCCGTCCGGCAGCATCGAGATCACCGGCGCGGTCGGTCCGGCGGTGTCGCCCGGATTGCGGATGACATCGTTGACCCGCCCGGGCGAGGGTGCCGCGAGCACCCGCTTCGACAGCCGCCACTCGGCCTGCCCCAATTCCGATTGCGCCTGCTTGACCTGGTTCTCGGCCGCCTTGATCGTCTCGGCCCGCCCCGGCAGGCCGCCGACGGCGAGATTGGCCTCGGCCTGGCCGACCTGCGCATCGGCCGTCTCCAGCGAAGCCGATGCCGTGTCGTAGTCGGCCTGGGTGCCGGTGCCTCGTTTGTAGAGGTCGCTGGCGCGGTCATATTTGCGCTTGGCGTCGGCGGCCTGGGCCTTCGCCATGTCGACCTGCGCCTTGAGCACGGCGATCTCTTCCGGCCGCTTGCCCACTTGAAGGTCGGCAAGCTGCGCTTTGGCCTGCGCCAGCGCCGCCTGCGCCTGCGCCACGGCGATCTTGGCGTCGGCATCTTCCAGCGTCGCCACCGGCATGCCCGGCGTCACACGGTCTCCGCGTTTGACATTGACCGTCGCGACCTGCGCCACCTCGATCGGCGCCATCAGCACATATTCGCCTTCGACATAGCCGACGGCCAGCGGTGCGGTCGGCGCGCAGGCGCCGAACAGCTGGGCCGCGAGCGGCAGGGAGCAGAGAAAACTCATGATTTGCCCTTCCTGCCGGCGGCTGCATCGCGTGCCGCCAGCATTGCCCTGAGGTTGTCAGTTGCGACTGCAACGACCTTGCCGGCTTCTTTGTTGCCGATCTCGCGCCAGCCCATCCGGCGCATCACCGCCTCGCGGCCGATGCGGAAATAGATGACTTGCCCGATAATGGTGAACACGGTGAGCCTGGTGGCTTCGCTCTCGGCGGGCTCGCCGGTCGCCTGTTCCCAGATCTGGCAAAGCCGGCGATGCGTCGGTTCGAACACGCCGGCATAGATGCGGTCGAGCGCCGCCGTCGGATGCGACAGCTCGCGAAGTACGAATTGTACGATCTCGCCGGCCTGAGGGCTCGCAACGACAAAACCCACCATCCGCTCCAGCGCGGCAAAAAGCTGCGCTCGCGCGGCTTCCGGGTTCGATGGGGCTGCCTGGGGCGCGGCGAACGCCTGACCGGCGATCCCCTGGATGGTCTCGACGATGAAGTCGGCGGCGGCGGCGCGCAGGCCTTCCTTGCCGCCGAAATGATAGGCGATGGAGCCGATATTGGCCTTGGCCTCGGCCGCGATCTCGCGCGTCGAGGTGCCGTCGAAACCTTGCCGGCCGAACAGCTTGAGCGCGGCGTGCACAAGCGCCGCGCGCGTTTGATCGGCGGGAGAGGCTTCGCGTGGCGGCCTTTTGGCGTTCGTTTGCTTGCTCATCACAATCATTTAATCAATCGATTGATTAAAGTCAAATTGATTCCCGACTCGGCTTGCCATCTCCGCCTGCACCGGCTTTAGTGCGCGGCCATGGGCAAGGAAGTCGAGCGCAAGTTCCTGGTCTCTGACCCCGCCTGGCGGAGCCTGGTCGAGGCGGATATCCGCATTCGCCAGTTCTACGTCGCCGCGCAGCCGGGCCGCACGGTGCGCGTGCGCATCAGCGACGGGAGCTCCGCCAAGCTGACGCTGAAGTTCGGCGACAGGGCGCGCGAGCGCGACGAATTCGAATATACGATCCCTCTCCACGAGGCCGAGGAATTGAAGGCGTTCGCCGTCGGGCGTGTCATCGAGAAGACACGCCACCATGTTAGACACCGCGGCTATCTCTATGAAGTCGATGTGTTCGGCGGAGTGCTCTCGGGGCTCGTGGTCGCGGAGCTGGAGACGCTGGAGGACGTGCCTGACGAAATGCTGCCCGACTGGCTCGGTCGCGAGGTCACCGGCGAGTCGAGGTTCTACAACGCGTCGCTGGCCCTCGGGGGGATTCCGGAGATCGCCGCATGAGCTTTCGCATCGATCCGCGCTTGCCGCTGACCGGCGAGGTCAGGCGCATATTGGCCGACGAGATCGGCAAGGCGCTCGGCCATCTCGAGACGGCGCGCGACAAGCCGGAGCAGGGGCTGCACAAATGCCGCAAGCGGCTGAAGAGCATCCGAGCCTTGCTACGCCTGGTTCGTTCCGGCGACGAACTGTTCTGCCAGACCGAAAACGAATGCTATAAGCAGGTGTCGGCGCTGCTTGCCGGCCCGCGCGAGGCGACCGCTCTTATCGAGACCGTCGATCGCCTGGCGGACGCCTTTCCGGAACAAAGCGCCGGCGGCGGTCTCGATGCCGTCCGCGACCGGCTGGTGCTGCGCCAGCACGAGCTTCATGCCGGCCCCGGTCTCGACGCCGCCATAAATGCCGCCGTCACCGCTTGCCAGGAAGGGCTGGAGCGCATCGACAGGCTGTCCCTGCCCGATCAGCCGGAGCAGGCGGCCGACATCCTGGCCGAAGGCGCCCGCGCCACCTTGCGGCGGGCGAAAAAGGCGCTGGACAAGGCCGGCTCGAGCGGCGAGGCCAACGACTTTCACGATCTGCGCAAGGCCGCCAAGACGCACTCGATGCATCTGTCGCTGCTCGGCCGCCTGTGGCCGACGCCGATCAAGGCGCGCCGCAAGGCGGTCGACAAGCTCGGCGAGCTGCTGGGCGAGCTGCACGACGTCTTCGTCATGCGCGCGCTGCTCGCCGCCGACGGCGAGCCGCTTGGCCCGCCCGAGGACACCAAGCTCCTGCGCAAGCTCCTGAAGCGTTCGGAAAGGAGCCTCAGCAAGGCCTGCCTTGCCGATGCCACCGAACTGTTCGGCGACAGCCCCAAGCGCTCGGCCAGGAAGCTGGCGCGCAAGGCGCGCGACGATCTCGCGGTGCCGCATGAAGAGGCGAAGGCGGCCTGACGCCTCCTCCTCCCTTCTCCCCTTTGTTTGGACCGGGGACATCGCGAACAGGTGTGCGAGGACATCGCGAACAGTTTTGCATGCTATCGGGCGAGGGCATTGAGGTCGATGGTTTCTATTTTCTGATGTCTGAACCAGGCGTCGAAGACGCCGTCGGTGGCGGTGGGGCGGAAAGCGACAGACTTTCCGGCGAAGGCCCGGCACAAGCGTATGGTTCGGCCGAGAATGGAGACGAAGCCGTGCTGCTGAACGCGGCGGATGAGATCGTCCTGGGCATATTCGAACGGCTCGACAGTTTCGCGAACTGGCGCGGCGAGGCTTGGTAGCGATCGAGCGGCACGCCGCCGCCCAAGGCATCGTGGGGACGCTGGGCGTTGTAGACGTGGCGCCACTGGTCGAATGCATCCTGAGCCTCGGCGAGGTTGGCGAAGGGCGGTCCCTGCAATGCCTCGGCCTTGAGCGAACGATGGAAGCGCTCGTCCTTGCCGAGTGTCTGCGGATGGCAAGGCCTGGAGTGGCTGACGGCGATGCCAATCTCGATCAGCCAGACGGTGAGCAAGGTGAAGTCGTTGCGACCGCCATCGCCCCAGGGCGGGCCATTGTCGGTGGCGATGCGCCACGGCAGGCCATAGCGACGGAAGGCGGCGATCAGCCGGGCTTTTACGGTCTCGGTGGTCTGGTCGGCGCAGGCCGACAGCGCGATCGAGAAGCGCGAATGGTCGTCGAGCACGGTAAGCGGATGCAGCCGGCCGGCGCGCAAGGCAATGTGGCCCTTGAAGTCCATCTGCCACAGGTGGTTGGGGGCGGCATGCTCGAAGCGAATGAAAGGCTGGGCTCCGCCGCCCAAAGCCCCCAGCTCGATACCGTTGCGGCGCAGGATGCCGGTGACCGTCGAGGCCGCCGGCGTGCCGATGCCTTCGCGGGCAAGCACGCGCGCGATCTTGCGCCCACCCCAGGCTGGATGCGCCACACGCACCGAAACGGCTGCTGCTTCCACCTCCGGCGCGCTGCGTGCCGGGCTCGACAGTGGTCGCCGAGACTGCTCCGCCAGGCCGGCCGCGCCTTCCATCCGATAGCGCGAAAGCAACTTGTGGCCACAGGTCCGGCCAATGCCGAAGCGCCGGCACAACGCGCTCACATTGGCGCCAGGCGCCAGCGCCAATCTCACGAACTCTTCTTTTTGGCTCATCACCCTTCTGGCCTCGAATGGCATCCCGAACCCCCTCGCGCAAAACGCGCAAAACTGTTCGCGATGTCCTCGCACACCTGTTCGCGATGTCCCCGGTCCAAACAAAGGGGAGAAGGGGGCAACTACGCCGGCAGCGGACGGCGCCCCTTCGCGCTGCCCTCCAGCTTTGCGCCGGCATCGCGCGGATGCGGCCCGATCGGCATGATCGCCGGAAACGGCGTCGCGCCAAAGGCGAAGGTCCATTTGTAGCCGATAAGCTGATCTTCCGGCGTGGTGTGCTGGTCGTGGTGGGCAAGCAGCCTGGCGCGCTCGGCGAGATCCTCCGCCTCCCGCCGCACCATCTCCGCCGTTTCCGGCCGCATGCGCCGCGAGAAGCTGATGAAGGTTGCCTGCCGTTCCATATGGCCGATCGCCCAGCCGATGAAGTTCTTGTTGGTCGTCTCGAAATGCGGCTTCAGCGGTCCCTCGAAATCCCACTGGATGGGTGTGTCGACCAGCAATCTTGCCGACAGGCCGCGCCCGAGCGCCACCAGGCCGAGCTCTTCCAGGTCGCGCAAATAGAGGAACATCGAAGCTTCGCTGAGGCCCTGCGAGCGCATGATGCCCTCGGGCGTGAATTTTTCGGAGAGCATGATGAAGACGAAAAGCAGCGCCGGTCGCGCGGCGAGCTTGCGCTCGATCTCCGGCGCGACGTGGTTGGCGGGTCCCGGCCCCCGGTTCATCGAGCCCAGCACATTTTCCAGTTCCACTTCCGCCGCGGCGCAGATCTCGATCAGCCGGTCGAGCTTGCAGTTTTGCTCATGGAAGATGCGCTTCACCGTCGGCTCGGAAACGCCCATGCGCTCGGCCAGCATCCGGTAGGTCAGGCCCCTGGCCTTCAGAGTCCGTTTCAGTGCCTCGAAGATCGGACCGTTCATGAAATGCACCCCGTTTGGACGATTTCGTATCGATCTTCGATACTACGCTCGAACCGTCTTCCGCAAAAGTATCGAAAAACCTAGCTCTCCGCCGTCATCACAGGAGAGCACCATGAAGACCGTCATCGCCTCGACTTTTCTCGCCATAGCCGGCATCGCCGCGACATCCGCTGCTCAGGCCGGCGAGATCTGGCGCGCATCCGGTTTCGAGCAGCCGGAATCGGCGTTTGTCGATGCCGCCGACAGGCGCATCGTCGTCTCCAACATCGTCGGCAATCCCGGCGAAGCGGACGGCAACGGCTACCTGTCGCTGCTGTCCATGGACGGCAAGGTCATCACCAGGCGCTGGGTGGACGGCATGGACGCGCCCAAGGGCATGGCGATCTCGGGCGGCAAGCTCTACGCCGCCGACATCACCAAGGTTCGCGTCGTCGACCTCGCCAGCGGCAAGCTGGTCTCCAGCATCGACGTGCCGGGCGCCGTCTTCCTCAACGACATGACCGCCGATGCCTCGGGCAAGGTCTATGTCACCGACATGCTGGCCGACACGATCTACCGCATCGACGGCGACAAGCCGGAACTGTTCGTCAAGGATGCGCTGCTCGCCTCGCCCAACGGCGTCTTCGCCGACGGCGACAGGCTGATCGTGGCGTCCTGGGGCAAGGGCATCAAGCCGGATTTCAGCACGGCTGAGCCGGGCGGAGTGCTGGCGGTCGATCTCGCCAGCAGGAAGGTGACGCCGCTGCCTGGCGCCCAAAAATTCGCCGATCTCGATGGCGTTATCGCCATCGGCGGCGATATCTACGCCACCGCCTACATGACCGGCACGCTGTATCGCTACAAGGCCGGCGGCAAGCCGCAAGCGGTCGCCACCTTCAAGCCGGGCAGTGCCGACATCGGCACCGACGGTGAGAAGATCTTCGTGCCGCTGATGAACGAGGGCGAGGTCGCGGCGCTGACGGTCGACTGAGAGCGGTCGCGGCTGGAACCACGTCAATCGGGATTGGACCGCCAAATCGACGGGGCTGCCATCTGGTTCCGCCGTCCGCTCCAGGATATCCGGCAGCAATGAGCGAAGCCGTGAAGACATCCAGCCTGAGCGGCGCCGTTTCCCCGACGATCCCGGTGTTCATATGCGCGCTGGCGATCTTCCTTCTGTCCGGGATGGACGCGGCGATGAAGTCCCTGGCCATCGCCATCGGCGTCTACAACACGCTGCTGTGGCGCAGCATGGTCGCGACTTTGATCGCGGTCGCGGCTTGGTCAGCGGGGCCGCGCTCACGGCCAACGGTCGCGGTGCTGAGGCTGCACGCGTTGCGGGCTGCGATTGTCGGCGTCGTTCTGGTCTCATTCTTCTGGGCCCTTGCCAGGCTGCCGCTCGCCGAGGCGATCGGGCTCAGCTTTGTCGCGCCGCTCTTTGCCCTCTTCCTCGCCGCGCTGCTGCTGGGCGAACGCATCCGGCGCCAGGCTATATGGGCATCAATCGCCGGCATCGCGGGAGTCGCGATCATATTGTCCGGCCAGTTCGGGCGGGAGAGCTATTCGCAGGATGCCCTGCTTGGCACAGCGGCGGTGCTCGTATCGACGGTGTTCTACGGCTACAATCTGGTTCTCGCCCGGCAACAGGCACTGTTGGCCAAGCCGATCGAGATCATGCTGTTCCAGAACATCTTCGTCGGGATCATCCTTGGTTGCGCCGCGCCGTGGCTTGCCGTTGCGCTGCCAAGCGATCTGTGGCTTCCCCTGACCGGCGTGGCGATGCTGTCGCTCGCCGGTCAATTCCTGATGAGTTGGTCCTACGCCCGCGCCGAAGCGCAATATCTCATCCCGACCGAATACTCGGCCTTCATCTGGGCGATCGCGCTTGGTTGGTTCTTCTTCGGCGAGGAGGTGGCCTGGACCACGCTGACGGGGGCAGGCCTGATCGTCGCCGGCTGCCTGATAGCCGCGCGCGCAAACCCGAAGCTTGCCGAGCCGATCGAAGCGGCAATTTGACGATTCTCGGTTGGCTCGATGGCGGCCGCGGCTCAGTCCTGCTGGGTCTGCGCCACGGTGGACTTGAGCCGCACGCCCCTGCCGCCGCGCTCGCTGGCCTGGTTCTCGCCGATCAGCTCCACCCCGATCACATCGAGCGCCTGGATGACCTTCATCAGCGAATCGACGACGCCCCGGACGACGCCTTCGCTCGCTTCCATGCGTTGTATGGTCGGAAGCGACACCCCGGCGCGCTCAGCGAGCGTTCTCTGGTCGATGCCGGCCAATGCCCTCGCAGCGCGCATCTGTGCGGCAGTCATCATCGGCCGGAATCCATGTTTGTGAATGCAGTATCGATGTATAATATAGATATTACAATGTCTCAAGCATCATTCAGCATGGGGATCTGACGTGGATCAATCGCTGTCCGCCATCACCTTGCGCCGCTGCAGCAGGCGCGCCGCGAGCCAGCACAACATGGCCCAGGCGAAGCCGGCGCACCAGCCGGCAAGCACATCCGACGGCCAATGCACGCCGAGATAGACGCGGCTGGTCCCGACCAGCACCGTGGTCAGCACGGCAAGGCCGAGCACGAAGATCTTCGTCCTTTGGTTCGGCAGGAAGCGCGCGGCGAGCGAGCCAAGCGTCAGATAGGTCACCGCCGACAGCATCGCGTGGCCGCTCGGGAAGGACAGCGACGTCTCGTTGACGAGATGCGAGACGAGATCGGGGCGGGGCCGGTCGACTTCGAACTTGAGCAAGTTCGAAAGCAGCTGGCCGCCGGCCACCGCAACGAACACGAACAGCGCCGTCGCAGGCCTGCGGATCAGCAACAGGTAGACGATCGTCGCCGTCGTGATCAGCACCAACACACTGGTGCTGCCGAGCGCGGTGATATCGCGAACAGCGCCTTGCAGCCAGGGTGGGCCGATCGGACTGTCCGGCTGCCCGGCATGGCGGAAGGCGAGCAGGATTTCCGTGTCGAAGGCATGCGGCGTCGTCGCGCGCGCCACCTCCATGAGTTCCACCAGGCCCCATAGCCCGCCGGCGATCGCCAGCCCGGCCAGGAGCATCGGGAATTCTATTCTGCTGAACAGCGCCTTGGCGGTCATTTTCATTTGGGGCCTTGGATCCCAGCTACAGCCGCTGCATATAGGGCCCGAGCGTGATCAGCGCGACGGCGGCGATCGCCAGCACGACGCCAGTCGCCTGCAATGCATTCAATCGTTCGCCGAAGAAGACCAGCGCAACGACATTCACCGACACCAGCTGGATCACCGCCGACAGGCTGAACGACACCGACATGCCGAATTCGCGGATCAGCCTCAGCATGATCAGATTGCCGGCCGAATAGAGCGCGAGCGTCAAAAGGATCTTGGCCAGGCTCGGCGCCAGCCCCCATTGCTTGGCCGCCATCGCCGCCAGCAGGAAGATCACCGTCGAAACGCCAAGCTGCGCCAATCCCCAGAAACTCACGTTTTCATCCCTCCCGAAGCGGCCTTCGCCGCGCCCGTCGCCGTTCTTGTTTCCGAAGCGCGTGAAGCCGTCAAGCTGAGCGCGTCCGGCAAGGCGCGCTGCGACGGGATCGAAGCCGGATGTCGCAAAATAGGCCCCGCAGCCACCGTTGGCGCCTTTGCCCCGAGGCCGCTAGTGGATCCGCTCGCCGGGTTGTCGTGCATGATTGGCACCGGTGCGTACGTGCCGGAGGCGACCAATCGTCAGCCGGCAAATCGACCTAGTTTGATCACGCCGATGTCACGAAAATGTGATCGGCCGTCTATAGGGATCGACAGGTCACACGTTCCAGCCACCTCAAGAGCCAGAGGAAAGCTCATGACCCATAGGATGACGAAGCAATAGACAGCTACCCCGCGCGTTGAACCACGGCCATGTTCAGGGTGGTTCTCAACCGGAAGCCGATGGACTCGTAGAGGGCGATAGCCGGTGCGTTGCTGTCATAGGCGTGGAGATAGGGAATCTCGCCCCGCGCCATGATCCGGTTTGCCACGAACAGCGACAGCAGTCTGGCAAGGCCGCCGCCGCGGAAATCCGGGTGCGTGCACACGCCGCTGAGCTCGCAATAGCCGGGCTGCTTCATTCGCTCGCCGGCCATCGCCGCGAGCCTGCCGTCGACCTTCACGCCCCAGAACTCGCCGAGGCTCAAGGCCTCCAGCGTGAACGGCCCAGGCTTGGTGAGCGACGCGAGCGCGAGCATCTCGGCCGCATCGTCCCGTGTCAGGCGCTGCACGCGCTCGTCGGACACGGCCTGAACCGGCCGCCCGGCAGTCATCTGCACCAGGGTCGCTGTCGAAACCGCGGAAAGCTCCGCAGGCAGGACGATCGGATCCGTCTGAACCAGGATCGAGCTTTCGAGCGGCGGAAGCAGCTTGCCCAATGCTCGCAGGCTTTCCGCATCGTCCGTCGCGGTGGCGGCGAAGGGAACGATCGACGGCCGGTACCGCCTGGCGAGGCTGTCGCCTTCCGCGAAGGCCAGATGGCGCGTCGCAAGCGCGCTCCAGATGGGACGGTCGAGAACGTGTTTCATCGCGCCACAGCCTTGGCCGCGACGGCCCCGGCTTTTTCCGAGCGGCGGGCGAGCGGGGTCGCGGCCAATCGATCCTCGATGGTGGCGAGCTGGCCGAGCAGCGGCCCGGAGAGGTCCGCGCACAAGTCCGCGACCGCGTCCTCGATGCGCGGCCAGACATCGCGCTTGGCGGTGTCGACCAGCCGCTGGCCGTTCGCCGAGAGGGAGACGATCCTGCGCCGCTGGTCATCGTTAGACGGGCTGACCTCGACCAGGCCCAGTTCCGTGAGCAGCGACACGGCCCGTGTGACACCCGGCTGCGCGACGCCGAGGGACTGCGCCAGTTCGCCGACCGGCAGGGCCCCCAGCCTGTCGAGCGCGGCGAGCAGGGGATACTGGCTCGACTGGATCCGCACATCCAGGCCGTCGAGCACGCGCTGCGTGTCGGCCTGCAGCTGCTCGCCAATGCGCTTCAGCCTGCTGCCGAGGCAGAGGAAGCCGAGGGATCGCAGAATGTCTTCCATAACTGAGCTGCCGGATGATAAACGATAACTTGATATATAACATGGCATGGAATTTGGCAATATGCTTTGCGATGCAAACCGGTCGGTGCCGGCTTCGGCCGGCAGACATTCCCTCTTCATTCGCGGTCGATAGCATCCTATATGGCGCTGGCGCGACATGACCGATAATCGATCGCGCCAAGGCGACTGATTCGAGGCCCGTGGGCTGCGGGTCTCTGTTCATCGGCACGCGGAAGCTCATGCCCTCCCTGCGTATCTATATCGACAGGTTTCTTGACGGCGCGGCGCCCAAGGTGCCGCGCCGCGAGCTGACGCATCTCGAGCGCCTGGCGCTGGTCCGGCGGCACGGCGACTTCTCGCTCGCCTATTCCACCGCCGTGCAGCAGAAATTGTCCTATTTCAGCGACGGCGACGGTTACATCGCCTTCGGCACCAAGATGAAGCACCATTTCGCGCTCGGCGATCCGGTGGTCGATCCGGCGGAAAGGCCCGGCTACATCAAGCGTTTCGTAGAGGCTGCCGGCGGCCCCTGGTTCGTCCAGATCGGCGCCGCCACGGCAAAGGTGCTGGCCGGGCTCGGCTATCAGGTCAATCGGCTCGGCGTCGACACCAGCCTGCACCTGCCGGCGCATGATTTCTCGGGCAAGCGTAACGAAACCGTGCGCTATTCGGAGCGCTGGTTGGCGAAGAAGGGCTTCACCTTCGCCGAGGACAGGAAAAACATGCTCCTCGACGAGGTTTCGCGGCTGTCCGAGAACTGGCGCGGCGAGCGCATCGTCAAGCGCTGGGAGATGGGCTTCCTCAACCGGCCCTTCGCCGACCATCTCGGCGCCGACATGCGCCGTTTCGTCCTGCATGGTCCCGAAGGCGAGCTCGTCGCCATCCTCGATTTCGATCCACTGTTCAGCGGCGGCAAGGTCATCGGCTACACCACCGCCTTCAAGCGCAAGCAGGTCGACGCCACGCCGCATGCCGAGATCGGCCTGACAAAATTCGCCGTCGACCGCTTTCGCGAGGAAGGCATTTCGGTCGTCACGCTCGGCCTGTCGCCTCTGCTCGACGTCGAGCCGAGCGGCTTTGCCGAATCGAATTTCTGGCGCGGCGCCTTCCAGCGTGCCTACCAGTCGCCCTGGGTCAACCGCTCGCGCTTCAACCTGCAGGGCCAGGCCGCCTTCAAGCGCCGCTTCCACGGGCAGGAGGAGCCGACCTACATCGCCTTCCGACGAGGGACGCTGATGGAAATGCTGGGGCTGCTGCGGCTGATCAAGGCGATTTAGCGGGGGCGATTAAAAGAAGATCGCCGGCGCCGCGATCCTTCACACCCCCCTCTGGCCTGCCGGCCATCTCCCCCGCAAGGGGGGAGATCGGCAGCCTCATCGGCGGCGCCCATCATTCGACGTCGGCGATTGGCGAAAACGGGAGCGACGTCCGATCTCCCCCCCTTGCGGGGGAGATGCCCGGCAGGGCAGAGGGGGGTGCTGTCCCGCCGGCGTTTCGGATTTTTCTGAACCACAGTGACGATGAACGTCGGCCCCCCTCAATTCCGCAGCCGATACCCCGTCCTGAAGATCCAGGCCACGATCGCGATGCAGACGGCCAGAAACACCAGCGTCATGCCGAGGCTGACGCCGACCGAGACGTCCGCCTTGCCATAGAAACTCCAGCGGAATCCGCTGATCAGATAGACCACCGGGTTGAACAGCGTGATTGTCTTCCAGATGCCGGGCAGCATGTGGATGGAATAGAAGCTGCCGCCGAGGAAGGTGAGCGGCGTGACGATCAAAAGCGGCACCAGCTGCAGTTGCTCGAAGGTTTTTGCCCAGATGCCGATGATGAAGCCGAACAGGCTGAAGGTCACCGCCGTCAGCACGAGGAAGGCGACCATCCAGAACGGATGCTCGATCCTCAGCGGCACGAACAGCGCCGCGGTGCCTAAAATGATCAGGCCAAGTATGATCGACTTGGTCGCCGCGCCGCCGACATAGGCGATGATGATCTCCAGATAGGAGACCGGCGCCGACAAAAGCTCGTAGATCGAGCCGACGAATTTCGGGAAATAGATGGCGAAGGACGCGTTCGAGATCGACTGCGTCAAAAGCGACAGCATCATCAGGCCGGGCACGATGAAGGCGCCGTAGCTGATACCGTCGATCTCGTTGATGCGCGAGCCGATGGCCGAGCCGAAGACGACGAAATAGAGCGATGTCGAGATCACCGGCGAGATGATGCTCTGCAGCACCGTGCGGAAGGCGCGCGCCATCTCCACCCGGTAGATCGCCCATACTGCACGAAGGTTCATGGCCGCGCGCGGGTTCATGGCTCTTGCCTCAGAAGATTGACGAAGATCTCTTCGAGCGAGCTGTTTTTGGTGTCGAGATCGCGGAACTGGATGCCGGCGGCCTCGAGGTCGCGGATCAGCGAGGCGACGCCCGGTCGGTCGCTCTGGTTGTCATAGGTGTAGGTGAGCTGCCCGCCGTCGCCCGACAGCTCCAGCGCGTAGCGCGACAGGCCGTCCGGCAGGGCGGTGAGCGGCGCGCGCAATTCCAGCGTCATCTGCTTGCGGCCGAGCTTGCGCATCAGCTCGGCCTTGCCTTCGACCAGGATGATCTCGCCGCGGTTGATGACGCCGACGCGGTCGGCCATCGCCTCGGCCTCCTCGATGTAGTGCGTGGTCAGGATGATGGTGACGCCGTCCTCGCGCAGGCGCCGCACCATCGCCCACATGTCCTGCCGCAATTCCACGTCGACGCCGGCCGTCGGCTCGTCGAGGAAGAGCACGCGCGGCTCGTGCGACAGCGCCTTGGCGATCATCAGCCGGCGCTTCATGCCGCCCGAAAGCGTGATCGCCTTGGCGTCCTTCTTGTCCCATAGCGAGAGGTCGCGCAGCACCTTCTCGGCGAAATCCTTGTTGGGAGCCTTGCCGAACAGGCCGCGGCTGTAGTTCACCGTCGCCCAGACCGTCTCGAAGGCGTCGATGGTGAGCTCCTGCGGCACCAGCCCGATCAGGCTGCGCGCCGCGCGGTAGTCCTTGCCGATGTCGTGGCCGTCCACGGTGACGGTGCCCGACGAGCGGTTGACGATGCCGCAGACGATCGAGATCAGCGTCGTCTTGCCGGCGCCGTTCGGCCCGAGCAGCGCGAAGATCTCGCCGCGCTCGATGTCGAGATTGATTTCCTTCAACGCCTTGAAGCCGGTGGCATAGGTTTTCGTGACACCGGAAATCGAGATGATGGATGACATGCTGAAATACGGCCGGCTGGAAAAACGTGACCTGATATAGGTCGGATGTGGTTTTATTCAAACCGGCAATCGACGGTCCTCCTGACAGTTCTGGACAGCCGCCTTCGCCGGCCGGCGGCGTAGCTCTATTGCGCGCCGCGTTCGCGGCGTCGGCAAGGTGTCACGCGAGATGTCTATTAATGCTGGCGCGACCTCCCGCCCGGCGCTGCGACAACGCGCCTCGCGTGACGCCGCGCCGCTTTGACCGATGCGTGTCTGAGGCCTATCCTTCAAGCATAAATTGCAGCCGGAGCCGAGCATGGACCCGCTCATCCTGTCGCGTATCCAGTTTGGCGCGAATATTTCGTTCCATATCCTGTTTCCGGCGATCACCATTGCACTTGGCTGGGTGCTTCTCTTCTTCAAGCTCCGCTATAACGCCACCGGCGACACCTCCTGGATGCGCGCTTATTTCACCTGGGTGAAGGTTTTCGCGCTGTCCTTCGCCATGGGCGTCGTCTCCGGCGTCACCATGAGCTTCCAGTTCGGCACCAACTGGCCGGGCTACATGGAAACGGTCGGCAACATCGCCGGCCCGCTGCTTGCCTATGAGGTGCTGACAGCTTTCTTCCTCGAGGCGGCCTTCCTCGGCATCATGCTGTTCGGCTTCCGGCGCGTCTCCAACCGCATCCACACGCTGGCGACCGTGCTGGTGGCGGGCGGCACCACGATCTCGGCCTTCTGGATCATTGCGCTGAACTCCTGGATGCAGACGCCGGCCGGCTTCCAGATGATCGACGGCAAGGCGCATGCGCTCGACTGGTGGGCGATCGTCTTCAATCCGTCCATGCCCTACCGGCTGGTCCACATGCTGCTCGCCTCGGGGCTCACCGTCTCCTTCCTGATCGCCGGCCTGTCGGCCTTGCGTTATCTTTACGGCGATCGCTCGGAATCGATGTGGAAGGCGCTGCGCACCGGCGTTTTCACCGCCGCCATCCTGATCCCGATCCAGATTTTTGCCGGCGACCAGCACGGCCTGAACACGCTTGAGCACCAGCCGCAGAAGATCGCCGCCATGGAAGCCAACTGGAACACCGGCCCCAACGTGCCGCTGGTCCTGTTCGCGCTGCCGGACGAGGCGGCGAAGGAAAACAAATTCGAGCTCGCCATCCCCGACGGCGCCAGCCTGGTGCTGCGTCACAGCACGAGCGGCGTCGTGCCGGGCTTGAACGACTATCCCGGCAACCACCCGCCGGTCTTCCCGGTGTTCTGGGGTTTCCGCGTCATGGTCGGCACCGGCATATTGATGCTGATCGTCTCCTGGTCGGCCGCCTTCTTCCTCAAGCGCCGCCACAGCCTGCCGAAGCCGCTGGCCCTCATCATGGTGCCGATGGCGCTCTCCGGCTGGCTGGCGACGCTGGCCGGCTGGTACACGACCGAGATCGGCCGCCAGCCTTGGCTGGTCACCGGCGTGCTGAAGACGGCCGATGCCGTCGGCCCGGTCGCCGGCAGCCACGTCGCGCTGACCCTGGCCGTCTATCTCATCCTCTATGTGCTGCTCTTGATCGCCTATCTCGGCGTGCTTGTGCACCTGGCGCTGAAGGCGGCCAAGGATGGCGATACCTCGCCGCTGCCGGGCGTCATGAACGCGGCGCTTTCGCAGCCTGCTGCCCAGGAATAGGGAGCGAGTGACATGACCTTCGATTGGCCGACCGCGCTTCCGCTGATCTTCGCCGGCCTGATGGGCCTCGCCATCCTGATCTATGTCATCCTCGACGGTTTCGACCTTGGCATCGGCATCCTTTTCGCCGCCGCTGACGACGCGGAGCAGGACACGATGATCGCCGCAATAGGTCCCTTCTGGGATGCCAACGAAACCTGGCTGGTGCTGGCCGTCGGGCTCTTGCTGGTCGCCTTCCCGATGGCGCACGGCACCATCCTGACGGCGCTCTATCTGCCGGTCTTCGTGCTGCTGGTCGGGCTGATCCTGCGCGGCGTCGCCTTCGATTTCCGCGCCAAGGTGCCGGCCGGCAGGAAGCATCGTTGGAACCGCATCTTCTTTATCGGCTCGGCAACCGCCTCGCTGGCGCAGGGCTATATGCTGGGCGTCTACGTGCTCGGCCTCGATGTCGGCCTTGGCGGCATGGCCTTCGGCGCGCTGGTCGCGCTCTGCCTGTCGGCGGCTTACGCCGCGATGGGCTCGGCCTGGCTGATCTATAAGACCGAGGGCGACCTGCAGCGAAAAGCCGTGCGCTGGCTGCGCACCATACTGGTGCTGACGGCGCTCGGCATGGTCTTGGTGTCGCTGGCGACACCCTTCGCCAGCCCGCGCATCTTCGATAAATGGTTCCTGTGGCCGGAGATCCTCTATCTCTCGCCGCTGCCGATCGCGTCGGCGCTTTTGTTCCTCGGGCTGTGGCGGCAGACTTTCCATCTGCCGAAACCGAACGACCAGCACGCGATCCGGCCGTTCCTGACCCTGGCCGCCATCTTCGCGCTCGGCTTCGCCGGCCTCGCCTGGTCGTTCTACCCTTATGTCGTGCCCGACAGGCTGACGATCTGGCAGGCCGCCTCGGCGCCGGAAAGCCTGGCCGTCATCCTGGCCGGCGTCGTCGTCGTGCTGCCGATCATCATTTTCTATTCGTTTTATGCCTACCGCGTGTTTGGCGGGAAGGCGACCGATTTGACGTATGATTGAGGGGGTTCGGGGCTACCACGGAGACGCCGTGATCCTTCGCGCCCCCCTCTGCCCTGCCGGGCATCTCCCCCACAAGGGGGGAGATTGGCAGCTTCGTCGCTGGCGCCTTTCCTGCAACGTTGGAGATTGGCGAAGGACGGCGTGACGGCTGATCTCCCCCCTTGTGGGGGAGATGTCCGGCAGGGCAGAGGGGGGCTGTCCCGCCGACGTCCCTAAGCGAGCATCGCCCCTCGCCTCGAACCTCAGCTCTTGCTCGATGCCAGCACCAGCACCGGCTTCTCGCTGTAGAGCTGCGGGAACAGCGACTTCAAATTCTCGATCTTGGGCAGATCGTTGTAGACGATATAGGGATAGGTCGGGTTGAGCGTCAGGAAATCCTGATGGTAGTCCTCGGCCGGATAGAAGGTCTTGCCGGTCTCCAGCGTCGTCACGATTGGTTTGCCGAACACCTTGGCCTTGTCGAGCTGGGCGATGTAGCTCTCGGCCACCTTCTTCTGCTCGTCGTTCTCGGCGAAGATCGTCGAGCGATACTGCGTGCCCTGGTCCGGCCCCTGGTAGTTGAGCTGCGTCGGATTGTGGGCGACCGAGAAATAGACCTGCAGGAGCTGGCCATAGGTCACCTTGGATGGATCGTAGGTGATCTCGACCGATTCCGCATGGCCGGTGCGGCCGGTGCCGACGACCTCGTAGACGGCGTTTTCGGCGCTGCCGCCGGTGTAGCCGGAAACGGCCTTGCTCACGCCCTTGACGTGCTGGAACACGCCCTGCACGCCCCAGAAGCAGCCGCCGGCGAAGACGGCCTTCTCGCTGCCGCTTGCCGCCTTCTCGTCCACAGCCGGCGGCGGAATCACCACCGCATCCTCGGCCGAGCGCGCCGGCGTCTGCCAGAAGGCAGCGCCCGCCGCCGTCAGCACCAGCGCCGCAAGCGGGGCCAGGAATCGCCGCGCAGCCTTTTTGTCGATGCCGTTCATGTTGGATCTCCTTGTTCTAGCTTACGACTATACGACGGAAGCCGCAGCTCAGTTCTCACTTTGCCGTGCGGCGCTCCCCCTCATCCGGCCGCTTCGCGGCCACCTTCTCCCCATGGGGAGAAGAGATGGCGCCAGCGCCGACAATCTCCTCTCCCCTTGGGGAGAGGTCAGCCGAGCGAAGCGGAGGCTGGGTGAGGGGGCGTGCGACACGGGTCAGCCGCTAAACTTATTGCGCCGGGGCCATCGCGTCGGCGGGCTTCATCGCATCCGTCACCGGCTTCATGGCATCCGCCGGCTTCATCGCATCCGTTGCGGGTTTCATCGCGTCGGTAGCCGGCTTCATCGCCTGGGTGCTCATCGCATCGGGCTTCATGGCATCGGCCGGTTTCATTGCGTCCGTCGCCGGCTTCATCGCGTCGGTCGCCATGGCGTTGGCGGGCTTCATTGCGTTGGTCGTGTCGTCGGCGCGGGCGCCGGCGGCGAAGGCCGTGGTTGCGAGCGCAAAGGCGAGCGCGGTCAGGAATCTGGTCATGGATAGTCTCCTTGGGTTGTGGCGCGCGATGCGGGCCCGTTGGTGCGCTGCCGCTTCCTGCGGCGTCGCGCGAGAAAGGGATGATCAGTTTGCAGCCGCCGCCAGGATCGGCCCGCCGCCCGGCGTCTGCACCAGCACCGCGGTGCTCAAGCCCCCGGTTGCCGCGGGCAGCGGCAGCGTCGTGGCCTGGCCGTTCCAGCGGCCGAGTTTTTGCAGCGAATGGACGACATTGGCATGCGGCAGCGTGCGTCCGGTGTTCTCGCCGCGCGCCACCGGCACCTCGATGACGCCTTTCCTGTAGCGCACCAGCCAGACATCGGCCGGCCCGCCCGGCGCCGTGCCGGCGCCGATGCTCACCTTGCCGTCGCCGAGTGAAAGCGCCGGGCCTTTGGCGTGCGGGCTTGTCGAGATCAGCCGCTCGATCTCTCCCGGCACGGCGCCGACGGCATCGGTGCTGCCATTCACCACCACCTGCGGCGTGAACGGCCCGTCATGGCCGAGCGGCGGCTCGTAATTGACCTGGCGTTGCGTGAATTCCTGCCGGCCGAACGTGTCCTTCCAGCCGAGATAGTCCCAGTAGGTGACGTTGAAGGACAGCGCCAGCACGCCCGGCCGGTCCTTGACCTTGATCAGATTGGCATTGGCCGGCGGGCAGGACGAGCAGCCCTGGCTGGTGAACAGCTCGACCACGGTGAGCGGCTGTGCGGAAGCAGTGCCGGCCGTGGCGGCAAGCGCGATTAAAGCTGCGCCGGCGAGCGATCCGAGCGTTGTCCTTGATCCGGTCATGGGAAGCAGTCTCCGTTGCGGCGATGTTCCCATTTCGCCGCTGCGGAAGGCTTCGTTACAGCTTCACCGGTTTGTGATTGGGAGGCGCGCGACGCCGGAGATTGGCGAAGGCCGGAGCGACATCTGATCTCCCCCCTTGTGGGGGAGATGTCCGGCAGGACAGAGGGGGGCGCCGTAGAGCGCTAGCATTTCAATATTCAGAGGTTTTCTTCGCAAAACCGGGATTCGAGGCTCTCGACGCAACGCATGCCGCAACGCTCGCCAAAGCCGGTGGGACAGCGCCCCCCCTCTGGCCTGCCGGCCATCTCCCCCACGAGGGGGGAGATCAGCAGTTCCACCGTCACTGCGTCATCACGGTCTCGGACTGCCGCTTGTTGAAGGCGCACTTGCCGGTCACGTTGTAGAAGAAGTCGGCGTTGCTGACATCGGCCGGCACGGGGTTGCCGCCGTCTTCCCAGGCCTGGTAGCTGGTCTGGTTGCAGGGCACGGCGCTGAAGATGTCGACCGTCTGGCCGGTCGCGACCTCGGGCATGTCGGTCTCGCTGGTGCCGATATAGAGCCGGTTCGAGGTGGCGGCATCGTCCGACTTCAAGGTTTGCGGATTGCCCGAGGGGACGTCCATCTGCAGATAGAGCTTGTCCATCTGGCTGACGTCGATGGCCGCACCTGAGCCGTTGGCCGGGTAGGTGGTGGTCGCGCAGGTGGTGTTGAAGTAGATCGTCTTGCCGGTTCTGCTGTCCTTGGTGGAGCCGGGGATCGACCCGGCCGGCGGATTGGTGAAGGCGGTGGTCGAGCCGGTCGTCGTGCATGTCTGCTGCTGGACCTGCGTCTGCGTGCTTCCGTTCACCGTGTAGACGGATGTTGTTCCGTAGCCCTTCGGCTCGCTCACGGTGTAGCTCTTGTTGCCCACCTTGTAGGTGTATTGATAGGGGACGTATTTGTAGTCGATCTTCATCAGGCTCTGGGCGCTCGTCTGGCCGAACTTGGTGCCGTAGAGATACATGGTCTTGTTCCAGTAGCCCGACACTTTGGTCACCTTGAAATCGGCCTGCGTCAGCGCCGGCGTCTTGCGCACCGAGGAGCCGACGCCGATCTGGACGGACTTGATCCTGGCGATTGCCATGAAATTGGTCGGCATCGGATAGGCCGCCGTGGCGCTGAATGCCGCCGTGCCGTCGGCGGCGACGTCGACGGTGTTGAGCGTCACCGTGCCCTGACCGCTGTTTGCCGCATAAGCCTGCTGCAGCGCCGTCTGGCGGTCGGCCTTCGAGGTCGTGGTCTCCATCGTGGTGATCGACAGGATCGCGGCGTCCAGCGCGTTCTGCATGTTGCTCCTGGTCGTCACCGCCGAGGTGTAGTCGACGGAAAAGCCGACCGCGATCAGCAGCGGGATCGCCAACAGCGCCATCATCGGCATCATCGAGCCGCTTTGGGAGCGGACGAAATCTCTTACGGACGAAAACATTCCTTGACCCCAAACACCGCCGGCAGCACAGCCTGCCTACACCCGAGGGTAGAAATATAGCCTAAAGGGGTGCATGAAAGTTTAAGCGGATTTGAATGTTTGCGCAGAGGCAGGCACAGCCGATCTCCCCCCTTGCGGGGGAGATGCCCGGCAGGGCAGAGGGGGGCGCTGTCCCGCCGGCGTTGCGCACCTGGTTCCTCGCCCACGCCAACGGCGGGGGCGAGGTGTCCGCGAAGCGGACGAAGAGGCGGTCTTCGTGGGGCGCTCCCCCGCTCCGTCTCGGCTTCGCCGAGCCACCTCTCCCCACTCCGTTGGGGCAGGAATCTTCGTCTTGCCGCGTCGCGATCCGTCACACCCCCCTCTGGCCTGCCGGCCATCTCCCCCGCAAGGGGGGAGATCGGCAGTTCCCGCGCCGTGTCCGAAGCCCCCGCCGCTTGCCCCTCAACCCCGCCCCTGCTAAAGCGCGCCGCATGACGACCCCGCTCGACCACATCCGCAATTTCTCCATCGTCGCCCATATCGACCATGGCAAATCCACGCTTGCCGACCGGCTGATCCAGCTCACCGGCGCGCTGGAGGAGCGCGACATGAAGGAGCAGGTGCTGGACTCGATGGACATCGAGCGCGAGCGCGGCATCACCATCAAGGCCCAGACCGTTCGGCTGAACTACCGCGCCAAGAACGGCGAGGATTACGTTCTGAACCTCATCGACACCCCCGGCCATGTCGACTTCGCCTATGAGGTGTCGCGCTCGCTCGCCGCCTGCGAGGGCTCGCTGCTGGTGGTGGACGCCAGCCAAGGCGTCGAGGCGCAGACGCTGGCGAACGTCTACCAGGCCATCGACAACAACCACGAGATCGTCGTGGTGCTGAACAAGGTCGACCTGCCGGCGGCCGAGCCCGAGCGCATCCGCGAGCAGGTGGAGGAGGTGATTGGCCTCGACGCCTCCAATGCGGTGCTGATCTCGGCCAAGACCGGCCTCGGCGTGCCGGACGTGCTGGAGGCGATCGTCCACCAGCTGCCGCCGCCGCGCGAGGGCGACATTGCAGCACCGCTGAAGGCGATGCTGGTCGATAGCTGGTACGACGCCTATCTCGGCGTCATCGTGCTGGTGCGCATCATCGACGGCGTGATGAAGAAGGGCCAGACCATCCGCATGATGGGCACCGGCGCGAAATATCTCGTCGAGCGCACTGGCGTCTTCAAGCCGGCGCGCGTCAATGTCGACGAGCTCGGCCCCGGCGAGTTCGGCTTCTTCACCGGCTCGATCAAGGAAGTGGCCGACACCCGCGTCGGCGACACCATCACCGAGGACCGCCGCCCGACGGCCAAGGCGCTGCCAGGCTTCAAGCCGGCGCAGCCGGTGGTGTTCTGCGGCCTGTTCCCGGTCGACGCCGCCGATTTCGAGGATCTGCGCGCCGCCGTCGGCAAGCTGCGTCTCAACGACGCCTCCTTCTCCTATGAAATGGAGACCTCCGCCGCGCTCGGCTTCGGCTTCCGCTGCGGCTTCCTCGGGCTCCTGCATCTGGAAATCATCCAGGAGCGGCTGGAGCGCGAGTTCAACCTCGACCTCATCGCCACGGCGCCGTCCGTCGTCTACCGCATGAACCTCATCGACGGCACGACGAAGGAACTGCACAACCCGGCCGACATGCCCGACGTGGTCAAGATCGCCTCGATCGAGGAGCCGTGGATCCGCGCCACCATCCTCACGCCCGACGACTATCTCGGCGGCATCCTGAAGCTTTGCCAGGACAGGCGTGGCATCCAGGCCGACCTCTCCTATGTCGGCAAGCGCGCCATGCTCACCTACGACCTGCCGCTCAACGAGGTCGTCTTCGATTTCTACGACCGGTTGAAGTCGATCTCCAAGGGCTACGCCTCCTTCGACTATCATCTGACCAACTATCGCGAGGGCGACCTGGTGAAGATGTCGATCCTGGTCAATGACGAGCCGGTCGACGCTCTATCCATGCTGGTTCACCGCTCGGCCGCCGAAAAGCGCGGCCGCGCCATGTGCGAGAAGCTGAAGGAGCTGATCCCGCAGCACCTGTTCAAGATCCCGATCCAGGCGGCGATCGGCGGCCGCATCATCGCCCGCGAGACCGTCTCGGCGCTGCGCAAGGACGTCACCGCCAAATGCTACGGCGGCGACGTGACCCGCAAGCGCAAGCTGCTCGACAAGCAGAAAGAGGGCAAGAAGCGGATGCGCCAGTTCGGCAAGGTGGATATCCCGCAGGAGGCGTTTATCCAGGCGCTTAAGATGGGCGATTGAGAGGGCGTATCAATGCAACGACGCCTCTTCCTTACTCATAAACGTTGGAAGAATAAATCGCTTTTCTATAGAGCGTTCCATCTCACTTAAATCTAGAGCCATGGAATCTCGGTCAACATATCTATAACGCCATGAGCTAAAGACACGCCCAGGACCTAAAGAACGTTTTGCGTGTCTTACTAGAGCTGTCGCCGTATCGAACTCGCCGAGTAGCGCGTAGGCAAGCCCAAAGCACTGTAAATAGTTTGTTCCGTTGCGGGTGGTATTTCTGTCAAAAAAAGAAACGAAATGCCCCAGTATGTCGTATGATGGGTACTGGTCGCGTCCCCACTCCGCCATCGCAAGATTAAATATCGATGGCACGTCATTGGTGGAGAAAATCGATTGCCGGTCCTCTGCTATAAAGTTAACAGCTTCATCGAATTTACCCAACCCGATGAGCGTAAGTGCCATGTGATTTCGAATATGGCTTCTGACCAATTCGGCGGATGGTTTAGCGATGGCCTTCTCAAAGAGAGGCAGCATTATCTTTAGATCGTTCGTTTCCATCATCATTACCTCAGCAAGGCGCATGAGGTCACTTGGCTCCAAATTTGCCAAAGCCTTTGATGTCTCTGTGGGAACATGCCATTGGGGGTCTATCGAACGCATTGCCTCGATTGCAGACCTAAGCTCTATCGGTCCGGCTGTATGAGAGGAAAGCGCGGCCAGCAGATCAGACTTGGCCTCCGTTGGGCGAGACTGGCTCATCAGGTTAAGTGCTCGACGCAACCGTACGCTAGCGGTGCTATAACCAGCCTGTATTGCGTCGTTTAATGCATTCAACTCGTTTGAAAAATTCCCCAATGACCTGTAAACGGTCGCCAAATTCCACGCCACCTCTCCATCTGAAGAATGAATGCGGCCGATATCGTCAAGTGAATTGATAATCGACGTCTCACCTGCTTGCTCTACGTGCCGCTCGTTGCTGCCCCGAGACCCAGATTGCTCAAGGCGCGTTCTCAGTTTTTGTAAAGCGAATAGAGCACCATCTCTATCCTCGATGTTGAGCTGCACTATGGCCTTCGTCAGTGCTCGGTATTCTTCGGCCAGACGAGATCTAGGTCTAGATAACACGAAGATGTTCTGATCAAGAAGCGACATGCTGTCATAGTGATGGATGACAGAAGAAGCCTCGTCATAACTCAAGCGCTCACCTGCCAACGCCATCATATGTTTTAAGATGCCATCTTCGTCATCGAGATCAGGAACATTAGAGGGGACAAAAAGCAGATCAAGTTGTCGGGATCGATTTGCCGAGGCGATTCGAATCTCGTTTGCAATCGCTTCCAAGCCGTGAATGTTCTGCTCATTTGGGAAAAACATCAGAACGGCAACATCGGCTAACTGCCGAGTGCAAATACCGCCGACATCGGTATACCCAGTGCGACTATCTATCAAAATATAGTCGAAGTGCCGATAGTCGTTCTTTAGCTGTTGTCGAAGGTCCTCGAACAGCAGATAGCCATCGCGATGTTCATAAAGATCTTGCCAATCGATAGATGCAAGCTTTGCTCCGTACATCTCGTCTCTACGACCGGCCGGGAACACCCAAATTGGTCGGTCGGTTCCGTCGATGCTGAGTATGCATTCGAAAACGAACTCGGAAGCGTTGGGAGCTCGAAGAGTCTTGCTAAACTCTGCAACGTAGTCGACCAAGCCAGCGCTATCACCTGAGTTTTGAAACGGCTTATAGGTTGAGATGCCTGGCGCCTCGAGATCGAAGTCCATAATCAAAACGCGCCGCCCGCGTCTAGTTAATTCTGCAGCAGTATTGATAAGAGCCATAGTGCGGCCTACGCCGCCCTTATACGAGTAGAAAGTAATGGTGAACATTACTAAGCGGCCTCAGCCAGTGCTCGCGGTCGGAGCCTGAATAACTTGGCATCCTGTATCGAGCTTTCAGGAAGGTTTGTTCGAAAGGTTGTCTTCAACGATGTGCGACTACCAGCCAAGGCGCTTATGGCGCGGAAGTTCTCCGGCATGCTGAGAAGTCGTAGGTATCGATCGGCTGACAAGTTCTGTATCTGGTTAGCGCTTTCCCATCGTTTGATCGACGCAATGCCAAAGCCACTCAGCTCAGAGAATTGGTCTTGAGACAGGCCGAAGGACTGGCGAATGGCCCTGATATCATTAGGGGTTAGACGACCAAGGTGAGCGCAGACCGCTTCATGCCTCAGCTCTTCAGCTTCTTCCCCAGTAAAACTTGTGCCACACGCATCGCACTTCCAAACGGGAACACTGGCAGCCAATTCAACCCGGTCTTCCCCGGATCCATACAGGAAGCTTTCAACTTGCCACGTCTTGATCGCGGCGCGCTCTCCGCAGAAGTCGCAAATATGAGGATTGTTACTCATCAACATCCCTTTCGCCGTTCGAGCAGAACAAACGAGCTCTCGACGATTGCTATCGTCGGTGGCTGATCTTCGTGGAAACTGCGACCAAGTATTTTGTCGGAGCCGAGCTTTAGCTTCACATAAATGGCTTGGACGGGACCATAGCCAGGTACTTTGAATACAAAGCCCTTTTTTCCCGGGGGGTGATCAAGCATGATCGTTTCAACTCGGCAGCCCTTCTCTAGGCATTGCGCGATGTATTCCCACGCCGAATCATCCGTAAAATAGGCCTCCGGCGATCGGGGATCCCTAAGCGCCCTCGGCTGCCATCTAGTTGGCGCGTCAGGTGTAAATGAGGATCCCCTCGTTCTCCTAGAACGACATCTGGCGATGATCTGCCTTCGGATCTGGGGATCTATGTCTTCAAATCCTCGTCCACGGGACCCTCGCTTAGGCGGTATCAAATGATACCAATGCCGAGATGTCAAGGGTCGCATCGATTTTCTAGGCCTGTGAGCTCAAAGGTAACATTTTTCAATATGGGGATTCCGCCAGCTCCGTCTTTTGGTAACCTCCCCGCTCAGGTATCCTCTCCCCAGCTTGGGGAGACATCACATGCGCTCCACCTCTGATACCGTCGCCGCGATCGGCCTCGCCGTCGGCGGCGCGTTGGGCATGGCGGGCACTTTCGTTGCGAGCGACGCGCTGCGCGAGACGCTCTGGACCATCGACGGCGTGGGCGTCGTCGTCGCGGCGGCGCTGCTCACGATGAAATACCAGCGGCTCGGCAATGACCTCGTCGCGGCCGGCTTCCTCACCTTCCTTGCCGGCGAAAGCCTGCTTCTGGCCGGCAATGCGGCGGGGCTGCAGGCGAGCGTGCCTTCCTATGCCGGCGGCATTGCGCTGTGGGCGGCGGGGCTCGCCATGGTCAGCGCGCAAGCCACCTTCGCGCTCTGGATGCGGCTCACGGCGTTCGTGTCGGCCGTGCTCTTCGTCGTCTCGTCCCTCATGATCCTCTGGGGCGCGCCGCTGCTGCCCACCTCGTCGCCGCTGCCGGCGATCGGCTATCCGTTCCTGGTCCTCACCTTCATCGGCTGGATCTGGACGCTGCTGAAATCGGAACCGTGAGCGGGCGGACATGGCCGCGCCGCTCGAAATCCGCAACAGCCCCACCGGCAAGATCTTTCCGGCCTTCGGGCCGTTCCTGATCGGCGGCATTTTCGGCTTCGGCGCGCTGCAGGGCGTGGCGGCGGGGGCGAATGGCGGTCATGTGCTGTGGATCGCGCTGCTCTCAGTCGCCTGTCTCGGCCTCGGCTTCTTCATCGCGCGCGGCGCCTTCGACACCTCGGTCAAGGTCACCCTGAACAGCCAGGGCTTCCGCGATGCTCGCGCCGGCGATGTGCTGGTGCCGTGGAGCAAGGTGAAGAGCGTTCGCCTCGCCTCCGGCGGCAAGGGCGCGGCGATGCTCAATTTCGAGCTCACCGAGGAGCCGCCGGACGCAATCAAATACGCCGCCGCCAACGCCTTCGGCCTGATGCCCTTCGGCAAGACCATCGTGCATATGGAGATCTCCTCGCTCGACGTGCGCGGGGATGAGATGGTCGATGCGGTGAAGACGTTCGCGCCGCATGTGGTGGTGAGAAGGTAGGGTCTTCGTGGCCTTGCAAATCGCAGACGTTGCAGAATGAGCGGGGCGCCGAAGCTGCTGATCTCCCCCCTTGTGGGGGAGATGTCCGGCAGGGCAGAGGGGGGCGCGAAGGAGCGCAACGTCACAAGGTCAAGGTTCCTCGCCCCCACGAAGTGGGGAGAGGTGGCTCGGCGAAGCCGAGACGGAGAGGGGAGCGCCCTACGAAGGCTCCTGCTCCGTGCACTTCGCGGCCACCGTTCCGGGCGAGCCACGGGTCTCGCCCGTCCTTTGGAGCCCCCGCTTTTGGCGGGGCGAGGAACCCAAGCCTCGATACGCCGGCGGGACAGCGCCCCCCTCTGCCCTGCCGGGCATCTCCCCCACAAGGGGGGAGATTATGCACTCCACCCGTGCTCTACTCCCCTCGGGGACCTCACCATGATTCGCCTCTCGCTCGCCTTCCTTCTCCTCACCACCCCGGCCTTTGCCGCCGACATGTCCGTCTTCGTCCGCAACCAGCGCTCGGACGGCGTGGCGCTGGAGCTGTTCAGCCGCGACAGCGAAAAAGTCTGGCCGGGCGGCGACAAGGTCTTTCTCATCCGGCCGGGGGCGCGAAAATCCGTGCCGATCTCCTGCGAACCCGGCGAGCATATCTGCTGGGGCGCCTGGGTGAACGGCGACGATTCCGTCACCGCCGGCGTCGGCCCCGACAACGACCGGCCCTGCGACACCTGCTGCTTCATCTGCGTGGAGCACTCGACCGAGACGGTCGATCTGGCGGAGTGAGCGGCGGCGCTAATCTCCCCCCTTGAGGGGGAGATGTCGCCAAAGGCGACAGAGGGGGTCGCTGCGCGTCGAGCGCCAACGCCTTGCGCGACGAAAAAAGCGATGTCGGCGATCCACGTGAGACGACCCCCTCTGGCCGCTTCGCGGCCATCTCCCCCTCAAGGGGGGAGATTTGGCGCCTCTTCTCCCGGCCAGCTTGACGCCCTTCCCGCCGCCGCCCTAGCCTCGCCTCTTTCCCAACAGGAGACCCCACCCAAATGGCAGGCACTGTCGAAGGCGAGAAGATCGACGTTTCCTTCAGCGGCAAGCGCTGCATCCATTCGCGCAATTGCGTGCTCGGCAACCCGCATGTCTTCGTGCCCAACGCCTCGGGCGAGTGGATCCACCCGGACGCGGCCAGCGTCGAGAAGGTGGTGGCGCTGGCCGAGAATTGTCCGTCGGGTGCGATCACCTATGCCCGCAAGGATGGCGGGCCGCAGGAGAAGCCGCCGGTGGTCAACACCGTGCGCGTGCGCGAGAACGGCCCGCTGGCGGTCCATGCCGAGATCGTGCTGAACGGCGAGACCTTCCATCGCGCCACGCTCTGCCGCTGCGGCGCCTCGCAGAACAAGCCCTTCTGCGACAACAGCCACATCAAGGCCGGTTTTTCCGCCACCGGCGAGCCGCCGCTGAAGGAGGCGCAGGTGCTGGAAGTGCGGGATGGCCCGCTTGGCGTGACGCCGACCGTCAACGGCCCGCTGAAGCTCGAAGGCAACGCCGAGATCGTCACCGGCACCGGCCACACCATCGCCCGCACCACCAAGGTGTTCCTGTGCCGCTGCGGCCATTCGGCGAACAAGCCGTTTTGCGATGGGAGCCATAAACGGATGGGGTTCGTAGGCTAATCGCGGAGGCGGTGTTCCTTCGCACCCCCCTCTGCCCTGCCGGGCATCTCCCCCTCAAGGGGGGAGATTGGCAGTTCGGTCGCTGGCGCACTTCCTGCAACGCTGGCCATTGGCGAAGGGGCCGATGACATCTGATCTCCCCCCTTGTGGGGGAGATGGCCGGCAGGCCAGAGGGGGGTGCTGTCCCGCCGGCGCTTCAGCAAATCTTCGGTGCCGCGCCAACCTTGGCCCACCTCTCCTGCCTTTATCCGCCAGCCCGTATCGGCTAAGGCAGGCGACAAAAATCCCCGGACCTTTCCATGACCGCCAAATCCCACCCCCTCTTCCTCGGCATCGACACCGGCGGCACCTATACCGATGCCGTGCTGTGGTCGGAGCAAGGTGGGCCCCTCGATACGCCGAACAAAGGCAAGGTGCTGGCCAAGGCTAAGGCGCTAACCACCAGGCACGATCTCGCCGTCGGCATTTCCGGCGCGGTCGATGCTGTGCTGGAGACAGCCGGCACCGACCCGGCGGCGATCAAGCTTGTCTCGATGTCCACCACCCTTGCCACCAACGCGCTGGTCGAAGGCCAGGGCGGCCGCGTGGCGCTGGTCATGATCGGCTTTTCCGAGGCCGACCTTGCCCGCGACGGGCTGAAGACGGCGCTCGGCACCGATCCGGTGGTGTTCTGCCCCGGCGGCCATGACGTACACGGCAATGCGGCAAAACTCGACCTTTCCGGCCTCGAGGCGGCGCTGCCGGAGCTTGGGCGTTCGGTGTCGGGCTTTGCCGTCTGCGCCTATTTCGCCACGCGCAACCCGGCGCATGAGCTTGCGGCCCGCGACCTGATCCGGGAGAAGACCGGCCTGCCGGTCACCGCCAGCCATGAATTGTCGGCCAAGCTCGGCGGCCCGCGCCGCGCGCTCACCACGCTGCTCAACGCAAGGCTGATCTCGATGATCGACCGGCTGGTGGCGGCGACCGAAGGCTTTCTCACTAAGCGGGGCATCGCGGCACCCTTGATGGTGGTGCGCGGCGACGGCGCGCTGGTGTCGGCGGCCTTCGCCCGCCAGCGGCCGATCGAGACTATTTTGTCCGGCCCGGCCGCCAGCCTGGTCGGCGCGCGCCATATGACTGGCCTCGACGATGCCATGGTCTCCGACATCGGCGGCACAACCACCGACGTCGCGGTGCTGGACAGCGGCCGCCCGCGCCTCGATCCCGAAGGCGCCACCGTCGGCGGCTTCCGCACCATGGTCGAGGCGGTCGCCATGCGCACTTTCGGCCTCGGCGGCGACTCCGAAGTGGCGCTGGAGGACGGGGCGCTCGACCCGAAGATCCTGCTCGGACCGCGCCGCCTGGTGCCGCTGGCGCTGGCCGGCATGGCGCATGGCGAGGCCGTCACCGCCGAGCTGGAGCGCCAGCTGCGCGCGCCGAATCCCGGCCGCATGGACGGGCGCTTTGCCGTACGCACCGGCGTGCCGGACCGGCTTGCCGCCGGCCTCACCGCGCCGGAGGCAAAGCTCTACGAGGCGATCGGCCCTGTCCCGCTGACGCTCGACCGGCTGCTCTCGTCGAATGCCCAGAACGCAACGCTGAACCGCCTGGTGGCGCGTGGCCTGGTGCATATCTGCGGCTTCACGCCCTCGGATGCCGCCCATGTGCTCGGCAAGCAGGCCAACTGGGACCCCTCCGCCGCGCGCCTCGGCGCCGAGCTGTTTTCCCGCCGGCGCGACGGCCGCGGCCAGGCGATCGCGGCGACGCCGGAGGCGCTCGCCGAGCGCGTGCTCATCACGCTGACGCGCTGGTCGGCCGAATATATCCTCGAGACCGCCTTCGCCGAGGACGGGCTGGACGGTGCCGCCACTGTTGCCCATGCGCTGGTGCAGCGCGCGGTCGACGCGCATCCGGGCATTGTCCGCGTCAGCGTCGCGCTCGACCGTCCGGTCATCGGCCTCGGCGCCTCCGCGCCGCTGCATTATGCCGGCCTGCCGCCGCTGGTCGGCAATGGCTGCATCGTGCCGGAGGATACAGACGTCGCCAACGCGCTCGGCGCCGTGGTCGGCCAGGTGCGAGTCTCGGCCGAGGCCCGTGTCAGCCAGCCGAGGGAAGGCCTCTTCCGCCTGGCATCGGGGCAAACGGTGCGCGACTTCACCGACGAGGCGGCGGCGATTGCGGCAGCGGAAGTTGATGTGCGGGCGATCGTTGCCGAACGCGCCAGGGACGCCGGCACCGACAGCGCCGAGATCGACGTCTCCACCGAATTCCGCGTCTCCACCGTCGAGGACCAGCGCATGTTCATCGAGGCGCATGTGGTGGCGGTGGCCTCGGGACGGCCGCGGATTGCGGTGTGAAGGGAGCCTCTTCCTTCTCCCCGTTTTACGGGGAGAAGGTGCCCGAAGGGCGGATGAGGGGCAGCGCCAGCCAACGCAGTTTCACTATATTGCCAGCTCGCACAACGCCGCGCCGCCCCTCATCTGGCTGCCGCCATCTTCTCCCCGTGAACGGGGAGAAGGACGCCGTCACCGCCGACTTCGCCAACTTGCCCAAATGCCCTACTTCACCTTAAGCCGAATTGACCGTTGAACCCCGACATGCCAAAGGCCCCAGGCCGGCAACAGCCGGCAAAGCGGGATATCTGGAGACGTGCTGATGACCGACCGCATCGAGATCGCCGGGTTGCGGATCGCCCGGGAGCTCCATGACTTCGTGGCCGAGGAGGCAGCAGTCGGCACCGGCATCGACCCGGCTCAATTCTGGGACGGCGTCTCGGCCATCGTCCACGATCTGGCGCCGAAGAACCGCGCCCTGCTCGCCAAACGCGACGCCATGCAGGAGAAGCTCGACGACTGGTATCGCGCCAACGGCGCGCCGCTCGACATGGAGGGTTACAAGGCTTTCCTCAAGGGGATCGGCTATCTCGTGCCGGAAGGCCCGGCCTTCAGCGTCAGCACGCAGAATGTCGATCCGGAGATCGCCGTCGTCGCCGGGCCGCAGCTCGTCGTGCCGGTGATGAACGCGCGCTATGCGCTCAACGCCGCCAACGCGCGCTGGGGCTCGCTCTATGATGCGCTCTACGGCACCGACGCCATTCCCGAGACCGGCGGTGCCGAGAGGGGCAAAGGTTTCAACCCGACGCGCGGCGCCAAGGTCATCGCCTGGGCAAGGGATTTCCTCGATCAGTCCGTACCGCTGACCACCGGCAAATGGGCCGGCGTCAACGGGCTCTCGGTGGCGAATGGCGCGCTGAAGGTGGGCGAGGGCGCCGGCGCCAGCACGCTTGCCGATCCGAAACAATTCGTCGGCTATCGCGGCGATGCCGCCACGCCGGAAGCCGTGCTCCTGGTGAAGAACGGCCTGCATATCGAGATCGTCATCGACCGCGCCAGCGGGATCGGCAAGACCGACGCGGCCGGCATCGCCGATGTCGTCCTCGAGGCCGCCTTGACCACCATCCAGGACTGCGAGGATTCGGTCGCCGCCGTCGATGCCGAGGACAAGGTCGTCGTCTATCGCAACTGGCTCGGCCTGATGAAGGGCGACCTCGCCGAAGAGATCACCAAGGCCGGCAAGACTTTTGTCCGCACCCTCAACCCGGACCGCCGCTACACGGCGCCGAATGGCGGCCAGCTGCTGCTGCCCGGCCGCTCGCTGATGCTGGTGAGAAACGTCGGCCACCTGATGACCAATCCGGCAATCTTGGATCGCGACGGCAACGAGGTGCCGGAAGGCATCATGGACGCCGCGCTCACCGCGCTGATCGCGCTGCACGATGTCGGCGTCAACGGCCGCCGCGCCAATTCCCGCGCCGGCTCGATGTATGTGGTGAAGCCCAAGATGCACGGGCCCGACGAGGTCGCCTTCGCCGTCGAGATTTTCGACCGCGTCGAGGGGCTGCTCGGCATGCCGAAGAACACCATCAAGATGGGCATCATGGACGAGGAGCGGCGCACCACCGTCAACCTCAAGGAAGCGATCCGCGCGGCGAAGGAGCGCGTGGTGTTCATCAACACCGGCTTCCTCGACCGCACCGGCGACGAGATCCACACCTCGATGGAAGCCGGCCCGATGATCCGCAAGGGCGACATGAAGCAGGCCGCCTGGATTTCCGCCTATGAGGCCTGGAATGTCGACATCGGGCTCGAATGCGGGCTTTCCGGCCACGCGCAGATCGGCAAGGGCATGTGGGCGATGCCCGACCTGATGGCGGCGATGCTGGAACAGAAGATCGCGCATCCCAAGGCCGGCGCCAACACCGCCTGGGTGCCCTCGCCGACGGCGGCGACGCTGCACGCCACCCACTACCACAAGGTCGACGTGCACGCCGTGCAGGCGGCGCTGAAGAGCCGGCCGAAGGCGAAGCTCGACGACATTCTGTCCGTGCCGGTCGCCGTGCGGCCGAACTGGACGCCGGACGAGATCCAGCGCGAGCTCGACAACAACGCGCAAGGGATTCTCGGCTATGTCGTGCGCTGGATCGACCAGGGCGTCGGCTGCTCGAAAGTGCCCGATATCAACGATGTCGGCCTGATGGAGGACCGCGCCACGCTGCGCATTTCCTCGCAGCACATCGCCAATTGGCTGCACCACAAGGTGTGCTCGGAAATCCAGGTCAGGGATTCGCTGCAGCGCATGGCGGCGATCGTCGACCGCCAGAATGTCGGCGATCCGCTCTATCGCCCGATGGCGCCAGACTTCGACAAGTCAGTCGCCTTCCAGGCCGCCTGCGACCTGGTGTTCAAGGGGACAAACCAGCCCAACGGCTATACGGAGCCGGTGCTGCACGCGCGGCGGCTGGAGCTGAAGGCGAACGAGCGGGCGGAGTAAAGCGCGACTACGGCTCTTGCGCCACCTACCTCGTGCGAAGTGAACGCCAGGTCGTCTCACGCGCTGCCGCCACTTCTACCTGCTTTAGATTTCAGTTGCTACTAAAGTAAAAATAGAGCAACGTCTATAGTCGGGAGATCTAGGGGCGGGGCAGAAGATGCGAAAGGTATTTATCGTTGCAGCAGTGATTGCCTTAGTCGCGCAAGGTTGTGCATCTGCATCTTTCAGGGACCTAAAGCCGATAAGTCAGACCGATATATATAAGGTTGTCGCGGAAGTAAAACGGCAGATCAGTATCTATACGGCATATCAACGTTCACCCTTCGGATACCCTTCCGTAATTGCAAATTCACGCACCAAGGTTTGCGGCAACGGCCTACTCGGCTTTGATTTAGTTTCTGTCAAAATGGAACTGCTTTCGACATCGGAAGGCACGGTAAGCGCAGGCGTTGCTTTAAGCCCGGTACCTGTGGGTAGTGCGGCTGTTGGAGGCAATGTTGGAGCGAGCCAAGTGACTACCGATAGCCAGGTTCTCCTCATCCAGGAAGAGGTATCGCCGAGCAGCAAGCCGGTGGACTATCAGCCAGGCGCGCTCGAAAAGGCTCCAATAGCCAAAGCCATGGTCAATTTGTGGAGCGCCGCCCTACAGAGCGGCGACGATTCCAGTGACATTTGTTTGAAGTTGAAGCAGGGCTCGACCGATGCCAATACGTTCAAGATGTCTATCAATGTCGTCAAGGACGTCAACGGTAAGGTCAGCGTGAGCCTCGCTCCCGTTACACTCACGGGAGGCGGTGAGTTCAAGAGCACAACCGGCAACACGATCACTGTAAAGTTCGAGCCGCATGACTTCAGCAAGGTTCTTCCGCCCCGTCCGCCACCATGCCGCCCGAGAGACCCGCGTCCGGAATGCCAAAAGCATTTCATCCCAGCCTGAAGGGCATTCTGATTACGCCGCCTGCGCCATCCGTTCCGCGCTCATCCGATAGGAGATCGCTTCGGCCAGATGGATGCGGCCGACGGTCTCGCTGGCGTCGAGGTCGGCGAGCGTACGCGCCACTTTCAGCACGCGGTGATAGGCCCGCGCCGAGAAGGCGAGCTTTTCGCTGGCGTCCTTGAGCAATGTCAGTCCGGCGGCGTCGGGCCTAGCGATCTCCTCGATGATCGCCGGCGGGCAGTGCGCGTTGGTGGTGGCGGCGGCACCCAGCTTCTCCAGCCGCTCGCGCTGCATGGTGCGGGCGCGGGCCACGCGCTGCGCCACCGCCGCGCTCGTCTCGGCCTTGTCCGGCCGGATCAGGTCGCTTGCCGACACTGCCGGCACTTCGATCCTCAGGTCGATGCGGTCGAGCAGCGGGCCGGAAATGCGCGCCTGGTATTCGGTGCGGCAGCGGTCGCCGCGCAGGCAGCGATAGCCGGGCTCGCCCGACATGCCGCAGCGGCACGGGTTCATCGCCGCCACCAGCTGGATGCGCGCCGGATAGGTGACGCGGTGGTTGGCGCGCGCGATCACGCAATCGCCGGTCTCGAGCGGCTGGCGCAACGCGTCGAGCGTCTGCGGCGTGAATTCCGGGAATTCGTCGAGGAACAGCACGCCGTGATGGGCAAGCGACACTTCGCCCGGCCTCGCCCGCAAGCCGCCGCCCACCATCGCCGCCATCGAGGCGGAGTGGTGCGGGGCGCGGAACGGCCGCCGGTCGGTGAGCTTGCCTTCGCCAAGCTCGCCCGCGACGGAGGCGATCATCGAGACTTCGAGCAGCTCCTTCGGCGCCAGCGGCGGCAGGATCGAGGGCAGCCTTTGCGCCAGCATCGACTTGCCCGAGCCTGGCGGTCCGACCATCAGGAGATTGTACCAGATTAAATTCCTTAATAATGCACACCATCAACATAATGTAGAATATTAAATTCAAATGCGGCGGTTGGAAATTGACATCATTGTAGGGTATTAAGTCGCGCCAAATCGGAGGTTCACCTGAAAAAACCGCTCGCCTATTCCTATGTCCGCATGTCGACCGACATCCAGCTTAAGGGCGACAGTTTGCGACGACAGACTGAGAGGTCCAAGCAGTACGCAGTCGAGCATGATCTCGAGCTAGTCGAAGACTTCAGGCTAGAGGATATCGGCGTTTCTGCATTCAAGGGCGACAACGTCTCCTCGGGCGCCCTTGGAAAATTCCTAGATGCGGTGAAGGCAGGCAGGATTCAAAAGGGCTCATACCTTCTTGTGGAGTCTTTTGACCGCCTTTCCCGCCAAAAACTTAATGCCTCGGTCTCTCTGTTCTTCGACATCACCTCGAACGGAATCAATCTCGTCACCCTGTCTGACAACCAGCTTTATAAGGCAGGAGAAGCAGAATTTGCGCAGCTGATCATGTCGATCGTCGTGATGGCACGTGCAAATGAAGAATCGGAGATGAAAAGCCAGCGGCTTTCCGCTGCCTGGGACGCCAAACGAAGGGCTGTAGGTGAAAAGAAGCTTACTGGTCTTTGCCCTGCATGGCTGGAGCTGTCAGAGGACCGCAAAGGTTTTCATGTCATCGATGATCGGGCACAAGTTGTCAGACGTATTTTCGAGGACAGTGCCAGCGGCCAAGGATCATTCGTCATTACGCGGCGGCTGAACGATTCCGGAGTCCCGGCATTCGGGAGATCAACCGGATGGGTACAGTCATACGTCACCAAGATTCTCCAGGCCCGGGCGGTCCTTGGTGAGTTCCAACCACATACTAAGCAGAACGGAAGACGGGTTCCGCTCGGTGATCCGATGCCAGACTATTACCCACAAATCGTCGACGAGGACTTGTTTCTTCGAGCACAATTTGCCCGGGGGAAGCGCAAGGTCGAAGGCGGAGGACGCAAGGGAGAGGCGCTGCGCAACCTATTTACCCATCTGGCGACATGCGGGTACTGCGGCTCTCCCATGCATTTCCTGAACAAGGGCGTCGGCCCGGGAGGTGGGACTTATCTGAAATGTAGTCATGCCCTGCGCGGACTGAATTGTGTTCCGACGGCCTGGCGTTACCAGGATTTTGAAAGGTCGTTCTTCCTGTTCGTCAAAGAGATCGATCTGGCCGAGATGTTCCGGGCGTCGTCGCAGAAGTCCGAAGTGCTGATCCTGGACGAACGTTCAGTCGCGTTGGCCGAAAAAAAGAGCGAACTGGAGCTGAAGCGAGAACGGACATATGCATTGATCGACGACGGCGCGATTTCGGTTGAGTTCCTGACGACCAAATTGCGGGAATGCGAAGCAGACTTGGCTTCGGTCGAGCAGCAGATAGCGGACGTTGATCGTCAGCGGCGGGAAATTCGCGAGCAGCAGTCGATTTCACCGGATGAGCTACGGCTCTTGATCGACCAGCTCCAAAAGATGGAAGGTTCTGAGGCGATTTCACAGCGCTCGATGCTGGCAGCAAGGCTCCGCGAAATCGTCACCGATCTCAAATTGGAGGTCGAAGGTTCGCTACCTCGGCAAGACAAAGCTGCTGCCCTCCTGGATGCCGCGGACATCGATATCCAAGATCGCAACCAGATCTTGGATCTCATCGAGCAATCCGATCGACAGGCACAGCGGTACAACAGAAGCTTTAGCGTGGTTCTGGCAGACGGCGTGTCTCGGCGGGTCGTCCTGAAAAGCGATGATCCGGCAAGCTTCATCGCCGAGGTTCTCGTCGACAAAGACGGCGCAATCTCGGGCAGTGATCGAGGGATGCCAATTGGCTGGTCTGACGGGTGGGACAACGTATTCGACGAGCCTGCTAGGGCCGAGTGACACGAGATTTCCTACCCAAGCTGAGAGCACTCGCGATCCCATCCCATAAATAGCCGGTCCGGTTGCCCGGCTATCTTTCTCAGAACCTCCAGAACCGCCTTTCACCTCGCTTTTCACTTTTCCCATTTCGAAATCGGTTTTCGACCCGCGCCGACGGCTTATCCTCGCACGACCTCGAACACCCAAATCCGTTTCCCCCACCAAATCTGATGGGTCTATATCCCTTTGAAAGAAGCCACCCACATGCATCAAGCCGTCTCAAATCCATCTCCAACGACCATCACACAGCAATATGCATCGTGGTTCGATGAGAGGATCGGTCAGTTCATCAAACAGCATAAAGGGAGGTTCGATTCCGTCTCGACATTCAAGAAACGGAATGGGTTGTTGATCACGCTTTCATTCGATCACAGCCGTCGCAATCAGCGGCATGAAGGTTCCGCCTCGATCGACATCCTCAAGGCGAAATCAGAGCTGGATACGTTCACCGACCTTTACAACTACCTGTGTCGGCAACTGATAGGACGGAACTACCATCGACCATGGTTCGATCCTCTAAGACCGCTAGCGATCGGTTGCCTGGACATGAATGGATCGAGATATTGGAGGTCGATAGGAGCGCTAGAAAACCCTCATATCCATTCGATCTGGATTTTCACCGATCAGGTTCGGGAAGGGTTTCAAAAACTTATCGCCGACAAGGAACGGTTCCTAGCCTTCAAGGAACGGTTCTCATTAAGGGAGATGGATATCCAGGCTCTCGACCATGACCATCGAAATTTGACGGGTGAGGGTCGTGCAACTTCGTACATGGCGAAGTTCATAGGGCACAACAATTCCGAGCTTTTGGTAGGCGACGATTTCAGGGTGCTGCCGACGAGCAAGGACGCATCCGGCTGAGACCGAGTCAATCGTCTTTCCATTCGAACCGCTCTTTGAGCCCGTTGAGGTGAGTGAATTTAATTATGCCATTGTGTTGTAGCATGCCCACAACGATGCCTGGATGAATCCCAACAGAGTGCGAGAATTCCACCACGTCTTTTTCCGATCGGGGTTTTGTGGCTTTGAACTCTGCAAAACGCTGGGTTCCAACGAGAACATCCTCGGCCCATGAGTCAGCTTCATCCTCAACGCCATCACCCTCGCCTCCCTTGTCATCAGCGAATGAGCGACCTTTGTGCAAAACGATGTGAGCGGCCTCGTGGAAGAACGTCCACCAGAAGTGATCATTGCTCTTCATTCTAAGAGACATCTGGATGATCGCACGGTCGCCCTCGATCCATCGAGCTGATCCAAATAGGCGCGTCTTAGTGATCGGCTTTTCAAGGACGAAAGCGACGCCGGCAGCCCTGCAGAGTTCGTACATGCGAGGTTCAAAAACATCCGGCTGTGTGACCGTAAGATCGCGAATTTCGTGAACCGCGGTGATGAACCGATGTGAATCGTACGCATCGAGATTCATGCTGCGTGCCTTATGCTCTCCGAGGATAAGCCAAGCCGCGACATGGAAATGGTCGGTGTTAAACGCTCTGGACTGCCGATGGTGCACAGCAAGGCTATCGAACCTAGCTTGCATGGCATGAGGACTTCCAATTCCGATGAATTTAAGCAAATCCTCTAAGAGCCGCGAAATATCCCTTGTGGGACGCAGCACACCACGGTCAACAAGCTCCTTCACGGGGAAGCAGCTGACGAAATCCGATGCCTCATCAAGCTGCTTCTCTTTGGCAAGCCTGGCCTGGTGGAGATCCCAATTGGATTGAAGGGAAGTCCAGATACTCGCCTTCATTCCAAGCACCCGCTCAAGCTTAAGCGCGGTCTCGGCCGTCACGGGATTGCTTCCATTGATAATTGTGCTGACAAGCTTGGGCGTCATGTCAGCTAGTCGAGCAAACTCAGCTTGATTCCACCCACGACTCTCAATGTACTCAGCCAAATGGTCACCGGGATGAGTTGCCCAATCCGGTGACCATTCTCTGTCCGCAACCGTCTTTACACCGTCCATCGTATTCTACCCTATCTGCGCGCTCTTCTTCTTACTTATGCGCGCCCTGTGTTTTCTCGGGACTCAGCTCAGTGGTAGTCCACAACACCCACAAGGGTGATCGCAGTTACCTTGGCCAAATCGACACCTCCATCCTCCTTTAGGGGAACTGGATCGTGATCTGGTTTGAAGATCAGACGCCAGTTCCCAGTGATATCCACGGCGAAGCAACCTTCCCAGTCGCCGTTTAGTTGATGGCGCCGAGGAGGTGGATCGTGGGGAACGTCAGCAAGGCACTCGGCAGCAGCTAGCACATCCAACCGCATCTGAATGCGCTTTGCTTTATCTCCGAACGCCTTTAGTAGCTCAACACTCGAGTTGAGCTGACGGCGGAGTTTGTTGTTTTCATACGTGAATTCCATTTCCCGCCGCCGAATTACCCATTAGGTAACGAACTTGATATTACGTGACAGGTAACACATCGCCGCGACGTTGGGAAGCCCTGGAACTGCGTTCGCCCTTCTGGTCTGGCGGCCCGGCTGTAAGCGGCCGCCCAGACAGATATTTTTGGCGGCTCGACGTAGGCCTCTGGAAACTCGGCCCTAGGCTCACTAGCTAAAGCGCATAAGGAACGGAGGGGCAGGTTGGATACATCTAACGAGAAAGACGAGTTCACCAACGGTCCCAGCCGTCAGGTTGTTCCAATCCTCGTGGATGACCTTCCGCGTTTTTTACCCGCCACGTCTGCCAAGCCCCCCAGTTAGTCGTCTTGGATCTGAAATATCATTGGCGCCGACCAGTTCGCGTCTCGGCGGTTAATTGCTTGTGGAAATGGCTCGGGGCATTAATGATGACAGACTGGCTATCCAGACCTCTCTACGTCTCGATCAACCAGCGCCTGATCAATAAGAACAACTCGAAAAATAGGGCTAATTTCAAGCACTTTCAGCCCCATACGGTCACCCCGGCGGCCCTTGCGGATCAGATAAAGTCCGGTTTTGCATATTCCTACGTATTCCAGGGCAATAAACGCTCGAAAAAGACCTTCATCGAGGCCAACGTGGTGTCGGTCGACGTAGACCGTGGAATGACCCTTCAAGAAGCGTTCGAGCACGAATTGGTCCGCAATTATGCGACAATCGTTTATACGACCCATAGTCACACGCCAGAAACTCACCGATTTCGCATCGCTTTCGCGCTAGAGCACCCGGTAAGGTCACTTCCAGAAATAGAGGCGCTGGCATCAGCTTTGGCAGCGCGGCTCTCAGGTGATCGTGCGATGACCACTGCCGCCAGCCTATGTTTTGGCAACACCGATGCAGAAATTTGGCTGTTCGATCGCGGTCTTTCCTCGGATGCTGCAAACCATCTGATTTCAGAAGTGCTCGGCGAGGCCGAGAGACCCGCAGGCGAATCCAATTTGCCATCAACGGTCGTCGGCACGTCCCGTGGGAGTCTTGATCTCAACCTGATCATAGAGACGGCGGATGGACGGAAACTGCCAGCCAAGGAGATCCGCGAAAAAACGTTGGTTCACTGCCCGTCTCATGACGATGAAAACCCGTCGGCAATCTTTAACATTTCCAAGAAGGGCAGGCGAAACGTCTATTGCTTCGTTTGTAAGAAGGTGTTCGCCGAACGGGGCAACGCGCAGGGCTATGATTTTGGTGGGTTCGAAGCCGCGGTGCTGTGCTCAACTAAAGGGGAGCAATCAGAAATTCCCGAATGGGTTCCTGATCTGGCCAAGGCAGCATTTCCTCGAGCTATTCCGATCGTAACGAATACGGGCTTCGTGCCAGATCTGAAACCAGACGCTGGTCTAACGTTTGTTAAAAGCCCCAAATCCACGGGCAAAACCACGGCACTTCAGCGCTTGGTCGCGGAGGTCCCCAAGGCTCGCATTCTAGTCATTGGTCATCGACGATCGCTGGTCAGGGCGATGTGCCGCAATTTGCAGATCGATTGCTATTTGGACGTCAAGACCAAGGGCAACGCATCGCATCAAGCTAGATTTGGCGTCTGCCTGGACAGTCTCCGCGCGGTCGATTTGAAGAAGCCATACGATTATGTCCTGATCGACGAATCCGAGCAGGTCCTCGCGCATTTCTTCTCAGACACCATGGCGGACAAGCGGCCCGCAATTTTGCGTAGTCTGGTTAGCATTATCACGAGGGCATCGAACGTAGTGGCGTTGGATGCCGACCTATCGTGGGTGTCCTTTGGATTTCTGGCCGATTGGTTTAACCGACAGGCGGCGCGACCCGTATCGATTTATCTGAACCAATATGTCCCAAGCGTTCGACCAGCCCAGTTTTTCCAGTCTTCCAATCATATCATCGGCGACTTGGTCACGAACCTTCGAGGCAAAAAACGGTGTTATGTGGTCTCGAACAACAAGGCGTTTGTTGACAGCCTCTCTGCAGCAATTGCGGTGAATGATCCCGAAATTAAGTTCGTGAGTATCACGGCTGACACGGCGCGAACCAGTGGCGACCCGGCGGTGGCGTTCATAGTCGATCCCAAGGCGCAATCTCGCCGATATCAATTGGTTCTCTCGTCTCCTGCCCTCAGCTCCGGCGTTGATCTGAAGTTCGATAACAATGAAAAGTATTTTGATGTAGTTTACGGTATTTTTCCCTCCATCACGAACACCCACCTTGATTGCGACCAGCAGCTAGCGCGTGTTCGAGATCCTGGTATGGTAAAGGTATTCCTGACTCCAGAGACGCAGAACTTCGATACAGACGTAGATGTCATCGCAATGGAGCTGCAGGACTCGAAGATTTTCTCATACCTTGTCGGCGACGGTCCAGATGGTGGTGTCGACCTGCTGGCTCAGAGCGATGACTTGGTTAGGCTCGCACTGCCTGTGAATGCTTTGCAGAGAGCTTCCAAGAATCGGTTTCGAGAGAATTTTCTGGAATACAAACGCCGAAACGGCTGGCAGGTCGACTATATTACCCCGGATCCCCAAATGGCGGAGCTTGGTGCAAACTACCTTCGGGTTGGCAAGACGGAGGCGCACGATCGCTACGTTGAGCGATTGATGAACTCCCCCAAGCTTACGGACTATGAAATTGAACTTTTAAACAGCAAAAAACGTTCAGGCGACAAGCTAACCCTTCAAGAAGCCGACAGCATTCGAAGAGCTCACATCGAGCGCTTTTATCGCCGCGAGATCTTCCCAGGGCTGATCGAACTGGACAAGGAAGCACGCCTTCGTGAGAGGGTACGGGCATTCGAACAGCTTCTCAACCCTAGATTCGCCGCCCTGGACCGTGAAATGATGCGAGACCGCCTTGAAATGGTTGGCGCTGCGCCTTTGGTTACGCCTGACCACAACGTGAAAGCGTTTCTGCTCAGGGAAGCACTGTCACGCACGCCCATTTTCGACGGTTGGAGCTTCCAGCCGGATGTTTGGTTCCATAGAAATGAGCTTGCGGATTTTCGCGAATACGTTTTGAAGAACAACACAGTTTTCGAAGCACAGTTTCAGAGAAAATTCGGCAGCGTGGTTGTCGAAAACGAGACAAAAGTCCTATCCGACTTGCTCAAACACGTATTTCTGCCGTTGAAGAGCGATCGAAGAACGGGTCCGAATGGCACTAGGCCTGTCTTTTACAAGCTCGACGATATGAAGCTGAGTGGTTTAAAAAAGCTGATGCACATTCGTGCAGAAATGCCGGTAGAACATGGAGATGAAGTTAACTCGTCTCGATAGGGGGATCGGGGCGAAGTTAGATTTTTTAAGAAAAATGGTCGATTTCCCTATCCCCCCGTATCAAAATCGGGTGTGCAGAAAGGGATTTGTTCGACTGTTTTACAGAAATGACCAGTTCCCTACCCCCTTTGGAACGTCCATCGTTCGCAGCCGACTATCTCGTTGACCTTCCCAGCCATCAGAAGGGACGCCGTTGTCGATCATCAACGAAAGGAGATCACAATGGCATTCGAAGGATTCAAACTGGTAGCGGCACCGAAGCGCGAAGGATCGGACCCTGCATCGAAGCGTAAGCAGCGGCTGCTTATGCAGATCGATCATCAGCTGTATATGGCGGAGCCGGAAAACCGGCTGCGGAAGTTCCGTGGCCGTTGGTGGACCACTGATGCTGAGGGCAAGCTGATGCTGTCGATCAAGTACGGAAAGGTCCCGCTCGAACTTGCCAAGGGCAAGCATGCAATCGCATGCAACGACATGGACGACCTGGTCGAAGCGCTGAAGAAGGCAAAGGCAATCGCCATCGAAGGCACGTTCGATGCGCAGTTGGCGACGATCTCTAGCCAGGTCAGGGCTCGCTTTAAGAAGGGTGAGTAGCCATTTTCGATTAAGCCCACTCCGTTCCGACGAGGTGGGCAACCTCATTTCGCAGCTCAGCGGCCCTTCTTACGGCCGGCACGTAACGTTTTTGGAACGGATTCCCCTTCTTCCGGCTCACGAAACAGCTGTGCCATTTCAACTCCCAACGCGTCAGCGAGTTTTTCGAGCGTGACGATCGTCGGATTGCGCGCTGCCCGCTCCAAGTAGCCGACATAAGCCCGTTCAACGCCGGCCGAAAGCGCCAGGTCGTCCTGTGAGATGCCGCGTTCGACCCTCAAGCGACGAAGATTCCAGGCGACCAGTGATTGCACTCCCATTTTCAGGAAGCAATCAGTTGCCCTCGGCCGAAACCACGTAATATAAGACCATGATTATCAGGCGAAGTGCTATCGCCTTGGGGTGTCAGACACTGGGGGAACAATGGACGAGACTGCGTCGACAGCCGCTACGATCGATTGCCCGTATTGCGCGGAGCCGATCAATCCGAAATCCAAGAAGTGCAAGCACTGCGGGGAAATTCTCGATCCCCAAATGCGGGAGATCGAGCTTCTGAAGAGCCAACGCAATAGCCCCCAGGTGTTCATGAATGCTGGCGGCGGAGCTGCGGCAGCCGCGGCTGCGACCGGCGCCGGCGGGCCAGTGAAGCGGTTTCCCCACTGGTTTCACATCATTTTGGTGATCCTATCCGGCGGGCTTTGGCTGCCGATCTACCTGTTGATGTACCTGTTTCGAAACAAGCGATACTACTACTGAGAGGTGCGGCTATGGGTGCTCCATCTGGAATTTGCCTCGTTAGCCGTGTTTCCCGGACCATTTTGGCAGCGTTCTTCGTTGCGTTCCCTGGTCTGACCTATGCGGACAGCAACTTCAAAGGGTTCACGATCAGCGACACCTTCGAGCAGGTGCAACAGAAGGCCAAAGCTGATGGTTACGAGATCAAGGTGCTGCCGCCGGTGGTCGCAACCGATGATGAGCAGAACCATGTGTTTTTGCGGCTGAAGGGTGAGACCTGCGCATCGATGGTGTTCGGCATCAAGCAGTCGATCACGCAGATGGACCTGTATCCATGCTTCTACAACGGACAGGATTTGGCTTTGCAGCAGGTGGTCTCCGAATTCGTTGACCGATTTGGCGGCCAACCTGACGCCGACGTCTATCAGGGTTCGAACTGCACGAATGCCGAACCTCTAGTTTATCGTGGCAAAACCAAGGAAGGTGAGCTGTTCGAAATTTTCCAGGACTGCGTCGTTGCGATCAGAATCAAGCCGGGGTCAAAGGTGCAATTCTAGGCCCTGGCCGAGGAACCCACACTCAAGGATGCGGTCTCATGGGTGCTCTTTCCGGTAGGTTCTTAGCCCGATCTCCGATGAAGACGGTACTTCCCCTGCTATCCCTGGTCGTTGGCGCATCCAATGCCAATGCCACGGATGCACTGCCAATTGCCGACGGCGCCTACATGAGATCGGTCGACTACTGCGAACAGTTTCGCCAAGGCAAACTGGATTCCATAGAGTTTTCGGTTTCCAAGGGCGGGCACTACTACGAATTTCCCGAGTCAGGGTGCGTTGTCGCCACCGTGAAACCGCTTCGACCCAATCGCTATGCTGTTGATGCCGACTGCATGGAAGCTGGCCAGCCGCCTTCGCAACGGTCATTCATCCTGGACGTTGAGAGCCCTCGGGCTTTGCGAATTGACGGCATGCAACTGATTTCTTGCGAGCCTGACGCGTCAACGGACAAGCCGGCTAAAGGTGTTTCGCTGCCCAGTGTCACTCCCAGCCAGGAAGATTCAGCCAAGACTGCACCACGCGAGATTCCTCTTCCGAGCTTTTCGGCTCGGCCTAGCCAGGAACAGAGCCCGACAAATGAGGCCAAAAAGGCCTTTCCTCCCACGAAACTGATCCGTCAGTGGCAGGTGGCTAACGAAAATTGTCGGGGCGGTTCAGGTGATGATCCGCAGACGGAAAAGGCCTGCGCTACAAGAGACGCCCTGGGCCGTCAGCTTGAGGCCGCCAAATGGTGCTACGGCAAGAATGGCCAATCCGGCTACCAGTACAAATGGCACCGATGCGGGAAGGGCTCCATTCACTACTAAATGCGGTCATAACGCATTTACCCGACTGGGCCTGCTCGACCATTCTGAAGCAGTTCGCACAGTGAACTGACAGCCCCATCGATGCCCTGCTCATCGCGCTTGTAGAAAACGCGCGTGCCAACTTTCGTAGCCGTCACTAACTTGGCCTCAGTGAGCCAGCGCATGTGGAGGCTGACTGACTCCTGTGTTATGCCGAGCCTGCCGCACATCAGCTTGTTCGTCAGGCCTGTCTGTCGAGCATCGGGAACATCGGGAAAATACAGCTCAGGCCAGCTCAGAAATTGCAGAATCTTGAGCCTGCTCTCGCAGGCCAGCGCCTTGATGACGCGTGCATCCATTGCCGTTCTCCATCAGGTTGGTCCGATGGACGGCGCTATCCTCGGGCAAGCGATTATCGACAACGAGATATTTTCAGGGCTGATTGACATCGAAACAAGGAGGCTCGGTATCCTGAATGGTGATCGAGATCCGGTTTCCGAAATCGACTTTATGATTCAGGAACTCTGCGACATGGTCGGGAACCGGAAGAAGCATTGGGATAGCCTTTTTGCCTTCAAGGGAAGACGTGTGCTTTAGCCGCCAAATCAGCGGCGACCGACCACAAGCCCGCCGTTCACACCCGGCGGGCCTAGCATTTGCCGAATCGACTATCCCGCGATAGGAACGATTTTGGGCATCTAGGGGGTATTGATGAACCGTAATTTTCAGACAGCATTACGCATAGTTCGCAATAGGTTCATTCGGCACGCCTGGACGACCACACAACAGCGCTGGACGACTTCCTTCGTTGTGGCCGGCCTCATCCTCGCGACGATAGTTATGCCCTCATTCGGCATCGCGGTGTTCGGCACTGCCTTCGCTGGCTGGTGGCTTGCGGTGTTCATCATGACCAGCGTTTGCGGCCTTGTCGGCAACCGCGTCGGAATTGGCCGTGAGAAGGCGAGCATGATGCGTCAGTTAGAATCTTGCAAGTCGCAGCAGTGACCGGCGAAGACGGAGCGAATAACTGTGGAGATCATTATCGCAATTGGCGCTATATGGTTCACGCTCCAGCTTGTGGTAATGGTCCTCGGGCACTTTGCGATGTGGCGCGAACGAGCCAAGAATCAGAGAATATTCGACGAGAAATATCCCAATATTCCTAATTGGGACAATAACCGAGATACGCAAGAATACGACCAATATCATTCGGGCAACTCGGATGATCGTTGGTAAATTGTCACGAAACTATCGCCTATAGCTGTGCCACTGTAAAATGCTATCACATAAGAACTTCACAAATACATTGCACAGCAGGGGTTCGGCTGCGCCGTCTGGCGTGAATTCATACATCGCGTCCGATTCATCGGTGCCCCAGGTTCCTAGATATTCGCCTTCTTGAGTGACGACTGAGCCGTCCTCAAGCAAGTTTATCGGCCATCGTAGATTCATGCTGCCCCGATTTCACTGAAACACAAGTCCGCCGCTCGCTATTCAGTCGGCCAGACCCTTTGACTTAAGGATGGCATAGGCCGCGCAATATTCGGACGCGGACACGCCGTCTCGGCTGGAATCAGGCTTGCTTTGCTCGACCGTCATGCATTCGCGCATTGCGTCCATCTGTGCGTCCGCCATGACTGGCGCAGAACTCGCGAAAAGAGCGGTGACGGCAGCGGCTATAAGCGGCTTGTTCAAGGTTTGACCTCCTATGGATCGATCTAGAGATTCTTCAGCGCCTCTAGCTCTGGGAACCGTTCAAATCGCATTTGAGGCAGGTAGCAGGCGGGCGCGTTCTCTAACGTCCCTACCGGCTTGCCATTCAGCAGTCGCACGGACGTGGCCTGTCGACCCGTATAGCCGCCCATGCGATTCTTAGCGTTCGCCTTCACGCAAACCGCTTCAAGACCTTGATCGTTGAGCCGGACCACGTTGGAAATCTCTGCGTCGCGCACCGAATATGGATCAACAAAGTAGTCACGCGCAGCACTCACAATTGCTGATTTCTCCGCAGTGGTCGCTGGGCGCTGTGTAGCCACAACCTTGTCAACCTGCTCTTGCGTAACACATCCGGCGAGCGCGAGCGCTGCCGACAAGACAGTCAGCCTTTTCACGAGTTCCCCCTCAAGAAATGCGGTCGCTCATTCGACAGAAACGATCCAGTTCCCGCCCTTGTCTTCAAAATTGTAGGTGTAGTTGAAGCCATTACAGACAACGGCAAAACCACGACTCATCAAAAAAGGTCGAAGCGCTGAGATGCTGTCGCATCGCCAACCGTGAAGACGAACCATGTTGACGGCTGGCTCTAATATGCTTCTGGAAATTTGATCGCTAATGACGGCGTCGGGTTCGATTGGTGCGCTTTGAGCCAATGCCGGCGTTGTTGCTATCAAAGACAATATACATAAGAACTTGCGCATATATCCCCCTGCGACGTTGCCCACTCCCAACGAACACGGACAGGATTTTGCTGTCAAGAACTGCTATGCCTTGGTCCAATAAGAATGAGCGGACAGTCAACAGTCGCGGAGCTGGCCATCCGGCGCATTTCGCACAACCGAGGCAGGGGTGTTCGGATAAGTGTCAAGCTACGGCTCTAGGTTGCCCGTGATGTCGCGCAAGGCGCTGGTCCACTCGCGAATGGCGTCTTGGCTGGTCGTGATGTTGTAGAGGTTGCACATCTGAGAGCTATCTGAAACTGTTTCCAAGCGCCGTTAGGCAGTTTGCGAAGTCAGATTTCGCTTTATTGGACCGAACACGTTCACCAGACTGCGTCACCTCTTGAACGTCGAGCTGCAACGGTAGCTGTATATCCGTGTCGCCACCCTTGCTGTTGAAGGCGATCGTCAATTTGTTGGCCCGAAGGCCATCAAGAACCATGTCCAAAGTGGGCGACACCTCAAAAATAGAAAACAATGCTCCTGGCGTATCTGAAGGGGGTGTGCCCCGCAGTGTTGCGAGGTTAGTCTTTAGGTTGTCGTCAATCAGGTAAGCACGAGACGGCGCAGATGGTTTGAGCCCGAGTGTTGGCTCATTAGGGTCAATTTCCAGCACAACCACTTTCAGATTCGCGCCAAGGTTGTTGCAGACGTTCCCTGAAATTTTCAGAAATCCACCTTGCCGATAGTTCCAATCCTGCGTGATCGCGTCGAAAACCAGTGTGCAGCCGGACAACTGACCTTTGTTGAAGTACGGCTGCGATTTGACATCAAGAGTGCCGGACATGGCGGCCAACGCCTGGTCGACCGCACTGTCAGCCTGGCTAGAATTCGATGTCACATAAACCAGCACTAACGCGAGGGCGAAGCATGAAGTTAGTTTCCGAAAGCGTCTAGTTTCAGCGTCCATAACTCCCCCCGAAAAGCTCGATCAAGCGTCGATCCCGCCACTCGACCTGTCAAGGGAGCAGTAGCCTCTGTTAGACGTTTGGCAACTGAGCTGAAGATCAACAATCATCGTCGGAAAGCAGTTGTCTGTGGCGATTTCTATGAAGAAAGGCCGGCTATCAGGAGATGGTCGCCAATGCATCGCGAGCGAACTAGCCCGTCATCGAACCGCAATGGATCAGAAAAGTCGATTATCGCCTTGCTTGCGAGGCAGGACAGCGCTCAAGTTCAGAAAATATGGCAAAGTGAACGCATCAACGAATACCTGTTTGCTGCCGACAATCGGCGACACACCTGGCATGCATGGCTGGCTATCCATGGCACGGTCACCTACGACGCCGAAACGTACCGATTTCTCACGTTCGCCAAGTCCCGACAAATCTTGATGGACGCGTTCGGGTCCTGCCCTGCTGGAATGATGTCGGCACTCGGTAAATTCGGACCGTTTGCAAGGCCAAAACAAACCTATGTCGCGCTCCATCAAGTGCTTTCGGCCGGCGGGCCGCTGGCAAATCACGCCTGCCAGTCGGGAAAAATCGACGATGACGACCTCGTCTCACTGGCATCAGTTGCCAGTCTGCCGGTGTCGAACCGTGTCATGCGGGCGCTGCTGAAGTGTAAGATGCCGGCCCCGGTGCTGGTTGAGCTGATGTGGGTGATCTCAAGACTGACACCGATGCACAATGAGCAAGAACTGGTTCGCACCATCGTTCAGGGTCGTCAGCCAGGGGCAATCCTCGCCAATTTGTTCAGCCTAACGCCGTTTCCGCAGGCACCGTTCGAGCAAATCGGCACACTTATCCCGATCACCACGGCAGAGCAGTTGCGGAAAACGGGAGAGGAATTTGGCAACTGCCTAAGGGATGGCGAGGAGCTGGCTTATGCCCTCGCATCAGTCCAATCGGGTCAGCGTTATTTTTATCGCTGGAACGGCGATTCCCTGGCGCTCCTCTCGTTCTGCAAGTGTGGGCCAGCGGGGTGGATTTTGGCCGAGCGCTCAGGTCCACGAAATGCCCGCGTTCCAGAAGCCGCGATCACCCGAATTGCGGAAGTGTTGACTGACGTGCCTAACGTGTTCGTCGGCAAGGTCGGCGCAGGGATGTTGCAGTGGATTTGTGCGAGATGAATCTCCGACAGCTACTTCCGTTGTTGATTAGACGATTGTCAAAAGCTACGACGGTGAGGGGGCTTCCAACTGGAGATTCATCTTGGCCGACGAAACGAACAGCCTGATCGAGTTAACCGCAGACATCGTTTCCGCATATGTCAGCAACAACCCGGTGCCGGTTGCGTCTCTTCCCGATCTGATTGCGAGCGTGAATTCGTCGCTTTCGAAGATCGGGGGACCGGCCGAACCCGAGACGCCGGTCCTGGTTCCTGCTGTCAATCCGAAGCGGTCGGTGTTCCCCGACTACATCATTTGCCTCGAGGACGGAAAGAAGTTCAAATCGCTGAAGCGCCACCTCAACGTGCACTACGGCCTAACGCCCGAGGAATACCGGGAGAAGTGGGAGTTGAAGTCGGACTACCCGATGGTGGCGCCGAACTACGCGGCGCAGCGATCTGTCCTGGCGAAGTCGATCGGACTCGGCCGCAAGCCTGGAACGAAGCCTGCGAAGAAGGTGGCTACTAGGAAGTCGAGAGCGTAAAAGGCGCGCACTCAGCAGTTGCGCGATTTTCTATTCAGGGGATGTGGGAGGCTTTCCTTTTTTGAATAGATTGCTGCTGATCGCCGCTGTTGCGGTTGCAGGGACAGTCTTTGTGCTAAAGCGCGATTTCGCTAGTGCCCAGACGCCTCGCGAGGCCTATGAAGGCTGTCTCAGCACGGGCTTCGACAAATTCAAGGATCTTTGCGAGCCCGCGGATCTTGTCGCTAGGACGATAGCATTCGAGTGCAACCCGCAGCTTCTGGATCTCATACGCTCGCTGCCGCACTTCGAAACCACCGATAAGGTGACTCTGGCCCAGAAACACAAGCTGGACAAAGAGGAAGAGATCATCGCCCACGTGCTTGAGTACCGGCTGCAGCATCCGTGTCGAGTAAACTAGCGGTATGAGCGTCCCGCTCTACATCGCCGCAATCACGGCCCTGATGCTCGGCAGCTCGATCTGGTTCTATCTTCGGCGCGACTTCATCGGGATGGCTGCTTGCCTGATCATCGCTGGGTTGGCGCTGTATGCGTTGCTGAGTTAGGCACCTACCTCCCGTTTCGTCCTTATGGATGATGCCGATCATTTCGGCAGGGACCTATGTTCATTGTCAGCCGGTGCCGTGTTTCGATTCCGAGCCCCCGCCGGTTAGGCCCGGCGTTTGCTGGCCTACCGGCTAGCCTGCCGGGCCGCTCCCGTGTCAGGGACAAGGCGTCCAACCTCGCCGCTTATCTGGCGTCATCGCGTGGTTCGTGAACTGCAGGTTTCGATCGTCTCGGCCAGCGGCCCTGTCTCACGGCTGCCATCGAGGCTGCCGGCGTCGAGTGACGCACCCCGACGATAGCAGCTATGGGCGTCCACCCCGTCTATATTCGCCCGGATCGATAAAGGTCCCTGCCCACAAGTTACGTTTGGCAATGCGGGCTTCGCGCTCTTCGGCAAGGTATCGAGTGTCGGCTACCGCCAATCCGTGTTTCACCAGGTCGCGCCCGAGATCAATGGTCCCCACGAAGCAGACGCCGACATCGTTGTCATAGCGGTCCTTGCCCTCAATGATGCAGGATACATTCCCTGAGGCAATAAGATGTTGAATGTGGTCACGAGCATACTTGCCGCAGGGCCAGATCTTGTCAGCGGCATCAAAACACGGCTGCGAAAGTTCGGGGGCATCGATACCGAGCAGCTGAACTCGTTTCTTGTCATGCCACAGCGTGTCGCCGTCATGGGCAAACCAATGCTCTACTGCGGACACGGGACCACACGTGAGCACGAAGGCGAGTGCGATCAAAAAGAGCTTCACCATTGCCTGCCTAAATTAACATGGCGGCCGGGTGGCGGGCCACCATATATTAGCAGTCGCTTGACGAAGCCGGCGCGCGCTCCAGAGTCCTTTGATGGCGAAGGGCTTCAGCATCGGCGACGAGGTCGCGATCACAGCCAAGAGCTTCACACAGTGCTGTTGAAGCGGTCCGGCAGATCACCGGCAGGGAAGTCGAGTTCATCCGCTGGAACGGGACAGGGCCGGTGAATTAGATGGGTGCGGCGCTTCGCGGATCGCTTGGATTTCGAGGCGGATTTGCTGCGCTCGTTCCCGTTCGGCTCTGGCTTCGGCCATAAGCCGCTCCCGCTCAGCTCGCAAGCTGAGCGTTTCGGTATAGACAGCCCAGAAATAGCCGACTTCGTCCACAGTCCCGGCCCAAATTTGGCACGTAACGGACTAACACAGACTTGGTTCCCATGGCCCGCGCCAGAATTCAAAAAGCCCGCCGGCCGGAGCCAGCGGGAGTTATGGGGACTGCCAGGTGTGGGGGTGTGGGATTTTCACCTGGCATAGGCCAACGGTGCGGCCCGGCTTTTGTTTCAGGAATTGCTAAAGCGCCCCAAGCTCTGGCTCCCATTGTGATCAGTCGGATTTGTCATCGCGCCCCATGATCGCGGCTAGGATCGCTTCGTAGGCGCTCCCGACTTCCACTTCGATTTCATTCTCGGAAATGCCCGCGGCCTTGGCATCGGAAAACAGCCTGTCGGTCAGTTCGGCAACCGAAATGATATCCGCACCTACGCTGCCGCGCATCACGTTATCGGTGATCCACTTTCCAAAGAATTCTGCCCCGCGTTCGCTCATCTCAATGCCGCCCTTTAAGAAAATGGGCTTCGCGAAGCAGCGAATTCCAATCTGTTCCGATCAGCCTGATTAACTCGTGGGCTTGCTCTTCGGTGATGGCGACCTCTCTAGCCAAGCGTGCCGCCAGCAAATCCGTAGCGTCTGGTTGAACAGTCTTGCCATCTTCCTCCGCCATGGTCACACACCTCCTATGCTCAGAACGAGCAAGACGCGACGTGTTTCAATCAGCGTCTCTGAAATCCTTCAGCGACGCGTGGCGCAGCTTCTCCTCGCCCTTGAGGAATTTGACCCGGCCGACCAAGCCGGGCTTCAGCCACTCTGCCTTTTCCTTCGCCAGTCCCTTCGGCGGCGGGGCGCCGGCTTTGCTCTGCACCCGATCCCATAGCGCCTGCCGCTTGTCGGCTTTGAAGGTGACGAAGGCGCCGCCCATGTAGCGGCCGTTATCGGCCATCAATACCATCGCCGGTTTCCCGCTCTCGCGCTTCACGCCAATGATGTCCATTTCCTTTTCGACGTAGCAAGCTGAGGCGGAAGCCTCGAAGGTCGGTCTATGGATCGGGAAGTTTCAAACGCCTTGGGACTGGCGCGCGTCACACCCTGACGGGACAGCGCCGTCGAGCCAGCCGCTTGGGATTATCAGCCGCAAGTTGGTCGCGCAGAGCGGCTATTCATGCGAGCCGCGGCGGACGTGCAAGCAGATCAGTTCCTGCGACGAAGCCCAATGGTATCTGCAGAATTGCTCGTGGGGCGGCAAGCTGGATCGAGACGGTGACGGTGTGGCCTGTGAAGCCCTTTGCTAGGGCCCCTCAGCTACACCCCGATTAGGAAGCAGTCGGGCGATTCTCGTCGCCGATCATGCCGAGGCTTCATCCTGCATAGATCGGTTGCGGTGCTTGTCTAACGCCTTGATGCTCGGCACCAATGCGGCGTTTTCGGGTAGGCGCAGCGTTCGCCCGCGTAGTTCTTCGTATTCGGTCTTCAAAAGGGCGCACGCAACCTGGACGGTCATATTCTCAGTGTCGATCCAGATGAGACCGCAGTCGAACAGGGTGTGCAGGTCCGACCGGAGCAGCAGCCCGTTACTGACGACGTTCGTAGCGTCGCCTTTGTAGGGGACGATATGTGCAGCTTCCAGCACGTCGACTACGCTGCAGCTGCTGATGGCGCAGCGGCCGTCATAGGCGGAGAGCAGGGCGTCGCGGAACTGCTGCTGCCCTCTACGCTGAGCAATCGTGCGTGCAATCCTTTTGCGCGCATCCTGGACGCTATCCGGATCGAAAACGTCAGGGTCGGACTCCTCCGGTGCTATGATCGGCGAATGGCCTTGGTTGGCTCGATGCAGAATGAAGCTCGTGGGAGAGCCGCCGGAGTGGCTAACATAGTTGAACGGACCTAAATAGCGAAACCCGGCACCTTCGAACTCGTATTTGCGCTGGCGATAAAAGACCAGCAACTCAAGTCCGTTTGCTCGATGATCTATGATCAGTGAGTCGGTTCGGCCGCTCGTCTGACCTTGCCAGTGCAGAATTTTGTCAACGAGCGAGTCATGGTACTGCGTCCTGTCGGCGGTCTTTTCAGCTGTGATGAAAAGCCAGACCGATAGAGTTCCTTTGGGCCGGAAGACGCCGGTATTCAAGGTGGCATCGACGATCCCGAACATTTGGCGAAGTCGATCGCGCGTGTAGACCTCGTGGATTTGCAAGCGCTGCGATGTCATTTCGCCTGAAGTGGCGGTTATTTGGAAGCCGAGCTGCTCGAGCTTCTTGCGGACTGTCGCGTTACCGCCACTGAAATCCGAGGCCTTCAATGGACCGAGGTCCGGGCGGGCGTAGCGATGGGCGACACCTACGATCGCCTTTGAGTCGTACGGTTTCCCTTCGTGCTCCAACACGTATGCGCGGGCTTTGCCAAACCCGTAGCGCTCCAGAAAAGTTGGCCGGCCGAGCTGTTCGTATTCTTCAATCGCGCGAAGAATGGCATTCCTGTCGATGTCTTCGAATCCCACATTGCGCTCCCAGAACGTTCCGACGATTTTTCAGGCACCCGCTCATTCCTCGTCGAAGACAGTCAGTCCTGCGACGCCTTCACTGGGAAGGTTTCCCTCTTTGGAGACATCGTCCCCAGAAAGGAGGCTGTCCTGCCAATATGCAAAATCAAGGTAACGTCGTTCCTCGGGCGGTGCGTTGCGCGTCGAGCGGTCGAGTTCGATTAAACGACGCACATATTTCGGCAGTTCGCGTTGCGAGGAAGCGACCTCAATGGCTTCTCGACGAACCGTTCTTTCTGGGCCCACCGTCCGGGGCGCAGCCAGGTGCCTTACGTTCTTGAGAACCGAGGTCGGGAGATGGCCCGCGGAGGACGAGAGGCAGACCAGCGAGTGCCACGGATGCATCACGTGCCGAAGATCTTTGATATCATTCGAGCCCACCCGCTGTACATCTTCGGGCAGGGCGATCGCGCATCCCCAAAAACTTGGGCCGCGATAGGAATGTGAGCAGCTATTTGGCAAGCCGCGAAGGCCGCTAAAATGGTCGAAATTGTAAAAGCAATACAGAGGGTCGAGGTTGTCAGCCTTGGCGTTGGTAACCAGCGTCTTCAACTGGCCATATTTGTCACCGGACTTGAAGAGGCTCTCATATCGACCGCTCGGAAACAGACGCTTGGCTTGCACCCTGTAGCCAACGCCGCGCCCCTTTCTGGTGAACCACCATTCCCAATCAGCGCCGTGAACCTTTTCCTGTGGCTTGCTCGCTGGGATAATCGCAATGCCACTTTTCCAGTGGCGGAACGCAAGGTTGTAGAGGCAAGTTTCGGTTATCGTTTCCTCGCCGACGAACAGACCCATGCTACGAGCGGCCGCCATCTGTCTCCAGACGCGGCCCGCCTCTCCTCGGAAACTAGAGCAGAGTTGGACAGTTGACGCCATTAACCCCCCGCGTGCCGGCTGACATCCTTTCCAGAGGCTATTTCTAACCGCACAGATACCGATTCGAGAAGACGTGGGCCAAGATCATTGCCTAGAGACGTTCTTCACTTGAAAGCCGGGGCGGGGCTGAAGAGAGTGACAAAATCAGATTCTTGGCGGTTTGGGGGTAAAAGGGATTGCCGTTGATCGTCACAGCACCCGCCTCGTTAAGCCGACGAGCCAACTCGGAGTAAGACATCGTTTCCCAGGCGTTCGGCAACAACTGGCGGATGTGGTTTGCAAATGCGATCGCTCTTGCCCTGTTGGCCGCAGCCAGAACACCTCCATTTTTTCCAAGCACTGCCCCTCTACGCTTAGCCTGGGCCAGCGCCGCCTTGGTCCGTTCTGAAATCAGCCGACGTTCTTCCTGAGCGAGCGCGGCGAAGATATGCAGTTGGAAGTCCGTTGCATTCGGCATCTCGACGATGACGAGGCGAACACCCTTCTCCATCATCGCAGATATGAAACTTACACGCCGCGAAAACCGGTCCAAACGGGCGATTAGCAGGGAAGCTCCGGCCTTTTTGGCAGCGTTTATCGCTTTTGCCAGTTCAATTCGTCGATCGTTCCTGCCAGATTCCACCTCAACGAATTCTCCGACCAGCACGCCATTTGCTCCGGCAAAATGCCGGACCATTTGCTGTTGGGCCTCTAATCCAAGCCCGGATCGAGCCTGTTTTTTGGTCGATACGCGGTAATAGCCGACGTATTTCATTGTGTCCTCTTCTCCTGTCGGATGGTCCTTCTGGGCGGGAGAGGAAGACAACGAGGATACAGAGAAGAAGGTCGTCTCCACGGGAGAATTCCACTGAATGAAAAGAGGCAGAACGACTATGCCGAACCGCTGTCTACCTGTTATATTCGACAACGCTTGTTAGTTGCATCAGCGCGCCAGGAGGTAGTCAGACGATGAGCCTGTCAGTCACCCATAATGGAGACGGAACGGTCACTGTGACTTGCGGCGGTGACTCAATGACTATGAGTCTGCCAGCCCGGGCCGGAACGAGGTCTTCGGACGGCCCAACGCTCTGGCCAAACGACAGGGTAACGGCATCGCTCATCTTGGGGGGCAGGGTAAAGACTAAAGTTGTCGATGTCGCTTCTGCGAATGAGGTGATCAAAGCAATAGGAGGTCAGCACGACCTGTATCGTCTGGCATCGGAGCCGACGCTGTTTGAGTATCGGGTGAAAGGTTCCGAGCCTCTCGAAATCGGTAAAATCAAAGAGGCACTGTCAGATCTCGGCGACCCTGAATGGATGGGAACTCAGATCAAACTCATGGGCTCCACTGATGAGTGACGGGCCTGCTGCGGACCCTTACGCCACGGCTAAAGCGAACCTGCGCGACACGATCAAGTGGTTAGCGACGACATTGGCGGCCCTTGGGGCAGCTGTCGTGGCAGGGGCTTCCATAAGTGGGCTAGCAACCCTCGAAGGGCAGAAGCTAATCCTGGCGTCCGCCTGTGGCGCAGCTGGCTTGATCGCCATTCTCATCGCCATCGGCATCATGGTGAATCTGCTAACATCAAGTGTCTTTTATTTTTCGCAGCTCGCTGACCTGACCGATCCTGTCACATCGGAAATAAACAGCCAGGCGAGAGACATTCTTCCACCCCAGACACCCACTATTGCCGACTTGATCGCTTTTCAAGAAAGCGCCGTGACGGATATGAGAGCGACCCGCCCCGGGGACGACCTCTATCAATCGGCATACAAGCGATATCTTGCAGCAAACGATGCGATCGCACGCGTGAACAATCTTGCACAGTTCCTCTTTCTCCGGAATCGTTTTCGTGGGAAGACGCTGATCCTGTTCGGATTGACCGTGTTCATTATCTTCAGTCTCGGGGGCTATTCACTGCTCGCAGGCGGAAAGGTAGACACTGGCGGGGACCTAGCGACAAAAATTCTTTTTGTGCCAGGCGACGGCTGGGCTGCGGCGGCCGCCTCACTTTCCGGTGAATGTGGGGCACAACCGCTGAATGGCGTGATGCTGCAAAGAAAGCCGTTTGAGGGCTGGGTCGGCATCCGCTTGACTGGCCCTGGAAAGTGCAGCGGTCTAGATTTATTCGTTCCAGCATCGCTGGTGCAGTTGGTCGGTCCCGTTTAGCATTGGTCGAACCGAAGCAACCAGCAGACGCTTTCGACGGGTGTGAGTTCCGGAGCTTCTCCGCTCTCCCGCAGCCAAGCCTGCATATTTGTAGGCAATTCGATGCAACGTCGTAAAACATAAACGCTGGTTTATGTTTTAAGGGCTCCTCCGAAATGCAGCTTGGGACAACTGCACCACGTTTCCCTTGATGAACACTCTGACCTGATATCGAGAGAAGAACTGAGCTGGCTTGTCTGAGGCGCGCCCACTGGCAGCTGTCTATTCGGACCATTTTGCGACCAAGCGTATAGCCGAGCAATACAGGCCCGGCTCACAATGCAGGCCAAAGTCGCGCCTGCGGGCAAAATCGACTCCGCCTTGGAACGTGCAGCAGATCCCGTCAAATGAAGCCGGACGGTTTTCGCCCAAACAGCAGGCCTAATTAGCCCCTCGAATGAGCTGAAAGATCTTCGCAACCGTGTCGGTAGAAGCGCTTTCATCAAAGCGAAAGGTAATATTGTTAACTACAAGCTCCATGCGACCTGAACCAGCCGATGCGGATGGCGATGAGCAATCTTCGCTCGTTGGCTTGGGCTGAGTTGTATGATCGCTCCCTGCAGAAGTCGGTTTGGGCTGGTCTGCATTATCGTTGCTTACGCCAGTGAAGCATGAGACATTATACCCAGCGCCTTTGTATAGATACGTACATACACTAACCAAATTTCCGTCCTTGACGTTCCTGGCGTCGCAATCTCGACCCTGACGATAATTAGACAACTTTCCCTTGTTGCCACACCCAAACTGACAGGCCATTAAAATCGCGGATGCATCTATTTTCTTGCAATTATTGGTGCCGACGCAGACCTCCGTACCAACAAGCTCCGTCAGCTTGTATTTGACCGCCAGTTGCCACTGAACCCGCTCATACCGCGTCCAGGCGACGACCTGGTCCGATGGTGAGGCGAGAAACTGCGCCGCTGACCGGCTGTAATAGATTTCAAATGTACCTGGGCAGAACTGAAATGCACCCAGACAATGGTATTTAGGACTGTTGCTGCGAAAATTCCCTTCACTTGCTGAAACCCGTGCACCAAAAGGTGCACATAGGATATTCAAGCCTGCCGCGACCAGGCTCGCGGCCGATTCACCGGCGTTAGAGGCGGCGGTCGTGAACAATAAAATCGTGAGAATTACACAGAGTCGCGATGGCTCTTTCAGTGACATTGTAACCCCCTGTCAGTTGTTCAGCTGAAATGTCTGAACTCCATCATCCGTATCGACCCATAACGTCTTCAAGTCCTCGGAGATTGAGACCTGATTATCTATCTTCAGGCTCTTCGACTCTTCTTCCGGGCGGATCTGTGGCAGCACATCGTCCAACAATACCTTGACTGTTCCGTCTGGCTTTTCCAACAACACCTTAGTCTGACACAAACTCGCGCATGTAAGGTCCCACAGTTGCGCAAACACGACAGTCCCAAGCGGGGTCACTAGACGCTTCTCTTCAATTTTAGGTGGCTTGGTTTCTTCACTTAGACTCTTAAGCTCGCCCGCCTCCTGCGAACCCTGCTCAATTTCAGATGGCTTCCAAAGCTCGATGCCCCCTTGGTTGCCTACTGAAAGTGATTTGGTCGAACCAAGGGGCATCTTCTCCTGAGCGCAAAGAGGCGACGTTGAAAGCATGGCCCAAACGCAAATCATGAACAAGCGCATCACCGCCACCTACCTTAGTATGGTTGCCGACTTGCATTGTTGAAGAAAACAGCTATCTTTGCAATCCGAAATCTGGTGCCCTCTTAGTGTCTTTTGTTAGCAAGAAAGCGGTGGCGGAAGCCGCCTGCTCTCGGGGGAGCTATGCCAAGACGTCCATTGAATTTGGCAATTGCCTGTTTCGTACTCATTCTCGGTACGTTGCTTGGGGTAATTCTTGTTGCAACTGACGCAAGCGCCGCGAAGAAGGCGTTAGTCGTTGGGATCGGCCGTTACACTAACGTTCCTCCACTGGACGGTCCTGCGGACGATGCGAATGCGATTTATGACGACCTAATTAAATTTGGATACAACTCTACGCTGCTCCTGGACGACGATGTAACGTCGAACAACTTTAACATTGCTTGGAGTAACTTTCTCGATGATGTAGACGAGGGAGACGACGTCGTTATTTACTACTCTGGGCATGGGGTGGAGATTGGGGGAACGAACTACATCGTCCCGATGGATGTCCCGTCGCCGGATCGGCTTGGGACCGAGAGAGCGCTTGCAGGTGCGCTCATTCCGATGCCGAAACTGATCGATGATTTGAGCGAGCGTCATGCTCGTGCGACTATTTGGATATTGGATGCCTGCCGCGACAATCCGTTTAAGGTATCCCAGGCCGGCGAGACGAAGGCGATAGGCGCCTCTGCTGGGCTCGTGATCGCCTCCGCGCCAACTGGAACGTTTGTGTTCTACGCTGCGGGTCTTCGGGAGACGGCCTTGCCGCGGATCAAAGGCGATAGTTCAAAGAACTCGCTATATACCCGCTTTTTTTTAGAAACGCTGGACAATATGCCTGGCTCGCCGGTTAACGAAATAGCCGTTGCGGTGCGCGAGAAGGTCCGCGTTAAGGCGATGCCCCATCAGCAGAGGCCGGCGTATTATGATGGACTGGATGGGCTCTGGTGTTTCCAGGATTGCTCGTCGCGCACAATTGCCGTCGCGTTAAATACCGCTGCGCAGTCAATCGAGGTGAAAGGCATCACTGTCGAAAAGGGACTAGAGACGGGCGCGGGCACCGCAATAGCTGCGCTGTCTGCCGACCAGCAGGCGTCGTTGCAAGACGAAAAGACTACAAACGCAGTTTTCTTGGGTAGGCGTTCACTCAGCTCAGGCTGTAAAGAGGATGGGGGTGGGAATGACCGCTACCCATTCGGTTGCGACTTTCTGAAGAAAATAGTGGCCAAGAACTACGTCTCCATACTTAAAAGGGACGTGACACCGCTAACGGCGACAAATATCCGCCGAGGTCCACCTATTCCCGACTTGGCAGGCATGCTGAAATATCAATGTGTTGTAGGCACTTTGAAGCCTGCGGACACTGTCGTACTGTCGTCAATCACGGAGGCTCATGAGGGGGACGAGACGTACTATTGGGGAAGCGTGCAAGGGCGCGCGCGTGATTGCGACGGTTCCGTCATCCCCGAGGCAGCCACTCCTTCCGGGTCCGTGAACGAAGGCATCGACGACCCACGACTCAAAACTCTTACCGACAAGCTTGTATCAGACGATACAACGACCAGGCGGCAGGCGCGGAACGAGCTAGGCAAGTACATAGCTGGCGCTGGCGATCCAACAGTGGAACAGCTCACGAGCGGTATCGCGGACAAAAGCTATCGCTATCAGCTGGGCGTAGCAGTGGCGCTGACACAACGGAAGACTCCGCTTCCAGATTCGGCAAAGAAGGACGTCGAAAGCCTAGTATCTAGTACACGCGACGAGACGTTGCTTAGTGTCACCCGTAAAATTGACTTCTGAGGTAAGCGGAACCCATCGGAGTAACGAATTATGCGGAAAGCGTCGCAAATCGCGGTGATCGCGTTGATGACTGTGTCGGGGTGCCAAACAAACACTCCTACCCCGACGGCGGCCGGAACCAATGCGAATGAGGCCAGAGAGGATACGGTCCGCATTGCTAAGGAGCGAGCACAACAACTCTGCAGCTTCGTGCCGACTGCAAAGACTATTCTTGAAATACTTGACCTCGGGATCCCGAACGTAAGCAAAGGCGCTTTAATCGCAGAGAAGATTTGTGACGCGATAGGGACTAAAAGCCTTAACCCGAACTATAAGGGCGTTCCGATTAGAGGCGAGTATAAATAAGCATGGCCGTGCTGGTCGTCAGATCGGCAAGCGCCCGATCCGGGGGCGCTTGCCGGAGCTATTCCCTTGTCCACGGGCTAGATATTGCTTTTCTCACGACCGTGGCACCCAAAGGACGAGCAACTTCAATGTCCTCGACGGTTCGGAGGACCGTGTAATGATCAATCCTTTCTGTGTAACGGCCGGGCTTTATCCACCCGCCGTAGAGGACCGTAAAAATTTGATTTTCCATGCCGTAGTCGTCTTCGTCAAAGGTGATGATGAGGAGGCTATTGTGTCTCCGCGACCAGTTGGCATACCTACTTAGATGGGCCTTCAGCCAGCCGTCGGCCTGGCCGATTGTACCGTCATGCATGTCGTGGTGAACGTTGGGGATAACGAAGCTGACCGCCGGTAGTTTTCCATAATCGGCTGGGAATGTAGCCAGGGGTTTCTCACATGACTTCGCGTTGGCGAACGACTCCCATGGGTTATGCTTCCGAGGGGATTCAGCCTCGACATACCCGGCGAAAGTCTTGCCGGCTGCGCGAAGACGTGTAGCAAGGTTTGGCCCCGCGATGTGATGGACACCGTCATCACGCACTCCCTGCGTCGAGCCACTGAACAACGCTAGGTAATTGGGTTGGCTGGGATGAGCGACCGCGTGTGAATTGTCGAACACGGCTCCGTTCCTCGCCAGCTTATGCAAATACGAAGCCGCTGGCGATTTTAGGATCTGTCCAAAAGAGTGGTTCTCCATAATTACAATTACGATATGATCGTATTTCGGGGGCGCACCGGCTGATGCAATATCGGCCGCTCCCAAAGCAATAACAGCGTAGATGAGAAACAGCCCGGAGCTTCGTCGGAATAATGCAGAAAGTTGTTTTCGCATGACAATTCGTCACAGAGTGTTCAGCGATATAGTCGAGACACTGCAAGGCCTTGCAAAGCAGAGAGCGCGCTTCTTGGCACCATTCCAGGGCAAGCGCCCTAACGCCCCTATTTCTCCAGCGCCTTGTTTAGTGCAGGGAAGCATAGCACGTGCCGCAGGCTCTCGTCTTCTCATATCGCCGCCTAAGAAACCACGCGAGAAACGGGGTCCGGCACCATTCAACGAGAAGGGAGCTGCTCACCTTCTGGTTGGCCAGCCTTCGAAGGATCGGAGACACAATGCCACTCGGTTTCGATGCAGGCGATCGACGGACTTGAGCATGACGCGACGCCCTGGCTAATTTTGCAGATGCTGCATGCATCATCAGGGTTATTTTCGGTAAACGTTCGGGCAGCGTTCGGGGACAAGCGACCAACCCTGACGATAGTTGTTGCATCTTCAACAGGGAGAGCAACAAATGGACACTATGGAACGTGACGCCGCCTACATCGCCGAGCAGGTGAAATTCATCCGCAAATGGCACGGGCTTACGCAAGAGAATCTCGCCGATGCAGCAGGATTGACAACGCGGACTATCGAGAAAGTCGAGAGTGGCCGGCATCGTCCCGAAGAACAAACACTTCGCAGCATCGCCCGTGCGGTGCAGATCGACGTAAAATTCTTTGTGAAGCCCACACCTGAGGAGCAAGCTCGTCAAAAGGCTGAAATGGAGCGTGCCGTCCGCAAAATGGTCGTCGCGCCCACCAATGCCATCCGTTCTGCAAGCGATTTCCTGGGCGCCTTTGCGGCGCGGCACGCGTTCCGAATAGATACCTCAAACGTAGCAACAGACGACGCACTGGAAACCGCTGCGGCAATGACGGATTTCATAACTGATCTAAACGACGTGTGGGATGACTGCCCGAGATCACAACAGTTGGAATACGCTCGCAGCTTCGTCGAACTGTGTCGTCAGATGGAGAAGCTCGGGTTTGTTTGCCATATGGGGCATCACAGGCAGCGGCTTCGCCAAAGAGATCAGCCTGCGCACTAGTTCAGCTCGAAGGAGGTTGGGAGAGCCTGGAAGCAGACCGCATTTTTCATCCATCTGGGACTGTGTAGCAGCTCCCACCGCCGTGCCGCGAAATATCGGCTTTTGCAATCCAGGCTGCTCGCCGCCATCCGGTTGGCGCTGGCGGCCTCTTCGATCTGCGATCATTCATGTCGTGATTTGCCACGATTGCGCTAAACGGATCGAAAAAACGGCTCTCGGGCCATGACCGCGACTGGGCTGAGGAGTATGTGCGGATGACGCCTCGTCAGGTTACGGCGCGGTATCGCGCAGCCATCGGACGTGGGCTGGACACCACAAGGTCTGGTTTAGGCAGAGAAATGGCGATACTCACGGGAAAATCGATGTGGGCCAGGACATACGGAATAAGCCGCGCCAGGACACAACTGGCCTCTGGGTTACATTAGACATAGTTTCCCCGGTTGGTGCGCACCCACGGAGATGTGTATGCACGACGTCAGCGAGCAGGAAATCCATCTCAGCATGAGGACCGACAAGACGTACGTCAGTCCGACTATGAAAGGCTTCGCGGATCAAAAAGTCCGCATCGCAAATAAGGTCTTCGACAACCCAGGCGGCCACGAGTTCGCGCTGGTGAAGGGAGAGATAATCCTGAGGGAAACCCCGGCCGGGCGCTTCCAGATAAAGGCCACGTTCTTCGAGACCAGCCGCGGCATTCAGACGCTGACGATCCAGAAGTTCACGAAAAACGGAGGCAAAGAGTATTTCACGTTTTTACCCGGGGAGGTCACCCGCCTTCTTAAGTTCCTCACGGACATCAAGCGCATCAACTTTCCAGACGAAGGCAAGGTAAACATCGCCGATGCCGATTTGGAGCAGCTGCTCCTGAGTCCGGAACAGATCAAAAGAGTCGCCGGTGACAATCAGCAGCTTCTGGCGGCGTTGGCCCGGAACGAGATCACCACGGAAGATGTTGTCGCCCTGGGATATCGCAAGCGCGAGCTACGGGTATTCGACCGCTTCCTCACAGAACCAGCGTTCTTCAAGGCCACACAAGAACATAGAGGTCTAAGCCCAGAAGGAGTCTGGCAGAGGTTCTTCGAGCGGAACCCATGGATTTTCGGCACCAGCCTATCCCTGATCCACTTCGGCCCGCTTGATGACAGGAAGATGGAGCAGGTCGTTCGAGGTTTCTCTGTCACAGGTCCCGGCAAGCGTGTCGACGCCCTTCTCCGATCTCACGCCCTCATCTCGACGACCTGCTTCGTGGAGATTAAGCGCCACGACACGGGCCTCGTCTCGGATGACCAGTATCGTTCCGGTATCTGGCAGCCGTCGAAAGAGCTTACCGGCGCCGTTGCTCAGGTCCAGGGTACTGTCGCCGCCGCGCTGGAGCAGTGGCACTCTCAGGAGACCGTATACGACGTAGACGGAAACCCGACGGGTGAAGTCATTTTTACGACGGAGCCGCGCTCCTACGTCATCTGCGGGAGTCTCACCGAGTTTCAGACAAACCCGGGTGTCAACGACCGGAAGTTCCGGTGTTTCGAACTCTATCGCCGGAACCTTGTGCGGCCGGAGGTAGTCACGTTCGATGAACTCTACCAGAGAGCGCGCCTGATCGTTGAAGCTGATCAAGGTTCTACGAATGCCTGAAGCTCAGAAATCCAGTGACATCGGTATGAAGCGAGGCCGCACGCTGACAAACCTGACAGCCAGCGCCCAACTCGACCTCATAGCAGAAGGCTTACCGATCCTAATGAAGAGTGCCGGAGACCTGCTGGCGGCGGCGAGATCGCTCGAGGGACATCCTCGCTCGTCGAGTATCCTGCTCGGACACTCGCTTGAGGAGGTTGCCAAGATTCTGGTGCTCATGGACATCGTGCGCTGCCCACGTAAGATCAGGCCGTCGCGCGTCGGCCCGATGATGCAATGGTTCTACGATCACCTTGCCCGCTTGCTTTACCTTGACGCCCAGAGCTGGCGACCTATGCATGTCAGGCAACTGCAGGAATATCTCGATGATCAGCGACGTTCCCATTATCTGGAAGGCTCGATCGGCGAATACATAGTCCCGAATTCCACCCTCGGGGGACGTGAATCTCTGCTCTATGCCGACATCATAACGTATGAGGAAGGCACCCCGGTCTGGAGCGAGCCGTCGAACCACGAGCCAGTGTTCGGCTTCGCAGGGGGCAATCCACCACCTTGGGAAGTCTGCTGCGCACTCCGGGATTTCGGAGCCTTTACGCGAGCAGGGCTAGACGTCGTCTCCGACGTATGGAGCCGCCTCGATTTCAAAGGCGAGGTGTCCGCAACGGAAGCAGACAGGCTGTCACATGAGATGCTCTTAGCCTTACAAAAGGCAGGCTTGATCACTGAACAGGCGAATGAAGACCAACTAGGCTACCTCTATCGAAGCTGGCAGCTGCCGATGTATCGGATGGACTTCACAAGGATCGAAGTACCCCTGGACGAGCTTAAGGAGCAGCGGGATGCCAATTTCTGGTCTGAAGTAGGATACTAGACGCCGCAAACCCGCAGCGCTGGAGGAACCCCCATGCCGGTTCTGCCGCCCTGTTTCCTCCAGAGCCGCGCTGCTCGAATGTCTGGTCACAGTTGGCGCTTAACGGGCGGGTTTCGCCGCGATGGCCGCCCGCCGTTTAATCAGCCACAATGTCAGCATGAACGGCCCGCCAGCTTAAGCTGCTTTTTTGGCGAAAGCCCAGACCATCAGCGGATACTCTTCGTCGTTGCTCAAATCGCGCCACACGCCATAGGCTCGCACCGGACCGCCGATATGCGCCTTGGCGCAGGCCTTGTTGCCCCAGCCAAAGGCCTGCACGTCATCCTCGGCGAAGCCGCCATCGACCAGCAGTTGCTTTAACCCGGCGGGCGTCCAGCGGTTGTAGTCGTGCGGGCGGGCATGCACGCGGAACAGGAAGGGCGTCGCCACCATCGCCCAGCCGCCGGGCTTCACCATCGCATGGATGTTGGCGGCGGCGGCCATCGGGCGCTGCACATGTTCCAGCACCTGGTCGGCGATGACGATCGAATATTGCTCGTCGGTGCGATCCCGGCAGATGTCGAAGTCGGGAAAATCGAGCGAGCGGTAGTCCGGACACATCGCCTTCCAACAGCGGTTCCAACCGGGCGAAATCTCGATCACGTCGCGCGACTTGCGGTTGGCCGCTTCGAGGAAGGCGGTGAAGGCTTCGATCTGGCGGATGCGCAGCCAGTTGCGGCTGTCGTAACCGATCAGCCTCTTCACCGCCTGTTTGCCACGGATTTTCAGCGCGCCGGCCAGGCTAGTCATTCTCGACCTCCCTCCTAGCCCGCCGCAAAATCCCCTTATCCCGCAAAGCGTACAAAAGAATGACAGCGCGAAGGAGCCGGCGCTGAAGGCGCCGGTCTCCCGCTAGTCAGCACTCATCAATAGTCGCCGTTGTAGTAGCGGTCGTCGCAGGGTGCGGTGTAGATCCGGCCATAGCGATCCTGGTAGCGGCAGAGCTGCTCGCCGCGACGCTGCGGCGTGGTTGCGCTGCCGACGACGGCGCCGAGCAGCGCGCCGCTCGCGGCGCCGATCACCGTCGACTTGGTGTTGCCGCCGATCGCCTGGCCCACCAGCGCGCCGCCGGCGCCGCCGATCAGCGCGCCGGTGGTGGCCCGCTGTTGGCCCTCGGTCTGTGTCTCGCACCCGGCGAGCGCTGCGGTCATCAACACCGCCACGAAAACCTTCTTGATCATCATCTCCAGAACTCCTTCGAAGCCCCAAAGACCAAAAGAAACAGGGGCGTACACGGCCGCAGTGGTCTCGCATTGCGGCGGAACGGCGGCAAAGCCCGCTCACGAAGTGAGTCATGGTTTCCCCGCTGTTGAAGAGCATGGTCGCCAAAACGGAAATACGGCGCTTGCCCGAGGAACGATCGCTCGGCCTACTTCACTCTTAGTGGGACCATGATCGGGACGCCTGAACACTGTCCTCCGGCCGTCACTGTGTTGAGCGGTGAAGGCTCGGGAATTATTTCCCCATCCTCAACAAGACCCTCGACATGGAAAGCCAGCGCCTGCGCAGCGAGCGCACGCACCTCGCCCAGGCTTGCACCGGCAGTCACGACGCCTGGGAAGTCGGGAAAAGACACTCCGAAATCGCTATCGTTGTCTCTATGAACCAGCCCAACGTAGTGCCGCATACCCTTTTCCTCTCTGCGCCTGGCGCTAGTTTGAGACATCGATAAGACGGCGCAAGGCGATGGACAAGTTTGCAACGGCTCCCGCAGGCCCCCTTGGGAGGCCAAGAATCCGTGCGGCCCAGTATCTGCGCATGTCAAAAGAGCACCAGACCTACTCGATCGACAACCAGAAAGATGCCATCCGCAACTATGCCGACATAATGGGCTACGATATCGTCGCCACATACGAGGACGCGGGTCGCAGTGGCCTTAAGTTAGGCGGACGCCCTGGCCTTCAACGTTTGCTCGCCGATGTGGAGAGCGGCCGCGCCGATTTCGAAACCATCGTTGTCTATGATGTCAGCCGCTGGGGACGCTTTCAGAACATCGATGAAAGCGCCTCCTACGAATACCGTTGCCATATGGCCGGCGTTCGGATCGAATTCTGCGCCGAGCAGTTCTTGAACGACGGCAGTATCGGTTCGGACGTGCTTAAGGCCATCAAACGCAGCATGGCGGCCGAGCACAGCCGCATGCTCTCGCAAAAGACGTTCATAGGGCAGGCAAGGCTGATCCGGTTGGGATTCCGCCAGGGTGGTAAGCCAGGGCTCGGCTTAAGGCGCCAGATTATGGACCATTCGGGACGTCCAAAACTAATTCTCTCCGAGCACGAGCAAAAGAGCGTGCACACCGACAGAACGATCTTGGTGCCCGGGCCGCCCGAAGAGGTTGCAACGGTTCGGTGGATCTTCCGTCAGTTCGTCAAAACGCACATGACAGAGCTCGAGATGGCAAGGCTCCTGAACAAGCGCGGCGTGCTGACGGACCTCGGGCGACCATGGAAGCGGGAAACTGTGCGCGGCGTCCTAACCAATGAAAAATACGTCGGCGCCAATATCTGGAACAGGCGCTCCCGCAAGCTGAAAGCAAAGGCAGTGAGCAATCCTCCTGAACAGTGGGTGCGAGTGGAAGGCGTATTCGAGCCCATTGTTGACCGCAAGCTGTTCGATCGGGCTCAAGCCATCCACAGAAAGCTCTATTCGCATCTGAGCGTGAGCAACGAAGAGATGCTGGCTGCGCTGAAGAAGGTCCTGGCGCGCGAAGGCACCTTGTCTACCTCCATCATCAACGCTGCGCCCGAGTGCCCTGCAGCTAGCCTGTATTACCAACGCTTCGGAGGCGTTCTTAAGGCCTTCGAATTGATTGGATATCAGACGGCTAGGAACTGGCAGTTCATCGCTTCGAAAGAGCCACTGGCGATGGTGCGTATGCAGGAGATAGAGACCCTGCTGGCCACGATCGGAAACGCTGGCGGAAAAGCGATTTATGACAAAGAAAACGATCTCCTCCGGATCAACGATGAGTTCACGGTTGCGATCGAAATCGCGCGTTGCAGCACTTCCGACTATGGATATCCCTTCTGGTCTCTGAACACCCAGCGTCAATCGCTGGCCGACATTTTCACCTTGATCAGGATGCGCCCGGGTGACCTTGTCATTCGAGACTATCTGATTGCCCCTGTGCCTGAGATCGTCGGCAAATCGGAATTGCGCGCTAACAATGGAGCACACCTCGACACCTACCTTTTTCCCACGCTCACCCCCCTTGCCAGGCTGGCGGAGCGAGCAAGTACGGAGAACATATTGTGGGCGTGAAGCGTCGTATGACCCGGGAAGCCGCCTACAAAGTTCTGCGCGACGGCGGCCAGAGGCACGACCGGAATATTGCTGCTGATCAACCAGGGTCAAAGGAGAAGCTATTCGCGCCTAAGCTCTTGGCAACCTATGAAGCGGCGTGCAGACGCAAGCGCGATTACATAAAAGAAGCAGTGGAAGCAGAGCAGCGCTTGGACCGTCTGGTCGAAGCGCTTCGCCTGATAATGAGTGACAAAAGGTTTCGCTTATTGCTGGTGTCCGAGGGGCTTGCCACCATGCCAAAACGCTTGGCCCAGAGGTTGCAGGGCACGACGTTCGAACCGGAAACAGCAGCGCATGCCAGCGAGCCCCTTCCTAGCAGGAACGCAGGCCGTCAACCTGTCAGCGGGATTTGCCCGGACGTCCTCGATTTTCTCCAAGACTGTCCTGTGAAGGTGAAAATCTTCGGCTTGCTACGGCATGTGCTCCCCGCCAGGCAATTGGAGATTGCCCGACTGATGGTTGCCATGGAGCGGGTCACGTTTACTTACGCAAAGATCCTTGTCGCTTTTACGCCGCGCGCGCTACTGGCCGAAGGTTTCGATCCGGCGATGATTGCCAACGTGTCGGAAGATCAACTGGGCGCGATGACGCCAGAACTTGGCAGGCTAGGCAGTGAGTTTCTGAGCGCTGTGGAGCGACGTGGCTCTGTGAGCCTGGAACTGCTGGCAACTAGCCGCTATTTTGACCGGCTGATGGATAATTCCAAGGTGGTGCGCTACCTCGCACGCAACTTCCCAGCCCAATTTGAAGAGTTTCACAGCTTGTCGCTGCGCCCCCCAAATGAGTGGATTGCTATACCCATTAAACGTCCTACCTAGTCGCACGGCTCACGGAGGCTGGATTGCGAACCGACAGCGGCTTTGCTTCGACGTCGGAGGATTCGACATAGACCCGTGCGGCGTCGAAAATCGCGTCTATAGATGGAGGCTTACGTTTTTTAGAACCTGTAGCTCAGCCGAGCTGTGACGACGCTCTCGCGCTCTTTGACCTTGAAGAAGTCAAAGCCTGGCCCGGCCGCGGGAGCAAAGTTTGAAGCGTAGTTCTTGGAACCGAAGTCGTAGTATTTGTAATCAACGCCAATCGTCCATTTTGGATCGATCGCGTATTCGACGCCTGCGCCGATGGTCCAACCTACCCTCGTATTATCGTTGTAGCTGTGCGTGAAGTGCCCGATGAAAAAGCTGTCGTCCGTATTGACGCCGTAGCTTGTGAAGGCAACGCCACCCGTGCCGTAGACAAGAAATCGGTCATATGCGTAGCCGATGCGGCCGGCGATCGAAGCAAGCCATTTCTGCTTGAGCTCTATAAAACCGGAACCAAGCGGTGCAACTGGCGTTTTCGCCTTGTCATCGAGCGTTCCCAAATCGGCGCTGCCTTCGACACCGACGACATAGTTGCCCATTTGATAGTTGTAGCCGACGTGCACACCGCCAAGAAAGCCGGTGCCGCTGAAGTTCATGTTCGGAACTGGCTGCAGAAATCGGTTCGGATCTGCCGTGTTGTCGAACTTGCTCATGTCGAACGCGGCTCCCGCGTTCACGCCAGCGTAGAAACCCGTCCACGAATATGGCAGCTCAGCCGGGATTGGCTGCTCTAGATCGGCTGCCAGAACCGGGCTCACGGTTGCGGAAACAACCATGGCAAAAATGACAGCGCGCATTCGAGAGGGCCCCCACGACCGTTCGACATAAGATCAAATCGGTCCTGAATTTAGCCTACTCTACAGCCTTAGTCTGTGCTTTCTGCGCAACACTGTGGAGATGCCGCAACAGCCTCCGCCTCTGGCGCATCCGCGAATTGTCATGTGATGCGCCCTCGGATCATGGTGCGCCGTTTAATTGGCACTATATCAGCATGGATGACCCGCCGGGTCGCGGATACCGTGATTGCGGCCAGTTTTTGTCGGACCTCTGCGCCGAGCCATGCGACCTCAGCCAACAGATTAGTTCTTACTAATATGCTATAGGCTGAGCATGAGGGGGCCAAACCATGTGTCGGTTTCTGCGGTTTTTAGCCTGGGTATGTCTTGTTTCGGCCAGCCATGCCAACGACCACAGCTGGTATCCGGCAAAACTGACCCGGTTCGACGTCGGCTCCCGGGCCCTCAGCAGCCCTATTCTGCCCCTTATCATGTCGCAACAGGGCCAGGAACGGACCTGCCCTCAACCAGCTCATTTTCCGGGCTTCATATTCAGGGTTATTGCTTCATTCTCCTCGTGGCCTACTGATATTCGAAGCACCAGTCGCAGCTATTTGGGCCTCCATCCGATTGACAAGCGCGACATAACGGGGATGAGCGCGGAGCGAATCGAGGTCGCTATCCTGACGCATCCAAGGCACGCGCAAAATGATGTAGGCATGTGATGCAGTTAGCTGCCGTTCCAGGCAATCGATAGCCTGCTCCGTCTTGCCCAGCTTTGCATAAAAACAGCCTATGTTGTACTGAACCGCAATGTTGTCTCCGGCGAACATTTCAGCACGGGAGGCCCACGACAGCGCGCGTTCAATCTCGCCAATTTCCGCCAGCATTGTGGCGCCGTAACATAGCGCGGTGGCATTGTCGGGGTGCGCTTTGACTTCCTTTTCCACTCCCAGCACACCTTGCCTTGCTGCTTCCTTGGCGTCGACGCTGCGGCCAAGTGAAACATAGACCATCACTAGATTGGTCCAGACCCGATAGTCATCGGGTGACAACGATGCGGCACGCTGGTACAGAGCGGCAGCTTTCTCGTATTGACCTTGAATGAAACAATTCCGGCCGTAAGAGAAATAGGTATCGGAAGAACTGGCGTCTAACTCTAAAGCTCGCTCGAACTCCACTTCCGCCTCGGCATACCGGCCACTTACGAACAAGGCCCCACCACGCGATGCGTGGGCATCGGCGAGACCTGGCTCAAGTTCCAGCGCCCGTGTGCTGTTGGAAAGGACTGCCTCGAAGCTGGCATCGGGATCGTTGCAGGTCAACAGAAGCCACTCACAATCAGCCAAAGCGGCATAAGCGCGCGCATAATTTGGGTCAATTTCAACAGCTCTGGCAAACAGTCGCTGCGCTGTTTTGATAAACTTGGTCTCGACTCCCCTATTGAGGAACGACCTGCCCATCAACAGCGTCTCGTAAGCCTCTGGGTTGTCGGTCGAGCGATTTATAATTGTCGCCAGTTCTTCGGGCAACAGCTTCACTTTGAGCACGTCGACAATGCTTTTGGATATCTCGTCCTGAAGGGCAAAGATATCGTCCAGCGTCCGGTCATACCGCTCAGCCCAGATATGGTCACCGCCGCGACCATTGATTAGCTGAGCCGTGATACGCACTCGCCCTCCAGCCTTGCGTACACTTCCTTCCAGGACATAGGCGACATTCAGCTTCTTCGCCACCTCCTCGATCAATACCGCCTTGCCCTTGAAGGTAAAGACGGTATTGCGCGCGACGACGGAGAGTCCAGACGCTTTCGAAAGGTCGGTGATAATGTCCTCGGTGATGCCGTCGGAAAAGTACTCCTGCTCGGGATCGCCGCTCATATTCGCAAAGGGCAGAACCGCAATCGAGGGTTTTTTCGGGAGTGCAGCCGCCGGTTGCGCCGCACGTCTGCCGGTCCCGCCTGTTCCGGCGCGATAAACCCGCACTGGCTTCGCGATGTTCTTGAGTGTGTGCTCGCCCAGATCGTCGAACGCCAATGCCAGCTTGCCTGTGACATGATCGTGCACGGTGGCGGAGACGTAGATGCCGCCGGGCTCAGCCAGTCCCTCCAGCCGGGCGGCCACGTTGACACCGTCGCCATAGAGATCACTGCCCTCGACGATGACGTCGCCCAGATTGATGCCGATACGCAGGACGATGTGCGAGGCTTCGGGAATACCTTCGTTGGCAGCAGTGAATCCCCTTTGTAGTTCAACCGCGCATTGTACCGCATCAACTGCACTGGCGAACTCGACTAGCACACCATCGCCCATAAGTTTGACTACGCGACCATTGTGCTGGACGACCAATGGAGACAACACGGCCTGCCGACGTGATTTCAATGCGGCTAGTGTGCCAGCCTCATCGCGTTCCATCAGGCGGGAATAACCAACAACATCGGCTGCCAAAATTGCAGCAAGGCGGCGTTGGGTTCGAATCTCGGCCATGTGGGTTGAATACTTTCAGAAAGCCGGGCACTTGGGATTGTATTGGTACCCTGGCCTAGAGTCTATCCGGCCCGACTTCCGAGATGGGTCATACGCGTCGTTTCTGAAATATCCGCCCTACGTCCGTTCGCTGGGGCATTGCGGACATGGCAGTACTGCATCGATGCTCTCGGTCCTCGAATGCTCGGGGTTGAGTGTCTCCCTTCGCCGTCATGATCGTCGCCTGCTTCTCCGTGCTGTTGCTGAGCAGCTGTCTCGACAACTCATTGATTTGAGGCCGCTCTAACCCACGCTCCGGTATGACAATGGGGTCGCAAAATCCGTTTCGGCCCTTTATCGCTCGTTTAATTGGACACACCATCAGAAGGTTGTGGCCGCCTGCCGCCACTTCCAGCGCCCGCTTGGCGCTCTCCTGGCCCTTGATGTCGGCAAGGTCCGGCAGGTCGCGCGCCGCGAGCTGGATGCCGGCCTCGGGCCGCGACAGCACCTGTGTCCCGCGAAAATGGTTGGCGATGGCGATCAGGCTGCGCGGCGCCAGGATATCGAAATCCTTGCCGGCCCAGGCCGCCTCCGGCCCGCAGGCGAAGGGGCAGATCAGGCCCTTGCCTTCGGCATTGGCGCCGATCGCCGCCGGCAGCGCGCCGGCCACCGCTGCGATGGTGCCGTCGAGCGACAATTCGCCGAGCACGACATAGCCGGCCAGCATGTCGCCCGGAATGGCGCCGAGCGCCGCCATCAATCCAAGCGCGATCGGCAGGTCGTAATGGCTGCCTTCCTTCGGCAGGTCGGCCGGCGCGAGGTTCACCGTCACCTTCTTCGACGGCATCGACAGGCCGGACGCATGCAGCGCTGCCTGCACCCGCTCGCGGCTTTCGGCCACCGCCTTGTCCGGCAGGCCGACGATCTGCATGCCGACCTTGCCCGGCGCGATCATCACTTGGACATCGACCGGCACGGCCTCGATGCCCTGGAAAGCGACCGTACGAACCCGCGCCACCATGTTTCCCGCGCCCCCGGATGCCGGCTCACCTCGGCCTCTGGTCGGACCGCGGGTGATGTTACCCCGAGACAACCATAGATTTCGGATTTAGGCAAGAACATTACGGGAACAGAAGGGGCGCCGTCCGGCAACGATCTTGGGCCCGAGATGACCATTACGGTCCGGGGCTGCACACCTGGTACGGTCAAGCCGTCGGCGCCGCGCCGCGCCGCTCGAGCGCGGTCTTGCGGATGATTTCCGCGATCTCCGGGCTGCTGCTGCACAGCATCTGGAAATCCGCCGAGTGCAGCGACAGGAGTGAGACCGCCGTTGCGGCGCTGACGGTCGCCATACGCGGTTCGCCGGTGATCAGCGCCATCTCGCCGAAGAAGGCGCCAGGGCCAAGCTCCACCGGGTTCGGCGTCGCGACGCTGACGCGCCCCTCCACGACGAAGTACATCCGATCACCGGGCTCGCCATGGCGGCAGATCACGGCGCCCGCCGGCACCATGCGAGGTCTTAACGCGCGCACGATCTCGACCAGCACGGCCGGGCCGAGTTTCTGAAACAACGGCACGGCGGCGACCAATTGCCAATTACGCACGAAATCCCCGCGACGGACTTCCTGATAGAAACCGGTGGCAAGAATGCCTGCCCAGAGCGCGAAGATGCCGATGCCGCTCATCATGACCGCCCCGGAAAGGACGCGGCCGGCGAAGCTTTGCGGAATAGCGTCGCCATAGCCGGTGGTGGACAGCGTGACCACCGCCCACCACATTGCCAGGGGGATGCTGCCGAACTTTTCCGGTTGGATGTCGCGCTCGATGACATAGGCCACGAGCGCGACACCGAACAGAACGACGCCGAAGAGCGTGGTGACGCCGATCAGGTTGCGCGCTTCGTTGGCCAGCACCCTGCCCAGCACCGGGAAGAACGTCGAGTCGCGCAGCGGTTTCAGCAGCCAGACCGCACAGTAGAGGCTCCGGTCGGGCGTGCCGACAAGCAGAAATGCGGCGAGTGGAACCAAGACCGCGAGCACATCGATGGCGATTGCCGGCGTCCTGTCCCGAACGTCTCCCGCCCGGCGCCTGAGCAAGGTCGTGGCCAACTGGAGAAGATAGGCGCCCCAAATGACCGCGAGCAGGGCAGTCAGAGCCAGTCTGCTTCGTCCGGACAGGTCCGGTATCGTGAGCGCAGCCACCGCCAGAAGCCCAGGCGCAGCCAGCACCGCGTTGAGCGGCGCGTAAATTCTTAAGAAAGGCAGTACCGACATTCTGTGCCCACGAGCCGCTACTACCCTGCAAAATAGGACGCCTTCAAGGCAAGCGTAAAGGTGCTTGCTGTCGCTGCGATGTGCATCACCAACGGTGAACTCGGATGTCCGGGATTGCCTCGTGACGGGAGGCGAACAGACAGGGCCACACCCGACGAGAATGACGCGATCCGGCTGGTGGCGCTCAGCGGACAGGAGGTTGTGGCCGCCGGCCGCCACTACTTCCAGTACCGGCTTGGCGCTCTCCTGGCCTTTGATGCCGGCAAAGTCTGACTGCTATCAGGCTGCGTGGTGCCAGGATGTTGAAATCCTTGCGGGCCTAGGCCGCTTCTGGCGGCGATCCCCAGGAAGCGGGCAGCTGGATCCTGCTGTAGTGGACAGCGCACCGGGAGCGCTCACGGTCAAAGGCTGCAGGTTGACGGATTGCTCCTCAAGTAGTTCGTCATCAGATTTATTTCTACCAGCACGCGATCCGGCTTGATGTCGAACTTGCAGCGGACCCCGACTGGGCATCGGTGGACTTGGTCCAAGCCGCATCCACGGCATTCGATGGAACTCATGAGCATGCTGACCACCGGGCCTTGAAAGCCCCAGATTTCCGGCAGGTGTGATGCAGTGAAAATGCCCACGGTCGGGCGGCCGAGCTGAGCGGCAACATGCCCCGTGCCCGAGTTGTTCGAGACCACCAGCGCGGCCGACCTTATGAGCCGATTGAACTCCAGTTCCGGGAGGTCGACGGCAATGCCAACCCGGGCGGCCCCCAGATCGCCGGCGATTTTCACGACCTTCTCGATCGCTGCCCGGTTTTCGCTCCGGCCGACGACGATCACGTCGCCGCGCTTGGCCAGCGCGGCGGCGAGTTGGCCAAAATACTCGGCAGGCCAATCCCTTAAGGCAGAGTTCGAAAAGGGGGCCATCACGATCGGTGCTCCCTTTATCGTCGCGTGTTTGTCGGCTTCGTTCTCGCTGTCGAAATAGGCAGCGGTCTTGGCCACAAGGAATGAGAGGATTTCCGTCACATGCTGAAGACGCATCTGGTCGCGGTCGGTGAACCAATCAAGCCACCGCCTGGGGATTCTGTCCGCGATTCCCATCTTCTGGGCGAGCTTATAGAGGATGGTTCTGCGCAATTTCAAATTGAATGGAGCGATCGCAATGTCGATCCCGTCCATGCCGTACCGGTCGACTATCGCCGCCCTATGTCGCGCGGGGACGGCGAGCAAGACAGGCCTCGTCTCATCTGGAACGCGCATGTCGATGGCGAGGTCAAAATCGCCGGTCAGCATCTGCCCAATGCTGGCCGCTTCCTCCCGCCTTTCGGCCTGCGCCGGATTGCGAGAGAAGAAATTGAAAGCAATGTAGTCGTCGGCGAGCCCGAATTCCCTTGCGGTTTCGATATTCCAGCTTCCGACGGCAAGCGTGATATGGGCGTGAGAGAACCGTCGGCGCAGTTCTTTAAGCGGGCCCAGCGCCATCCAGAAGTCGCCCACGTGATCCAGCTTGAGTACAAGAACTCTCATTTTCCGAGAGTTCGAGTGACCCGTGGCCTCCCAACTTCGGTATGTAACCAGATCAGCGCTGCGCTTAGTAAAGTACCCCATAATATAAGATGCCCCATCTATCCCTGCAAAATGAAGATGGGCGGCGAAGTCGAACGCAATTGCAGCCGATTGTCGCCATCATATTAATGCCAACTAATACATGATCCAACCCCAAAATCCATTTGACGCCACCTGGTGGTTACGTCCCGGTCAAAGACACGACGGCCCTTAGGCCAGAACATTGCTCAGATCTGGTTCGCCTGCGGCGCTGCCATCAGGCCGCGAGCGAAGTCAGGCTATACAACCATAGATTTTCGCCCAGGGCAAGAACATTACAGGAACATTTGATTCGCGACGTTCCAGCCGATCCGACAAAAAGCTTACCGGAGCTTCGGTATCGACGGTGCGGGATCGCGGGCAACCGCTGCCCCGGCATCGCCGTTCACGGGTCGGCGACCAACTGTCAGAGTGCTATTTCGTAAATGACAAATCTTGCCCCGCGAGTAGGATCCCGCCAACAGGGTCCTGCGAAATGACCAGCATTTCAAACGGGAGGGGTGGTTCCGTGAGCATAGGCACCAGAAACGAGAGAGACGAGGTGCATATCGTCTCCGACTATCACGCCTGGGCGAGGAGTGAGAACCCAGACACAAAAAATCCTAACGGCGTCTCGTTCTATTTTCCAAGATTTGAGTATTGCACCCAAATAGTTCATTTCTTACTTGAGATAACGCTCACAAAAGTCGTTGAGCGTATTGCGAAGCTGGCATTGATAGTCACCTTCTTCACGTGGCTGCTGGGACTATGGAAGCCATAGTATGGCGCCCCAGCGGGCCTATCCAAGAAGGGCCTACCCCCGCTTCCCCTCGACGCAATCCCAGAACAGGGCGGCAATATCCGCCCCGCCGAAGCGCTGCACCTCGCGAATGCCGGTCGGCGAGGTGACGTTGATCTCGGTCATCCAGTCGCCGATCACGTCGATGCCGACGAGGATGAAGCCGCGCTCCCTTAGCGCCGGGCCGATGCGGGCGCAGATCTCGCGCTCGCGCTCAGTCAGCTCGGTCTTCTCGGCGCGGCCGCCGACATGCATGTTGGAGCGCGAATCGTGCTCGGCCGGCACGCGGTTGATGGCGCCGACAGGTTCGCCGTCGATCAGGATGATGCGCTTGTCGCCCTTGCGCACGTCCTTGAGGTAGCGCTGCACGATATAGGGCTCGCGGAACAGCTGGCCGAACATTTCGAGCAGCGAGGCCAGATTCCGGTCGGCCTCGTGCAGATGGAAGATGCCGGCGCCGCCATTGCCGTAGAGCGGCTTGACGATGATGTCGCCGAACTCCTTGCGGAAGGCGGCCACCTCCTGGGGATCCTTGGTGATCAGCGTTTCCGGCATCAGGTCCGGGAATTCGGTGACGAAGATCTTTTCCGGGCTGTTGCGCACCCAGGCCGGGTCGTTGACCACCAGCGTCTTCGGGTGGATGCGCTCCAGGATATGCGTGGTGGTGATGTAGTTCATGTCGAAGGGCGGATCCTGGCGCAGCAGCACCACGTCCATCTCCGAAAGGTCGGTGCGCACCTTCTCGCCCAGCGAATAATGGCTGCCCTTCTCGTCGCGCACCTGCATCTCCTCGACGTGGGCGAACACCTTGCCGTCACGCATCGACAGCCGGTCGGGCGTGTAGTGGAAGAGCTTGTGGCCGCGCCGCTGCGCTTCCAGCGACAGCGCGAAAGAGGTGTCGCCGGCGATCGACACGGTGGAGACATGGTCCATCTGGACGGCGATTTTCAGGGGCATGCGAGTCTCCGGCACGATCTCTGTCGCCGATATAAGGAACTCGAAGGCTTCTGCCAATTGGCCAGAGATTACCGGTCGAAGACCAGCCGGGAATAGCCGAGGAACGACAGCGCCATGGCGACGGCCGAGGCGACCGCCAGCGCCGCCAGCGGCGGCAGGGAAGGCAGCGCAAACAGGATGGCGCAGTAGACGATATAGTTGACGATGCTGGTGGCGACGCCGACGCCGCCATAGCGTGCGCCTTCTCGCGTGATGCCCCGGGTCGACGGCGCGAAGGTCAGATGGCGGTTGATCTGCCAGGTGACGGTGAGCGCGAAGCCGATCGAAAGCACGCGCGCCGGAAGCGGGCCGAGCGGCGTGACGGAGAGCAGCAGCCAAAGTGCCGCCGCATCTGCGACGAAGCCGATGCCGCCGGCAAGGACGAAGCGGGTAAGCCGGCCCATCAGGCCGCCCGCGAGGCCTTGCCCTGCTTCGGGGAAACCTCCCCGTTGACGCCGGCGCGCCGCTCGATACGGCCGGCAGGGATCGAAAGGTAGAAGATGCGCTTCTGTTCGGCGCGGCCGCGCGACACCGAATCGAGGATCAGCCCGGTCACCATCGCCAGCATGGACAAGAGGATCAGGCCTACGGACAGCACCCAGGTCGGCATGCGCGGAACAAGTCCAGTCTCGGCGAACTCGATCAGCAGCGGGATCATCAGCCCGATGCTGGCCGCCAGGAAGAACAGCGCGAACGTGCCGAAGAAGCGCAGCGGCTGCGTCTCCTTCACCAGCATGGCGAACATCCACAGGATCCTGGCGCCGTCTCTGAAGGTCGACAGCTTCGACGACGAGCCTTCCGGCCGGCGGCCGTAGTCGAGCGCCATCTCGTTCACCGGCAGCTTGAGCTGCGAGGCATGGACCGACATCTCGGTCTCGATCTCGAAGCCGCCTGAAACCGCGGGGAAGCTCTTGACGAAGCGACGCGAAAAGACCCGGTAGCCGGAAAAGATATCGGTGAAATCGGTGCCGAACAGGCCCGTGTAGAGGCGGTTGAAAACGCGGTTGCCGAAGGCGTGGCCGGAGCGGCCGGCATCGTCGGTCACGCCGCGCCTGGTGCCCACCACCATGTCGCAGCGCTCGGTCAAAAGCGTGTTGATCAGCTGCGGCGCATCTTCCGGCGCATAGGTGCCGTCGCCGTCGGCCATCACATAGATGTCGGCCTCGATGTCGGCGAACATGCGGCGCACCACATTGCCCTTGCCCTGGCGCGGTTCGCGCACGACGACGGCGCCGGCCGCCCGGGCCCTGAGCGCGGTCAGGTCCTTCGAATTGTTGTCGTAGACATAGATCGTCGCGGACGGCAGCGTTTCGCGAAAGCGCCGCACGACCTCGCCGACCGTCAGCTCCTCATTGTGGCAAGGCAGCAGCACGGCGATCGCCGGCTCGTTGCGGACTTCGTGCGGCATGTCTGTCTCCGGTGCCCGGCCCTCCGGCCGCGCCGATGCCGGCCCCAATGCCGGCGCCTCCGGGCCGCTTTACTATTTAATGAAGCCGTTAAGGCCAGGTTTAAGCCGATCCCCTTCGACTGGCTCGAGCCTGTCGCCGAAAGCATGGGAAGCCTGTCGAGCTCCATCGTGTCAGGCAAGCCGGCTAACCGGAGCACGGCCCATTTTTGGGGTTATCGGGAAAATCGATTTTTCCGATACTTTTCCTAAACGCTTTGCTGCCAGTCTGAGGATAAATACCGCCATCACAACAGGGACATGATGCAAACGACGTTTGGCACCGGGCAGCCAGGCAAGGAAAACACGGATCTGGCCTTCACCGATCCGCTGACCGGACTTGGCAACCATCGTCGCTTCTTCGACAAGGTCGATCGCCTGATCAGCGACCGCGCCGACGATCCTGCGCCGTTCACCGTCGGCATCCTCGACCTCGACGGCTTCAAGCCGATCAACGACCTGTTCGGCCACAAGGCCGGCGACGACATCCTGATCCAGGTGGCGATGCGGCTGCGCGCCTCGATGGACGGCTACTCCACCGTCTGCCGCATCGGCGCCGACGAGTTCGCCTTCCTCTATCCCATGGTGTTCAGCGAGGAGCAGGCGGCCGAGAAGTCGCGCATGCTGATCGAGATCCTGTCGGCGCCCTATGACGTCGGCGAGCGCACCGCGAGACTGTCGGCCTCGGTCGGCTGCTCGCTGTTCTATTCCGGCGACGAGACCACCGAGATCCTGATCAACAAGGCCGAAACCGCGCTCTACCACGCCAAGCGTTCGGGCCGCGGCCGCGTCGTCGTCTATACCCGCGAGATGGAGGAGGCCGCCAAGCGCGTCACCCGCATCGAGCAGGCGCTGCGCCGCGCCGTCTCGGCCGGCGAGGTCGAGCCGCATTTCCAGCCCATCGTCGACCTCAACAGCCGCCGCACCATCGGCTTCGAGACGCTGGCCCGCTGGACCGACCGCGATCTCGGCATGGTGCCGCCGAGCGTCTTCATTCCCATCGCCGAGGAGCGCGGCATCATCGGCCCGTTGTCGCAGCTCGTGCTGCGCAAGGCGACCGAGGCGGCGCGCAGCTGGCCGAAGGATTTGTTCCTGTCCTTCAATCTGTCACCGTCGCAGCTGGTCGACCAGAACACCGGCCTGCACATTCTCGCCATCCTCGAGCGCACCGGTTTCGATCCGCGCCGGCTGGAGATCGAGATCACCGAAACCGGCCTGATGACCGATCCGGCTTCGGCCGAAAAGATCGTCGGGGACCTGCGCCGGGTCGGCATCCGCGTCTCGCTTGACGATTTCGGCACCGGCCAGTCCTCGCTCGGGCGTCTGCGCGAATTCCATTTCGACAAGCTGAAGATCGACCGCGCCTTCGTCTCCTCCATCCTCGACGACCGGCCGTCGGAGCATATCATCCGCGCCATTCTCGCCATGTGCGAGGGGCTTGGCATGGACGTGGTGGCCGAAGGCATCGAGGAGGAAGCGCAGGCCGACCGCCTCGTCCAGTTCGGCTGCGCCGGCGGGCAGGGCTACCTGTTCGGCAAGCCGGTCGATGCCGACGCCACGCTCGGTTATCTCCGCGATTCCTATCGCGGCGCGCTGCGCGCCAAGGCGATCTGACTACCCCCACCCGGCCCCCTCATCCGGCCGCTTCGCGGCCACCTTCTCCCCGTTGGGGAGAAGAGACTGGCGCCAAACGCCGGCAATCTCCTCTCCCCTCGGGGAGAGGTCAGCCGAGCGAAGCGGAGGCTGGGTGAGGGGGAGCGCCTTATTTTGTCAGACATAAGCGACTGAATCCGCCGTTTCTCCCTTGCCCCCGGGGCCGGCATGGCTAGGATGCGCGCCGGCCAAAGGGAGAAAGAAATCATGATGCCATCGGCGCGTTTCGCCGACCTCGACGGCGCCTCGGTGTTGATCACCGGCGGCGGTTCCGGCATCGGCGCAGCGCTGACCGAGGGCTTCATGCGGCAGGGTGCCAGTGTCGCTTTCATCGATATCGCCGACAAGCCCAGCACGGCGCTTGCCGACCGCCTGGAAAAGGAGCTCGGCCGGCGCCCGCTCTATCTCAAGACCGACCTGCGCGACGTCGAGGCCCTGCGTGCCGCCGTGGCAAAGGCGGCGGAAGCGCATGGCGATATCACGGCGCTGGTCAACAACGCCGCGCTCGACGACCGCCATGAGGTGAAGGACGTCACGGTCGAGTTCTGGGACAACAATCTGGCGATCAACCTGCGGCCGCACTTCTTCACCGCGCAGGCGGTGGCGCCGGGCATGAAGCGCGCCGGCGGCGGCTCGATCATCAATTTCACCTCGACGTCCTATCTCATCAACCATCCGGACATGCCGGCCTACACCGCCGCCAAGGCCGGCATACTCGGCCTCACCAAGGGCCTTGCCGGCAAGCTCGGCGCCGACGGCATCCGCGTCAACGCGGTGGCACCCGGCTGGGTCATCACCGAGCGCCAGCGGGAGCTTTGGGTCACCGAGAAAGCGCTTGCCGCCCATGTCGCCAAGCAATGCATCAAGGAGATCATGCAGCCCGACGACATCGTCGGCACCGTGCTGTTCCTGGCATCGGATGCCTCGCGCATGCTGACGGCCCAAATGCTGATCGTCGACGGAGGCGTCCTGTGAGCGGCGCGCCTGCGGTCGCCGCCCTCGACTGGGGCACGACAAGGCTGCGGGCCTGGTTGCTCGACGGCGCCGGCACGGTGCTCGCCGAGCGGCGCGGCGACGACGGGCTGATCACCGCGCGCGAAAAAGGTTTTGCGAAGGTGCTGGAAGGCCATCTCGCCGCCATGGGCGCGCCGGAAGCCTTGCCCGTCATCATCTGCGGCATGGCGGGCTCGCGCCAGGGCTGGATCGAGGCGCCCTACGTCACGGTGCCGGCACCGATCGGCGCCATCCTTGCCGGCGCGGCGCGTATCGAGGGCTCGAGCCGCGAAATCCGCATTGTTCCGGGCCTCGCCCAGCGCCTGGCCGACGCGCCGGATGTCATGCGCGGCGAGGAAACGCAGCTTGCCGGCGCCGGTTTGCCGGCAAAGGGCCGTCACCTCGTCTGCATGCCTGGCACGCATTCCAAATGGGTCGCGGTCGAGGACGGCGCGGTCGCCGGCTTCGGCACCTGGCCGACAGGCGAATTGTTTTCCGTGCTGGCCGCGCATTCGATCCTGAAACATTCGCTGGGTGAGCATCCGGCAACCGTCGGCGCGGACAATCCTTTCTTCCGCCAGTGGTGCAGCCAAGCGCTGGGCGAAGGCGGCGACGTCACCTCGAAACTGTTCGCGATCCGTGCCGCCGGCCTGCTGCAGGACTTGAAGTCCGACGAAGCGGCGGCGTGCCTGTCCGGGCTGCTCATCGGCGGCGAGATCGCTTCGGCCAAGCGCCGCTACGGCGTCAGCGAGGCGCCAGTGGTGCTGATCGCCTCCGGTGCGCTGGCCGCACTTTATGGCGCCGCTCTCGGCTTTGCCGGTCTTGCCTACCGGATCGTCGACGCGGATGAAGCGGTGCGCGCCGGGCTTGTCGAGGCCGCGCGCGAGAACGGCATGATTGGAGGTGTCGCGTGACGCAGACAGCGCCCTTTCCGAAATTGAAGCGCGGCCTCGTCGCCATCCTGCGCGGGCTGAAGCCCGGCGAGGCGGTGCTGATCGGCAAGGCGGTTCATGACGCCGGCATCGAGGCGATCGAAGTGCCGTTGAACTCGCCGGAACCGTTTGTCTCTATCGCCAGCATCGTTGAGGCCTTGCCTGAGACCGCATTGGTCGGCGCCGGTACGGTGCTGACGGCCGCCGATGTCGACGCCCTGCACAAGGCCGGCGGCCGGCTGCTGGTCAGCCCCAACATCGATGCCGAGGTCATGGGTCGCGCGATGCACCACGGAATGGTGACGATGCCCGGCGTGTTCACGCCGACCGAAGCCTTCCAGGCCATAAAGCTTGGCGCCTCGGCGCTGAAATTCTTTCCGGCAAGCGTGCTCGGCGCCGCCGGTATTTCGGCAATTCGCGCCGTGCTGCCGGCGACAACGCTGATCGGCGCCGTCGGCGGCGTTTCAGACAAGGATTTTGCCGGCTACAAGGCGGTCGGCGTCAGCGTGTTCGGTCTGGGATCGAGCCTCTACAAGCCGGGCGCCGGCGTCGAGGAGGTGGCGCAGCGCGCCCGCGCCGCGGTCGCCGCCTGGGACGAAGCCTTCGGAGGGGAATGATGGACAGCGTTTCGGTTCTCAGCGACCACATCTGCGAGCTCGGCGAGGGCCCGAGCTACGATCCCGCCACCGACACGCTGTTCTGGTTCGACATCGTCAACGGCAAGCTCTTGGAAAAGCCGCTAGCCGGCGCGCTGAAAATCCATGATCTCGGGGTGATGGCCAGCGCCATCGCAATCATCGACGATGCCCGCCAGCTGATCGCCACGGAGGTTGGCCTGCAGGTCAGGGACGTCAAGACCGGCAAGCTGACGCTGCACACGCCGATCGAAGCCGACAATCCGGCGACCCGCTCCAACGATTCCCGCGTCCACCCCTGCGGCGCCTTCTGGACTGGCACGATGGGCAAGGGCGAGGCGAAGGACGCCGGCGCGATCTACTGGTTCTTCAAGGGCGAGCTTCGCCGGCTGTTTTCGAACATCACCGTCTCCAACTCGATCTGCTTTTCCGAGGACGGAGCGATCGCCTACTACACCGACACTTCGACCGGGCTTCTGATGCGCGTCGCCTGCGACCCGGCGACCGGGCTGCCGACAGGCGAGCCGAAAGTGTTCGTCGACCATCGCTCCTTCAAGGGCTATGTCGACGGCTCCGTCGTCGACCGCGACGGCGTGGTCTGGAACGCGGTCTGGGGCGGTAGGGCTGTGAAGGCCTATTCGCCGGACGGCACGTTGCTGCGCGAGGTTCCGATGCCGGTGACGCAGCCCTCTTGCCCCGCCTTTATCGGCCGCAAGGGCGACCGCATCGCGGTGACGTCGGCCTGGAAGGGCAAGGACGACAAGCAGCGCGCGCTGGACCCCCAAGCTGGCATGACCTTCCTGCTCGGCTTGTCCGTCAGGGGCCGCTTCGAGCCGCGCGTGCTGATCGCCTGAGCGGCTTGCGGATTATCGCCCGGCCCGGTCGGTTTCCCGCAAGCCGCTTGCGATGGCCATGCGATGGTAGCGGCTGATTTGCCGGAGCAGCCTATCCATGCCGAACAGCCAGCCGACGCTGATCCTTGTCCACGAGCCGGAAAAGGCTTGTTTCGATCGGCTCGTCGCCGATGGCTATCCGACGGAACGCGCCACCGAGATCTCGTCCTATCTGGCGCAGTCGACCGATCTCGCGCCCGAATTCGGCCAGCTCGCCGGCGCTTGCGAAAAGCGCGGCCTCGCCTTCACGGCCGTCGAGCTGGACGACGCCCCGACTGTATTGATGAAGGCCGATCCGGCCAGAACCCTGGTCTGGACGCTGACCGACGGCGTCGCCTATTTCCGTGGCGGCGCTTCGCCCGCGCTGGCGCGGCTGAACGGGCTGAAGACGCTCGGCACCGACGACTCGCTGTTCGCGCTCTGCCAAGACAAGTTCCGATCCGGCGCCGTGCTCTCAGCACTCGGCCTGCCGGTGCCGGCTGCCGGCCTGGCGCGCAACGGCGCGTGGCTGGTCGAGCCTCCCGCCTCGCCTGCCGGCTGGTTCGTCAAACCCAATCGGCTCGGCGCCAAGATCGGCATCTGGCCGGATTCGCGCATCACCGAACTCGGTCACGCGCTGGAGCTTAGCCGGCGTGTCTTTGCCCATTATCGCGACGATGTCGTCGTCCAGCCCTATGTCGCCGGCCGCAATGCGCGGGCAAGCTTCCTCGGCCTGAAGCCGGAAGCCGGCGTCGAGGCGCTTGGCGTCGCCTTCGTCGATTCGGGCGGCGACTTCCAGACCATGGCCGACTCGATGGCGCTTTATGGCGACACCGGTCAGGCGGCCCGCAATGCCGGAACCTATGCCGAGCCGGAGCTAGAGCCGGTCGCCGCCAGCCAGCCGGCGGCCGATCGGGCAATCCGCGCCGTGGCGCAAAAGCTGATCGCCGGGCTTGGCCTGAGGGACGTCTTCTCTATCGATCTCAGGGTCGAGGCTAACGACACCATCCATCTGATCGAGTTCGAAGTCTGCCCCGGCCTGCCCTGCTTCGATTTCCGCGACTATTGCAGCAGGCAGTGGGGCATGAGCCTCGCTGACGCGATGGCGGAGTCGGCGGCGAACCGCCTGAGGTCGTGATCTTCGCGATTGGGCGAAAACGCCCATCTTTTCGTCATCAACTCTGAGGAATCATGGCGTCCCGGAGCCTGGCATTTAGGGTGACGACGATCTTTCGCATGAC